>NZ_JBHZAK010000004.1:0-331257 GCF_042754165.1 Nocardia sp. NPDC059229
ACATCCCGCGCCAATTCCTCAAAAAATCACTCTCCCCCCCCTTGTTTTACTAGATCATGGTGTGGTGGTTAAACCATTTCAACCACAGGTGGGTGCGGGGCGCGGTCTTCGCCCCCCCCGCCCCGATTCGAGAATGGGTGGAGTCAGGACTGTGGCGCACCGCATCGGTCGTGCGCCACAGGCTGTTTCGGAGGTGTCAGCCCTCGACTCCGCAGGCCGCGAGGACCAGTTCGCGGACGCGGGCGGCGTCGGCCTGGCCGCGGGTGGCCTTCATGACGTCACCGACGACCTTGCCGGCCGCCTGCACCTTGCCGGAGCGGATCTTCTCGGCGATGTCCGGGCTGGCGGCGAGGGCCTTCTCGACCTCGGCCTGCAGCGCGGAGTCGTCGGAGACCATGCCCAGGCCCTTGGCCTCGACGATCTGGCCCGGCTCGCCCTCACCGGCGAGGACGAAGTCGACGACCTGCTTGGCGACCTTGTTGTTGATGGTCTTGGCCTCGACCAGCCCGGCCACCTCGGCGACCTGCTTCGGGGTGATGGGCAGGTCCTCGAGCGCGACCTCGCGCTCCTTGGCCTTCTCGGTCAGGTAGGCGACCCACCAGGAACGGGCGGCGTCCACGGAAGAGCCCGCGTCGACGGTCGCGATGATCAGGTCCAGCGCACCGGCATTGACCAGATCGCGGAACACCTCGGCGGACAGGCCCCAGTCGGACTGGATGCGGGCGCGGCGCAGCCACGGGTACTCCGGGATGGTGCCGCGCAGCTCCTCGACCCAGGCGGCGTCGGGCGCGATGGGCTCGAGGTCCGGCTCCGGGAAGTAGCGGTAGTCCTCGGCGGTCTCCTTGATGCGGCCGGGCGAGGTGGTGCCGTCGGTCTCGTGGAAGTGGCGGGTCTCCATCAGCACCGAGCCGCCGGCGGCCAGCACCGCGCCCTGGCGGCGCATCTCGAAGCGCACCGCGACCTCGACGCTCTTGAGCGAGTTCACGTTCTTGGTCTCGGTGCGGGTGCCGAATTCCTTGGCGCCCTTGGGCATCAGGGAGACGTTGGCGTCGCAGCGCAGCGAGCCCTGCTCCATCTTCACGTCGGAGACGGCCAGGGACTTGAGCACCTCGCGCAGCGCGGTCACGTACGCGCGGGCCACCTCGGGGGCGCGTTCGCCCGCGCCCTCGACGGGCTTGGTGACGATCTCGATGAGCGGCACGCCGGCGCGGTTGTAGTCCAGCAGCGAGTGCGAGGCGCCGTGGATGCGGCCGGTCGCGCCACCGACGTGCAGCGACTTGCCGGTGTCCTCCTCCATGTGGGCCCGCTCGATCTCGACCCGGAAGGTCGACCCGTCATCGAGCACCACATCCAGGTGCCCGTTGGTGGCGATCGGCTCGTCGTACTGGCTGATCTGGTAGTTCTTGGGCTGGTCCGGGTAGAAGTAGTTCTTCCGCGCGAACCGGCCCCACGGGGTGATGGAGCAGTTCAGCGCCAGCCCGATGCGGATCGCGGACTCGACGGCCTTCTCGTTCACCACCGGCAGCGAGCCCGGCAGGCCCAGGCACACGGGGCACACCTGGGTGTTGGGCTCGGCGCCGAATTCGGTCGGGCAGCCGCAGAACATCTTGGTCGCGGTGCCCAGCTCGACGTGTACCTCCATGCCGAGCACCGGTTCGTACCGGTCGATGACATCGGAGTAGTCCATCAAGTCCACGGTCGCTGCGCTCATGCGCTCCATCCTATTTACTCGCCGATCAGTCCACGGCGATGGCCTCCACGATGGGCAGCCGCGCCGCGCGCAGGGCGGGCGGGATGGCCCCGAGCAGGGACAGTCCGAGCGCGATGACGGCGTAGGCCACCAGCAGTGGGCTGGGCTGATATCGGATGTCCATGGCGATGGCGTGCCCGAGCGCGATGGTGGCCAAGTAGTGCACAGCCGAGCCGATCGCCAATCCGAGTGCCGCGCCGGTCACTCCGATACCGGCGGCCTCGGTGAGCACGGTGCGCAGCAGGAAGCGGCGGCTGGTGCCCATGGCCCGGAGCACCCCGAGTTCACGGCGGCGGTCCAGCACCGACAGCATCAGCGTATTGAGCAGCGCGACCGCCGAGACCACGACCACGATCCAGAGGATGGCCGCGCTGATCGAGGTGCCCTGCCGGACACTGGACGAAATCGCGGTCACCGCATCGCGTCCGGTGCTGACGTGGATATCGGCAGGAACGGCGGCGCGCACGGCCGCCATCACCGCGGCATGGTCCGCGCCGGGCGCGAAGTCGATGCCGATGATGGTCTCGCCCGGCCGCTGGTACCACTCGCGCATGATGTTCAGGTCGAGCGCCACCACGCCCGCGATGGCGGAGAAGTAGGGCACCACCTTCAGCACCTGCACCCGGTGCTCACCGGTCGGGGTGGGCAGGGTCAGGTCGGACCCCTCGTGCACGCCGAGCGAGCGGGCCACATCCCGGGAGATGACGACGCCCGCACCGGCGGCCATGCGCGCCTGGTCGGCCTGGCTCACACTGTCCAGCACCGAGGTCCGGGCCACGCCACCCTCGAAGGCCTGCAGCATGACGCGGCCTCGGCCCAGGGTCGCGAAAGCCATTTGGGCCGAACCGACTCCGCCGACGCCGGGGATGGCGCTCAGTTTCTGTTTCAGGTCCGGCGGCAGCAGCGGGCCGGTGGGGAACTGCTCCATGGCGGTCGGGCTGACGAACACGTCGGTGCGGGCCAGGCCCTCGAAACTGTCGGTCGCGGCGCTGACCATATTGCGGCTGGCATTGCCGATGGCGACGATGGCGGTCACGCCGATCATGACGGTCATGACGGTGGCCCAGACCCGGCGCGGCGCGCGTTCGATGGTGGTCGCGCCGAGCGCGCCGGGCGCGCCGAAGAGCCGGGCCACCGCGGCGACCGCGCGCACGATGGGCTCGGTGGCGGCGAAGCACAGCACGACCGCACCGGCAATGGACAGCGAGATCGCCCCGATCGAGAGCCGGCCCAGATCCGCTTCGGCCACGACCACCGCGCCCGATACCATGATCAGACCGAGAATCGCTGCGGCCCAGCGGATCACCGGTTTCACGTTGTCGGCCGCGCCGACGCCGACGGGTGCCAGCGCCTCGATCGGCGCGACCTTGTACACTTGCCGCGCGGCGATCGCCGCCGCGGCGACGCTGGCCAGCACGCAGGCCAGAATCGCCACCGGCACCGCGTAACCGGGCACCTCGTACTCGGTGCGCGACTCGACGGAGTTCACGATGGCGGCGGGCAGCTGCCGGATCGCGGTGCGACCCATGAAGATGCCGATGATGGATCCGCTGATGGCGCCGAACAGGCCGAGGATCGCGGCCTCGGCGAGCAGATCGCGCACCACGGGACCGCGCTTGCCGCCCATGGCCCGCAGCAGCGACAGCGTCGGGCGGCGTTGCGCCACGGCCATGCTCATGGCGTTGTAGATGAGGAACGAGGACACGATGAGCGCCGAGGCCGAGGAGGCCAGCGTCGAGTAGCGCACCAGCATCACCGCGCCGCCGGCCTGCGCGGTCCGCAGATCCGGATCGGCGACCACGGCCCGACCGGCGATCGCCTTGGTGAGGTCGGAACGCAATTGGCCCACATCGGTATTCGGGGCGGCGATGATCTGCACCGAGTCCAGCCGGCCTTCCCGGCCGGTGATCTTCTGCGCCACCGGCAGCAGCGCGATCGCGATGTGGCCGCCGTTGATCTTGGCGGCGGTGGAGTCGTCGATGACGCCCGCGACGGTGGCCGTCACGGTGCCGAACTGGAACTTGTCGCCCTCCTGATAGCCCATGGCCGAGCCGACCAGGACACCGTTGCCGACCGTGAGCAGTTTGCTCGCCTGATCGGTCACCGTCCCGCCGAGGTCACTGCCCAGCTGGGCGGCGGAGGGGTCCGCACCGACCAGCAGGGCCCGTTTGTCGCCGGCCCCGATGGACTGCCGCACCATCGGCACCGCCGTGCCGACCCCGGGCACGGACCGGATCTGTTGCAGCAGTTGCTGATCGAAGCCCGCATCGGTGATGCCGCTGACCTCCAGCACCGCCTTGCCGCCCAGGCTGTGGGTGAGCTTGTCCACCGAGCCGGTGATGGAGCCGGAGATGCTGAACACCGAAACCAGCAGTCCCGCGGACACTCCCATCACCACCATGGCCATGGTGGTGCGGCCGCGGTGGGCGAAGAGCTCACCGATATTGAACAAGCGGAGCCGATCCAGCGCGGCGCGGATCATGCGTGCACCGCCCCGGCGTCGTCGGCGGTGACGTCACCGCCGGCGGCGGGCGCCGAACCGTTGCGGCCCGGCTCGGGGACGGTCCGCACCTCGCCGTCATCGCCGCGCTCGACCCGGTCGATGGACCCGATCTGCCCGTCGCGCAGGTTGATCACCCGGTCGCAGTAGCGCACCGCACCCATGTCGTGGGTCACCATGACCACCGAGTTGCCCTCCTCGGTGATGTCGGCGAGCAGCTGCAGGATCGAGGCGCCGGTCTTGGAGTCCAGGTTGCCGGTCGGTTCGTCGGCCAGGATCAGCGGCGGATCCATGATGAGCGCCCGCGCCACCGCGACCCGCTGCATCTGGCCGCCGGACAGTTCGGCCGGCCGGTGCTCGGCGCGCTCGCTGAGCCCGACCAGGTCGAGCAGCTCCAGTGCGCGCGGCTTGGCCTTGCGTAATCCGGTGCCGTCCAGCAGCTTCGGGATGGCGACGTTCTCCCAGGCGGTCAGCGTGGGCAGCAGATTGAAGAACTGGAAGATGAAACCGACGCGGTGCCTTCGGAATTCGGACTGTCGGTCGTCGTCGAGATCGCCGATCTCCTTGTCCTGGAATCGAATCGACCCGGTGTCCGGGGAATCCAGCGCGCCGAGCAGGTGCAGCAGGGTGCTCTTGCCCGAACCGGAGGGACCGACGATGGCGGTGAACTCCCCCGCATCGATCCGCAGGCTGATCCCGTCCAGAGCGCGCACGGTCTGCTCGCCCACCCGGTATTCCTTGGTGACGTCGGTCAATTCCAGCATTGGTCGTTCCCCTCTGCAGATCAATACCAGCCGGTGTCTATCAGCTGGCCAGCGCTCGCGCACGCGGACGGCCGAAATACAGCCGATCGGTGTCGTAGGTGTCGAGGATCGCGCGCAGGGCCGGCTGTTCGGCGCACAGCTCCGCGTACACCTCGATCGCCAAAACGCCCTTCTCCATCGCGTTTTCCATCTTCACGGTCAAATGGTTCTCCCAGCGATTGCGCAATGCGAGCAGTACCCCGTCAGGACCGCCGAACAGGCGCTGCAGCTCCGGGATATTGTCGAACAGCTTGGGATCAGCGGGATTCAGTTCGAAGTCACTGCGCGCTGCCCGATCGAGAACAATGTGCAGGATGTCGGTACGAGCGTGTAAGTCTGCCCAGGACATGGCGCCAACCTTCCGTTGAATTGGGTTCCAGCGTTGTGTGCACCCGGGCTTTGCGGGCGGGCGCGTATGCCGTTGCCCCAAACTACGATCGCTCCGATACCCCTGTCTTCGTGCCGCGGACGCGACTTGACCTCCTACTCCGGTAGGAGACGCGCCCCTGCCGCCGGACGATGTACGCGGTCTGCTTCGACGGATAGCCTTGCAGAATGAACGTGACCAGCGCCACCCCCGAGGCGGTCGGGCAGGCGTTGCAGGAGTTACGGGAGTGGCTGCACGAAGCCGGTGTCCGGTCCCGGCGGTTCGTGCGCAACCCGGTCCGCGAATACCGGCGCTGGGTGGAGGAGACGGGTTTCGACTATCCGGTCTCGATGGTCGTGCTGGTGGACGTGATGCTCTATACGTTCAGCACGATCGCCTTCGCCCAGCGGGTCGCGGCGGGCTATTTCCCGGGCTTCCTCGCCCTGGCCGCGCTGCTCATCATCTATCTGACCGGGCCGCCGTGCGTGGTGCTCAACCTCCCGCCGCGCCCGGTCCTGCTCGCCTCGCTGACCATGGCCGGGGTGGCCCTGTTCCTGATGCAGCCGGTGCCGCTGGATGTCGCACCGCTCATCCTCATCGTCGTGACCGGCGAGGTCGCGGCCATCACCCGGACGTTCGTGAGCACGGTCATCGGCCTGGGCATGATCGCGGAGATCATGTTCTTCGGATACGTCGGGCACATCGACGGACTGACGTGGTTCACGCTCGGCATCCTCTTCGGCTGGTTCACCGGGCAGCTGCTGAACTACCAGCGCCGCTACCTGTATCAGGAACGCGACTACCAGGAGGTCCGCGCCCTGCAGGCCGCCGGCGAGGAGCGCCGGCGCATCGCCCGTGAGGTGCACGATGTCATCGCGCACTCACTGAGCGTCACCCTGCTGCACGTGACCGCCGCCCGGCACGCGCTGCAGACCGACCGCGACGTGGACGAGGCGATCGATGCGCTCGCCGACGCCGAGCGACTGGGCAGGCAGGCCATGGCCGACATCCGCCGGACGGTCGGGCTGTTGGACGGGCACCATGCGCCCCAGACGCCCGAACCCGGCCTCGATGACATCGAGGATCTGGTGTCGGACTTCCTCCGCGCGGGCATGGCGATCGACTTCCGCTCGGAAGGCGATCGCGGGCAGGTTTCGGCCGCCCTGGGGCTGGCGCTGTACCGGATCTGCCAGGAATCGCTCGCCAATATCGCCAAGCACGCCCCCGGCGCACAGGCTCAGGTTCGAATGATGGTCTGCGCCAGACATATTGATGTCACCATCACGAATACCCTGCCCCCCGGGGCACTGCTGCGGCCCGGTCGCGGCATGGGTATCTCGGGCATGCGCCAGCGCCTGGCCGTCCTCGGCGGCACCCTGACCGCGGGACCCCACGACGACGGCTGGCAGGTGTCCGCCCGGATCCCGACCACCGGGCAGATGCCCTGTATCGCCGCCGCGGAGCAGAACCTGCGCTCCGTACTGCTGTCCATGACCCAGAAGACCCCGCAGGAGGGTACGTGATCGACCGATCCGACGACGAGCCGATCGGCGTGCTCGTCGTCGACGATCAGGAGCTGGTGCGCGGCGGGCTGCGCCGAATCCTGCGCCGCCGCGACGGTTTCACGGTGAGCGAGTGCGCCGACGGCGACGAGGTGCCCGCGGCCGTCACCGCGCACCGCCCGGACGTGGTGCTGATGGATCTGCGGATGAAGCGGATCGGCGGCATCGAGGCCACCCGGACGCTGCGAACGGTCGTGGACGCGCCGCCGGTGCTGGTGCTCACCACCTTCGACGACGACCAGTTGCTGTCGGGCGCGCTGCGAGCGGGCGCGGCCGGGTTCATCCTCAAGGACTCCCCCGCCGAGGATCTGATCCGCGCGGTACGGACAATCGCCACCGGCGGCTCCTGGCTGGACCCGACGGTCACGCCGCGGGTGCTGACCACCTATCGCTCGGCCCGTCCCACGCCGGCACCCGGCGGCGATCGCCTGTCCGAGCTGACCGTTCGCGAGCTCGAGGTGCTCGAGCTCATCGGCCGCGGCCGCCTCAATGCTGAGATCGCGCGCACACTCGGTATCTCGGAGGTAACGGTGAAGAGCCACGTGGGACATATCTTCGGGAAGCTCGGGTTACGCGATCGGGCAGCGGCCATCGTCTTTGCGTTTGACCACGGCGTAGTGGCACCGGGAGAATCCACCTCCTAGAGGGGTGGGTCGCGGGTTCTCGTCTGCTTCCCTCCCGAGAGTTGGAGGTTGGACGGGGTGGATGCACCGCCATCGCGGGCCGGAAGCAGGTTCGGGCCGTACGAGTTGCGCTCGCTGCTGGGCAGGGGCGGTATGGGAGAGGTCTACGAGGCCTACGACACCTCCAAGGATCGGGTCGTCGCCCTCAAGCTGCTACCGGAAGAACTCGCGAAAGACCCCTCCTACCAGGAACGTTTCCGCCGGGAGTCGCAGGCGGCCGCACGGCTGGCGGAGCCGCACATCATCCCCATCCACGACTGGGGCGAGATCGACGGTGTGCTCTACATCGATATGCGGCTGGTGCGCGGGCGGGATCTGCGCTCGCTGCTGAACCAGTACGGGGCGCTGCCGCCGCTGCGGGTCATCGGGATCATCGAGCAGATCGCCGCGGCGCTGGACGCCGCGCACTACTCGGGGCTGGTGCACCGGGACGTCAAACCCGCGAACATCCTTGTGACTGATGCAGATTTCGCATATCTCGCGGATTTCGGCATCGCGCGCACCGAGGGTGATTCCACCATCACCATGACCGGCACGGCCGTGGGCTCCAACGCCTACATGGCCCCTGAGCGCTTCGACGCCGGGCCGGTCTCCGGGCGCGCCGACATCTACTCGCTGGGCTGTGTGCTGCACGAGTGCCTCACCGGCGACAAGCCCTTCCCGGCGCACAACATGAGCGTGCTGATCCGTGCGCATCTGTCGGAACCGCCACCGCTGACGAGCATGCTGCGCAGCGGGATTCCGCCCGCGCTGGATGCCGTGGTGGCCAAGGCGCTGGCCAAGGATCCGAACGACCGGTTCTTCACCGCAGGCGAATTCGCCCGGGCCGCGCGGGCGGCGCTGGCCGGTGGTCAGCCGGTGCCCGCGCCCGCCGGGCAGCCCCGGCCGGGCCGGACCGTGCCGCCGGGTCCGCCGGTCGGCCCGCCACCGACGACCGTGCTGCCGACCGGCGCGCCGGCCGGGCCGCCGACCACGGTCATGCCGGGCGGGACGCCCGCCGCGGGCCGCAATGCCGATCCCGCTGTGCGGCACTCCGATCCCGCTGTGCGGCAACCTGATCCCACTGTGCGGCAACCCGGTTCCGGGCTCGGCCTGAACACCGGGGCGATCCCGGCCTACATCACCGGATCCTTCCCGGCCGCCGAGGAACCTTCGCCCACAGGGGATCTGCCGGTCATTCTGCCGTCGGATCCGACCCGGGTGCGGGTCAGCGATTTCCACTACACGCCGCTGCCGGCCGACGCCCACCAGCAGGCGGTCTGGGGCCATGCCCAAGCGCAGCAGCGGGATTTCCCGTACGCGCCGGCGCCCGATCCCTCGCTGTACCCGACCGCGGATCACCCCATCGTCCAGCCGCCGCCCCGCGAGCCCGGAAAACGGCGCAAGGGCAAGTCGATCGCGGTGCCGCTGTCGATCGGCGTGCTGGTGGTCGCGGTGGCCGCCGTTGCCGGTGCGGTGGGCTGGCAAGTCCTGGACCGCTCCGGCAACGAAGCACCCATAACGACGGCAGCACAGGGTGTTCCGGGCACCTCCGCCCCGCGCTCGCAGCAGGCGGGCCCGGCGGCGACGACCCCGGCTCCCACCACTGTGCAACTGCCGGCGGGAGCGACGTCGTGTCCACCGGTGTATGCGGCGCTCGGCGGCTACGCCAGTTCCGCGATCGGAAATACGGTCACGACCTGCCCTTTCGCGGAGGAGGTTCGCCGAGCCTATGCCGACGCGGCTTCTGGTCGGCAGGCTTCGGCAGTTAGTGTGGTGGCAGTGAGCCCGGTGACCGGCCGGTCTTACACGATGAACTGCACGGCCGCAGGCAAATTGGTGACCTGCGTCGGTGGTGAGAACGCGGTGGTGTATGTCTACTGATCCAATTCCGGCCTGTCGCAAGGGGTTTGTGCGCGGGCTGGCACTGGCGGCTGTCCTGGCCGTTTCCGCTTGTAGCACGAATCTCGGTGCTGTACAGCGTCATTCGGCGCAGTCCGATGAAATCAAGCCGGTCGGCGACAGTTCCGCACTACCGGTCCCGAGCATGATCGGACCGGATTTGCCGGAGCTGTTCGGGCTGCCGAAATCCGTTGCCTTCGCAGCGGATTTCAACGATCTGAAGGCCACCCTGGACGGCCGGGTCGGTGTGGCGGTGATGCCTGTCGGCGGCGGCGACATGGTCCAGCTGGGTGAGTGGAGCACCGGCATCGCCTGGTCCACCATCAAGGTGCCGCTGGCGCTCGCCGCGCTGCGCCACGATCCGGTGGGCATGCGCTCCACCGCCGAGGCCGCCATCACCTTCTCCGACAACGATGCGGCACAGACGCTCTGGAACTCGCTGGGCACCGGCAGCGAGGCCGCCGACGCGGTCGAGGCGGTGCTGCGCGAGGCCGGCGACGCCACCACCGACGTCGCCGCGCGCCACACCAAGCTGGCCGCGCTGGAGTCCGACGATCTGCTCGCCTTCGGCGCCACCGACTGGTCGCTGGCCGATCAGGTGCACTTCGCCTCCCGGCTGCCCTGCCTGCCGCGCGCCAATTCCGTGGTCTCGCTCATGAGTGAGATCACCCCGAGCCAGAGCTGGGGCCTGGGCCGGCTCATCGGCGCGGAATTCAAGGGCGGCTGGGGTCCCGACGACGACACCGGCAAGTACACCGTCCGCCAGTTCGGGCTGGTCCCGACGCTGAACGGACCGGTGGCGGTGGCGCTGGCGGCCGAGCCCACCTCGGGCAGTTTCGACGACGCCACGGACATGATGGACAAGCTCGCGCTGCTGGTCGGCGACCATCTGCCCGACCTGCACGGCGGACTCTGCTCGCACTAACACATTCGGCGCGTATTCGTTTCAAAATGCCCAGCGTGCACCCCCAATCGGGCGTGAGCCGGTGAAAAACGTCCATACCCACCGGGTTTGACCACCAGTGTCCCGACCCACAACAATCCTTGCGATTGACGGGTCCAGGTGCGTCCGCTAGGAACAGGGAACGCACCGGACACCGGGGCAGATGGAGGTTACGGGGTGCACGCACCGTATTCGCGGAACGCTGACCAGCGCGACGCACTGGACAGCACACGCGATGCGGGGTACGGATCCCGTTGGCGCGGACGGCGGCTCGCGCGGGGATGCGGAGCGCTGGCCGTGCTGGTCGGGGCGCTGACCGCGTGCAGCAGCAAGCCGGTGCTGGTCCCGGACAAGACCACCGTGGCCGCGGCCGCGCCCAGCGTCGCCAGCCCCACCACCGTCATGGCGCTGCCGGGCTCGCTGGCCTGGGATTTCACCAATGACCTGAAGCCGTCACTGGCCGGTAAGGTCGGGCTGGCCGTGATGCCGGTGGGCACCGATCGGGTGCTGGCCCTCGGCGATTGGAGCTCCGGGCCCGGCTGGTCGACCATGAAGGTCCCGCTGACCCTGGCGGCGCTGCGCAGGAGTGCGGGCAATCAGGTGGCGGCGGTCAATGCCATCGAATACTCCGACAACTCCGCCGCCGACACCCTCTGGCAGTCGCTGGGGACCCCCGAGGTCGCGGCCCAGACCGTCCAGGACGTGCTACGCGAGGGTGGCGACACCGAGACCACGGTGCCCGCCACCCGCGCCCGGGCCGACTACTCCGCCTTCGGCCAGGCCGAATGGTCGCTGGCGAATCAGCTGAAATTCGCCGCCAAACTCCCCTGCCTGGCGCAATCCGACGACGTCACCTCGCTGATGGGCAAGATCAGCTCCACTCAGCGCTGGGGGCTGGGCAATCTGGACGGCGCCATCTTCAAGGGCGGCTGGGGACCCGATCCCAGCGGCAACTACCTGGTCCGGCAATTCGGACTGATCCCCGTGGACGGCGGCCAGATCGCCATCGCGGTTGCCACCCAGCCCAATTCCGGCTCCTTCGACGAGGGCACCGCGATCCTCACCAAGATCGCCACCCTGATCGGCAAGCACCTCGACGAACTCAAGGGCGGTACCTGCACCGCCGGCTAGCGGAAACCGTAACCCGCGGTTCACGGGGGCGGGGATCACAGGCCGCCGATCTCAGGGCAAGATGGGGATCATGCGCATCGGAGTCTTGACCGGAGGCGGAGACTGCCCAGGCCTGAATGCCGTGATCCGTGCTGTCGTTCGTACCGCGAACGGCCGCTGGGGGGATGCGATCGTCGGCTTCCAGGACGGCTGGCGTGGCCTACTCGAGGACCGCAAGATCCAGATCCTCAACAATGACCGCACCGATCGCCTGCTCACCAAGGGCGGCACCATTCTGGGCACCGCGCGCACCAATCCGGACGTGCTGCGCGCCGGACTCCCCCGCATCAAGCAGACCCTCGACGACAACGGGATCGACGCGCTCATCCCGATCGGCGGCGAGGGCACGCTGACCGCCGCCTCCTGGCTGGCCGACGAGGGCGTGCCGGTGGTGGGCGTCCCCAAGACCATCGACAACGACATCGACTGCACCGACACCACCTTCGGCCACGACACCGCCGTCTCGATCGCCACCGAGGCCATCGATCGGATCCACACCACCGCCGAATCCCACCAGCGCGTCATGCTGGTCGAGGTGATGGGGCGGCACGCGGGCTGGATCGCCATCAACTCCGGCATCGCCTCCGGCGCGCACCTGACGCTGGTGCCCGAGGTGCCGTTCGACGTGGACGAGGTCTGCGCCATGGTGAAACGCCGCTTCCAGCGCGGGGATTCGCACTTCATCTGCGTGGTGGCCGAGGGCGCGCACCCCGACCCCACGTCCATGACCCTGCGCGACGGCGGCATCGACGAGTTCGGGCATGTGCGGTTCACCGGCGTGGCCCAGCAGCTGGCGCCGGAGATCGAGCGGCGCATCGGCAAGGAGGTCCGGGTGACGGTGCTCGGGCATGTGCAGCGCGGCGGCACCCCGACCGCGTACGACCGTGTGCTGGCAACGCGTTTCGGCGTGCACGCCGCGGAAGCCGTGCACGCCGGGCAATTCGGGCAGATGGTGGCGCTGCGCGGCACCGAGGTCGAGCTGGTGCCGCTGTCGGAGGCCACCAAGCAGCTCAAGCTGGTGCCGCAGGATCGGTACCGGGAGGCGGCCGCCTTCTTCGGCTGAGCCGACTCGCTCCGAGTCGAAACACACTGCGGCATACGGCCCTCGCACCTGTGGTGCGAGGGCCGTTTCGCGTTGTGGGAGGCTGGTCGACCACGGCCCCGGACTAAGCCGCGGTACTCGACCCAGTAGCGGCACTGGGCTCGGTCGCGGCGCAGGGCTCAGTCGCGCCGCTGAACTCAGTCGCGGTGCTGGGCGTAGTGCCGGGCGGCGCGGGCGCGGTTGCCGCATGCGACCGAGCACCACTCCTGGCGCGGATGCGATTTCAGGAAATAGCGCACGCAGCGCGGGGCCGGGCAGACGCGGATCTGGGTGGCCTGGGTGCCGGAGAAGAACTCGATGGTGGCGTCGGCCAGTCCGGCCATGACGGTGGCCAGGTCGTCCGAGGTCAGCAGCCGGTGCTCGGTGTGCGGACCGGTGTCGTCCCACGCCAGCAGCCGGAGCGAGGGGGCGGCCGCGCGATTGACGGCGGCCAGTGCGTCCGGGAAGGCCGGCAGCACGGCCGCGTCGGCGGAGCTGGGCGGCTGGGGCGCAACGTATTCCGCGAACAGCGCGCGCACATTCTGCCGCAGGTCCACCAGGGCGGCGCGCTCGTCCTCGGTGGGCAGATACGCCTCGAGGTCCAGATACACACCGACATTCGCGGCATTGGCGACCAACCATTCACGGGTGGATTCGGGGGTGCCGAAGGCGTCCGTGAGGCCACGGCTGGTGGCGCGGATGGTGTTCGCCAAACGGAGTGCCAAGGGATCGACCATGTCCACATTCTAACGGGTATTGCGCTTTCGTTCCATTATGTTCTAACGTGTGAAAGCATAATCTTCCGTTAGAAAGATGAGGACGCAATGATCACCCCGATCGACAACGCACCCCTGCTGGACGAGGTCAAGAAGCGGATGGGCCGGGTGCCGAACATGACCAAGGTGATGGCCAACGCGCCCGTGGTACTGGAGGGTTACCTCGGGCTGTCCGGCGCGCTGAAGAAGGGCACGCTGCCGGCCCCGACTTCCGAGCGCATCGCACTCACCGTCGGCGCGGCCAATGACTGCGGCTACTGCGTCGCCGCGCACACTTTTACCGGCAAGCGGGTCGCCAAGCTGAGCGACGCCGAGGTGGAGGCGGCCAAGGGCGGCACCTCCGCGGACCCGAAAGAGGCTGCGGCCGTTGCCTTCGCCCGCGAACTGACCGAGAGCCGGGGCAAGGCCGATCCGGCCGCCGCACTGGCCGCGGGGTGGACGCAGGAGCAGGTGCTCGAAATCGTCGCCCTGGTCGCCCTGCAGACCCTGACCAACTACGTCAACAAGGTCGGCGAGACCGAAAACGACTGGCCCACTGCCTAATCTGTCCCATTCCTGGCGCGATCGGACCCCTCTGGGACCCCGCGCGAATCCTTAAGGTCGGAAATCATGAACGCCGTCAAGAACACCAGCCCCGTCGACGCGCAGGTGCTGCGCAGCCTGATCCGCAACGGCATCGTCATCCGCGCGGTGGCGCTGGCGGTCGCCACCATCGTGCTGCTCGTCATCCACCACCCGACCTGGGTGCCCTACTCGGTGAGCGCCTACGCCATCTGGAACGCGGCCGCGATCACCCTCAACTCCGCCCGCGCCGCCACCGCCCGCGCGGCCTGATTCCCGGTGCCGCCACCGGATTCCGCCGGGCCGAGGTTCAGTCGTCGAACCGCCCGGCGGCCAGGGCGGCGGTGAACCGATCCCAGTCCGCCGGCGGGAAGATCAACGCCGGACCGCTGGGGTTCTTACTGTCCCGGACTCCGACGCCACCGGAGAGGAAGGCGACTTCCACGCATTCCTTCGCACCGGTACTGCGGGCGCTCTTGAACCACCGGACGCCGGGTTCGACGCTCACGTCGCATACTCCTTCGCTGCCCTCCGCAGGAGGTCTCTGCTGGTCGTCTCGTCCAGCGCGGCGCGCTGGATCGCTTGGTAGGCCTCGCGGTATCGGTCGACCGCGGCCTGCTTCTCCAGGTAGAGGTCGCCGAGGAAGTTCTCCAGGTAGACGACCGTGGGTTCCACAGGCCGGTTGCCCGCGTCCCGGCCGAAATCCAGGATCACGAACGGGCCGACGGTGTGGCCGATCGGTACGCCCGCCGAGAAGGGTAGTACACGAACAGCTATCGTCGGCAGTGTCGACATGTCCGCGACGCGTCGCAGCTGCGCGGCCATCACATGCGGGCCGCCGACAACGCGACGTAATGCGGTTTCGTGCACCACGACATCGAAGGAGGCCGGACTTCGCTTGCGCGTCAAGAGGCTTTGACGACGCGTCTTCAACTGCACACGGCGGTCCAGTTCGTCGTGCACAGCATCCGGCCAGTAATCATTGATCAGAACCTGTGCGTACTCGGCGGTCTGGAACAGTCCCGGGATGATCTCCGGCTGATAGGAGATGAGGGCGCGGGCCGAAGCCTCCAGGCCCACATACATATTGAAACCCTCGGGAATCAGATCGTCGTATTCGTGCCACCAGGACTTGACGCTGGCCTGTTGCGCGAGGCCGGTGAGCGCGGAGCTGAACTCGTCGTCGAAGTCGTAGATTCGGCACAATTCCCGGACATCGAGGACTCGGATCTTCTCGGCATTACCGGTTTCCAGCCGCTGCAGCTTCGATTCGCTCCACTCCATCAGCGCCGCCGCCTCGGCGATCGTCATATTGCACTGCATCCGGCCTTCCCGCAGGTATCGCCCCAGTTGACGACGCGGCAGAGTCGAACCATGCTCCGACATCGAATCCTCCCCCACGAAGGCGGTTTTCGGTCACTGCGAATGATGCTCCCACGCGATATGAATGCTGACCTGGCGCTTTCGGAAAGTTTCCCACTGCGCCGGGGCTTCGATTGTCGGTTCGCCGAAACGGTGCTGGACTGGAGTCGCGCCCGGTGAGAACCGGAGCCCTGATGTCTCTGGACCCACTCGTCCCCGAGCCGGGCGCACCCAATCCCTCCCCGACCGCTCCGCGGTCGCTCGATATGACCAGGCGTGACAAGGGATCCGAATGCGGTGTGGGGCCTGATGAATCTCGATAGGCTTGGCGAGGCCCGGCGCGGATGCGCCGCATGCCGAGCACCAGCGCCGGACCGCGAAATGTTCAGCCCCTGCGCTGCCCGGTGGACACCATGATGATTCTGTTCGACTGCACGATGGACCCCGGCGACCTGGCCCTGACCCAGGCCCATCAAGCCATGCAGATCCACAAGTTCTGCACCGTGGACAACTGCCTGGTCCGCCGCCGCGCCCGCCAAATCCTGGTCGACCAGGGCCAAATGGTCCTCGGCCCCCGAGCCAACCCGTACCCCGGCGCCTAGCCCGACACCACCAGCAGCACGACAACCACCAGCAGCACGAGCGCCACTACCGCCAGCCCCAGCACCACCACCGTAGTGAGCTGCGACGCCTCGGCTCGTTGCGATGTCGGAATCAGCCCGGGCTGCACCGGATTACCCCCGAACGGCGGCCCACCGTACCCGGGCCCACCCGGCACTCCACTCCCATAACCCCCATACCCCGGCATCCCAGTAGCCGGACCAGAACCCGTCATTCCGGCCATTCCGCCCGAAACTGGCTCGGACACAGCGAAATCCGACGCCTCTCCCTCGGCCGTTACCCCGCCGACGCTCCCCGCCTCGCGTGCACCGTCCGCCCAGCTGACGCCATCCGTCGAACCGGGCACGAACGCCCCCGAATCCGGATGCCGCACCACACCACCCGATTCCTCCTCGGCGCCACCGGAATCCGCCGTACCGGCAGCGACGCCGGACCCCTGCCCGCCGGACTCCGCAGCCTCCCCACCGCGGACCGGCTCACTCGCCGGCATCTCCGCAACCCCGGCCGCCGCACCCGCCTCGTCCGGCTCCCCGGCCCCCGCAACGGCGGTCGTCTCAGCCGTGGCCGCCGCCTCGGGCACCAGCGCCGCGACAACCGGCTGTGCCATCACCGTCACCGGCTCGGCACTGATCTCCTCGAAGCCGGGCGACCCGGCGGTCCCTCCGAAACCCGGCTCCCCTGAATCCGATTCGCCCGTTCCACCGGCAACCGACGGCTCCGATACGCCGCCTCCCGCCGAACCCGACGAATCCTCGTCCGCCGCTGCGGATCCCGCTCGCTCCGGCCGGTCGGTATCCGACACCGCCAGCCCGGCGGCACCCCCGGTCGAGAACTCCTCGGGCTGCCCCGCCGAAACCACCGGCTGCGGCACCACATCCGTCGGCCGCTGCGACGCATCCTGCGCATCCACATCCGCCAACCGATTCGCCCACCCGGCATCTGTTGGCTCGACATCCGGTACCGCCTGCGGCGCAGGTGATCCCTCGATCGGCGCACCAGGCAGTCCACTACCCGCGACCCTGCCAGTGCCCGCCGTCGATCCGGCCGAAGCCGTCGGCTCCGCCGGAGCCGCAGGCTCGTGCGCGCCGACGGCCGGAGGCATCGGCTGCCCTTGCGGCGCCGGATAGCCGGGCACGCCCGCGGACTGGGGTTGCGGCGGTGCGGAGTAACCGGCGGTGGCAGGGCCCTGCGTCGGGGGGTAGGGGCGCACGGTCGGCCCCGAACCTGCCCGGTCGTTGTCCGCGGGCGGCTGCTGGGAAATCTCGGGCGCGGGGGGCTGCGGTGCCGGCGCGGGGTAGGAGGACTGGTACGGAGGCGGGGGGTAGGCCGGAGCGGCATAGGTCGGGGCGGCAGCGGGCGCGGGGGCTTGTGGCTGCGGACCCGCCGACTGTGCCGGAGGCGGGTAGCCGGGGGCGCTGACGGGCTGCTGGGAGGCGGGGGGCGCGGACTGTGATTGCGGCGCGGGATAATTGGGCGCCGGCGGTTGCTGCGGGGGTGAGGGATAGGCCGCGGGCTGGGGTGGCAGAGCCGTGGCGGGGTAGGGCTGGGGTGGGGCCGGGTAGGGCTGGCCCGGGTAGGGCTGGGGGGCGTAGTTCGGTTGGGGGGCGGGGAGATTGGGGTAGGCGGGGTGGAGGGGCTGCTGGTGGACGGGGTGCTGGGCCGGCGGGCCGGAGAGGGCGCGGCGGGCGGCCTTGGCGAAATCGGTGCAGGTGGGGAAGCGGTCGGCGGGGCGTTTGGCCATGGCCTTGGTGAGGACGGCGTCCATGGCGGGCGAGAGGCCGGGGCGGCGCAGGGAGACGGGAGGCGGGAGGAGCTGGAGGTGGCCGCGGATGAGTTCGGCGGGGTGGGGCGAGTCGTAGGGGCCGGCGCCGATCAGGAGCCAGTAGAGGGCGCAGGCCAGGGAGTACTGGTCGGTGGTGGGGTCCAGGTGGGCGCCGGTCATCTGCTCGGGCGAGGCATAGGCGAGGGTGGCGGTGAACATGCCGGCCTGGGTGAGGTGGGTGGAGTCCTCGCGCAGGCGGGCGATGCCGAAGTCGGTGAGGAAGACGCGCTCGCCGTGGCCGGCGACGGCGCGGGCCAGAATGATGTTGGCGGGCTTCACATCCCGGTGCAGCACCCCCATGCCGTGCGCGTAGTCGAGGGCGCTGGCCACCCCTTCGATCACCTGTACGGCCCGCTCGGGCGGCAGCGTGGCGACATTGATGCCGGCGGCGTCCACCCCGTCCACGTACTGCATGGAGATCCACAGCATCTCGTCCTCGGTGCCGCGGTCGTACACCTCGACGATATTGGGGTGGTCCAGCCGCGCGACCAGATCCGCCTCGCGTTCGAACCGGGCGCGAATCTCCCTGTCCGCGTACAGTTCCCGGTTCAGCAGCTTCAGTGCCGTCAACTTGCCCAGGCGGGGATGCCGGGCGAGATAGACCGAGCCCATCCCGCCCTGTCCGAGCAGTCGTTCGATGGTGAACCCGGCGAACACGTCACCGCTATTCAGCACTGGCTACGACCCCCTTCCGGTGACGTACAAGTCCGTGAGCCTACCCGTCGAAACCCTGTCCGGGCAGGTCAGCCCGGGGTCACCAGTCCGGATTCGTAGGCCAGCACCACCGCCTGCGCCCGATCGCGCAGGTTCAGTTTGGTGAAGATCTTCGACACGTGCGTCTTCACCGTTTGTTCTGCGACAAAAAGGCTTTCGGCGATCTCGGCATTGGACATGCCGCGCGCCACCAGCTCCAGCACCTCGCGCTCCCGCGGGGTGAGCACCGACAGCTGCGGCGCGGGCGCGCGCCGGGCCCGGCGACGCGTGACATCGGCGATGAGCCGGCGCGTCACGGTCGGCGCGAGCAGCGCGTCACCGGCGGCCACCACCCGCACCGCGCGCACCAGTTCCTCGGCGGGCGCGTCCTTGAGCAGGAACCCGCTGGCCCCGATGCCCAGGGCCTCGTACACGTAGTCGTCGATATCGAAGGTGGTGAGCATGAGCACCCGCACCGGCGGTTCGAACCCGGCGGAGAGAATCGAGCGGGCGGCGTCGAGCCCGTTCATCTCCGGCATGCGCACATCCATCAGCACCACATCGGGGCGCAGCCGTTTCGCCTCGGCCACAGCGATTTTCCCGTCCGCCGCGTCCCCGACCACGCTGATGTCGGGCTGCGCCGCGAGCAACGCCCCGAACCCCTGCCGCACCATCGCCTGATCGTCGGCGATCAACACGGTTATCGCCACAGTCCCACCTCACGCACGACACCGAGTTTGCCATGCCCCGACCGGAACGGCCCGCGCGACGACGACTTCGCACCCCCGCCATCGCGCGCGCCCGGCCGGACCCGGCCCGGTGACCGGAACCCGGACTCAGTGGCCGGAGCCGAGCGCCTCCGCGCTGCCCGCGGCACTCAGCGCGGGCGCCAGCGGCAGCCGGGCCTGCACCTCGAACCCGCCGTCCGGCCGGGGCCCGGCGGTGAGCACGCCGCCGACCGCGGCCGCACGAGTCTGCATACCGGCGATACCGCTGCCGGACGTGCCCGAATGATCACCCGGCCGCACCGCGATCGGGCGATCATTGGCGACGGTCAGGGTCAGCTCGCCCGCACAGGCGAGGTCCACGCGCACCGCCGCCCCGGGCGCGTGCCGGGACGCATTGGCCAGCGACTCCTGCACGATCCGGTAGAGCGCCAGGCCCGTGGTATCGGGCACGGCGTCGAGGCTGCCGTCGACGGTCCAGGTGAGCGGCACCCCGGCGCGCTGCGCGCCCTCGAGCAGAGCCGGGACGTCGGCGGCCGAGGGCTGCGGTGCGTGCTCGGGCAGCTGCCCGTCACTGCGCAGGACGCCCAGCATGCCGCGGATCTCGTTGAGCGCCGCCCGCGCGCCGGCGCCGATGGACTCGAATTCGGCTCGGGCATCGGCCGACAGCCCGCTGATCCGATACGGCGCGGTCTGCGCCTGCACCACCACCATCGACATGTGGTGCGCCACCACATCGTGCAGGTCGCGGGCGATGCGCGCCTTCTCCTCCAGGATGGCGCGGCGGGCCCGCTCCAGCTCGGTCTCCTCCTCCGACTTGAGCAGCGCCTGCCGCGACAGCACCACCCACCGGATGAGCAGGCCGAACACCACCAGGCCGGTGATGGCCAGCGGCCAGCCGAACCCGGATTCGGCGAAGCTGTCCCCGGTCTGGGCCATGGCGGTGGCGAACAGCAGCGAGGTCGCCACCCACACCACGGCCACGATCCGGATGGGGGCGCGCACGGCCACGGCGAACACCAGGGCGAACAGCACCAGAATGTGCACCACCTGGAACGGGATCGAATTGCCCGGCTGATGCGGCACCGCGAGCGCGATCATCAGCGCCGAACCGGCCGAAACCGCCCATCCCAGGGGCGGATTCACCCGCAGCAGCAGAATCGGGAACGCGGCGAAGCCCGCGATGAACGGCGCGGCCGCCGCCGGAACCTTGTGCGTCAGATGCAGCGTCGGCCAGGCCACCGCGATGAAGACGATCGCGAGCAGGACCGTGAACCCGTCGAACACCTGCCGCGCCCGTGCGACACGGGCCTGCCCAGACATATTTCCGACCATGCCCTCGACGGTAGAGACTCCGCGCCGCCCCCACCTCATACCCCTGAGTGATCTCCCACCCCCTACCCCGGTACGAGACGTCGGCACGCCTCCCCCGCCTCGCCCACCACGGAACCGTCCCGCAGGCTGAGGCCCCGGTCGGAGCCCGATTCCTAGCGTCGAGACCCATGAGAGCGTTCCCGACTTCCCGCCGGATCTCGCCCCGTTCCACCGCACCCGTAGCGGCTGCCGGCCGCGCAGCGGACAGCATGCGAGAGGCCTCGCGCGCCACGACCGCTGACGTACTGCCGCCTGACGACTCGATGAGCACCATGTCCCCCGGCCCTGGCGTGTCAGGCCACGACGGCCGGGCCCGGCAGCGCCGATATGGTGCGCTCGCGGCAGCCGCGGCGGTGATGTGCTCGGCCGGTGTGGCTTTCGCCCCCGGCGCAGGGGCAGTGATCAGCGGGCCGGACACGCCCGAGAACGCCGCCGCCCGCAGCGGAATCCTGGAATCGGTTGCCGAGCAGCCGGATCCCGCGCTCATCCCCGAGGATTTCGTCACCACGGCCGGATACCGCCCGGTGGTCGAGGCGGGCATGCTCATCAACCCGAACGGTGACTGCTCCTCCCCCGTCCCGCTGCCCGCCGAATTCGATCTGGCCTGCAAATCCCATGATCTCGGCTATGACCTGCTGCGCTACGCGGCCGCACACGGCCAGTCGCTGGGCCCGTGGGCCCGGCAAACCGTGGACGCCGCCCTGGAACGACGCATGCACGCGGCCTGCGACGCCCGCGAGAACCCGGTCTCGCGCGCCCAATGTCAGGTCATGGCCAGCGTGGCCACCACCGCCGTGGACCTGAACTCCATCCGCCAGGACTACGGCAACCCCATCTACGAGCCCTTCTTCGAGCACTCCGGCGACGCCCCCTCGCCCGCCACCCTCGCCCTCGCGGGCCTCGGACTCGCCGCCGGACTGGCCACGGCGACAACCATTCTCGTGCGCCGCACGAGCAGCCGCCGGACTCCCCTCGCGCAATTGCGCGGTCCCGACGGACTCGATGGCATGGCGGTGGCACTGTGACCCGCCCACCAGAGACCACCGGCGCGCGCGAGGCCGAGCTCTCCCTCCCGACGGGACACCGGGCCGAACCACCCACTGCGGCAGATCAACTCGGATTCCTCCCGACTCATGCGGTGGATGCGGCAATTCCTGCTGCCGACCTCCCAACCCGCGGTCAGGAGGGCCCGAGCGGCGGCGTACGTGCGATAGTGGCCCCCACGGCGGACGGGGAGCCGACCGGACCTCGGGCGGGAGGCGCCGCTGCCGTGGTCCGGGATGGGACTCGAATGTGGCTCGGGCGGCTGAAATTCCATGTCCCACGAGTGGGGACCAGTGCCGCGGTGGCGGGCGGGACCATGATCTCGCTGGCACCGGGGCTGCTACCGCGGACACCGTCGGCGCAGGCCATCCTGACCGCACTCGTGGTGCTGATCGGATTGGGGCTGGCGGCGATCATCCGAATGGCACTGCGGTGGACGCGGTTCGGGATCGAGCATCTGACGCGCGGCCGAGTTCCGGCCGTGATCGCGGGCATGGTGCTGGTCGGGGCCGCGATGGGCTACGCCGAACATTGGCAGAACACCTTGCGCGCCGCCATGGGAGTCGCGGGTATCGGACCCGGGTACTGGGTGCGGTGGCTGGCCTGGACCGTGCCGCTCGTCGTCGCCGTGGTCGCCCTGGCACGCGGAGTGGGCTGGGCGGTGCGGAGATTGGGGCGGGTGCGCAGTATCGCGGCGGGGGTGGCGCTGCTGGTGGCGGGGCAGCTGGTGGTCGTGCCGACGGTCGTGGAGTGGCGGCGGGCGGCCTATGCGGCGGCCAATTCGTATGTGGATCCGGAGTTGGTGCAACCGGATTCGCCGACGCGGTCGGGTAGTCCGGTGTCGATGGCGAGCTGGCCGTCGCTGGGGGCGGAGGGCCGCCGGTTCGTGGCGGGGGCTCCGGCGCGGACCGTGCGGGTCTATGTCGGGTTGAACTCCGCGCCCGATCTGGATTCCCGAGTGGCGCTGGCGATCCGGGAGCTGGAGCGCACCGGCGGACTGCAGCGCCGCAATCTGGTGGTGACGGTGCCGACCGGTTCGGGCTGGATCGACAGCGATGCGGCCAAGGGTCTCGACGCCCGCTTCGGCGGCGATGTCGCCCTGGTCGGTCTGCAGTACTCCGATGCCCCGAGCTGGGTCACCTTCGTCTTCGGCCGCAGCGCCGCCGAGCAATCCGCCCGCGCCCTGTTCCGGGCCGTGGAGCAACGGATCGCGGCGCTACCGAATCCGCCGAAGCTCTACATCTACGGCCAGAGCCTGGGCGCGCTGGGCGGCAGCGCCGTCTTCACCGATGCCGCCGACCAGGACCGCCGCGTCTGCGGCGCGCTCTGGGCGGGCCCGCCCGCCGGGCGGGTGCAGCACGGCCGCGCGACGGTGCTGGCCAATGCTTCCGATCCGGTGGTGCACTGGTCGCCGGCGCTGCTGTGGCGCGCACCGGATCTCACCGCCACCCGCCCGGACGCGCCGGTCCCGCACTGGCTTCCGGTGATCAGCTTCCTGCAGACCACCGCCGACCTGCTGGGCGCGCTCGACGCCCCGCCCGGTCACGGTCACCGCTACGGCGCCGACCAGGGCACGGTCATGCCGGACTGCTGAGCGGCGCCGCGGAATTCACGGGTGAAGTCGGCGGCCAGCCGTTCGATGGCGGCCGCCGCGTCGAGGCCGGCGCGCCAGGGCGCGGGGATGGCGTGCACCCCGAGCCGGGCCCCGAGCAGCGCGCCGCAGACGGCCCCGGTGGAGTCGCTGTCCCCGGAATGATTCACCGACAGCAGCACGCCGTTGCGGAAGATCTGTTCCGGTGTGCCGCCCACGTTTTCGGCACATACCGCCGCGCACACCCCCAGCGCCAGCGCCTCGGACCCGATGACGCCGGTGCCCAGCGGTTCCAGCAGTCCGGGCGGCGGCATGGGCCGGCCCCGGAAGGCCACGGTGTCGGCCAGCCGCACAGCCCCGTCGAGTGCCTGGGTGGTCTCCTCGTGATCGCGGTTGCGAACCAGCTGGGCCCGGGCCTGTTCGACCGCCGCCCGCACGTCCAGTCCCCGGCAGAGCCCGTACACGATGGCCGCGAACGCGCCCGCCGGCAGCCAGCCGCTCGGATTGCCGTGGGTGAGTGCCGCCGCGTCACAGGCCAATTCGAAGGCGTACTCCAGCGAGGGCATGAACCCGCACGACGCGGATCGCACGGTGGCCGCACAGCCCTTGGAGTCGTTGATCGGATGATCGCGGGTGCCCAGCGGAATTCCGGGCTGCTGCCGCGCCGCCACCCGCAGCATGGCCGAGATGGTCGTCTGTGTCGGCCCCCGATAGGTCATCAGTTCCGGGTATCCGGTCAGCCCGCTCTGCAACGGCACCGGCTGTTCCGGCACCGCCGCCTGCCCCTGCCCGCGCAGCCACACCAGCAGGTTCTCCTGGATCATGCCCACCGCGGCGGCGGTGCCGCGCTCGCGCGCCCGCGCGCTGCGGACGAGCGCCTCCATGGTGAACAGCGCCAGCTGCGTCTCGTCGGAGATACGGCCCCGATAGCCGCTGCCCGCCCCGGTGACGCCCTGGATCCCGTAGCGCTGCTGGATGTTCGGCAGCAGCATGGTCTCGATCGGCGCGCCCAGCGCGTCCCCGACGGCGCCGCCGAACAGGCAGCCGAGCACGGTGTCCGGACGCGGCAGCCGGTCCGCGACCGGCCCGCGCGGCCGCCGCACCAGCGTCACCGGTTCGGCCACCGTCTCCCAGGCGGTCTGCGCGAATTCGAAACAGGTGTCGTAACGGTCGCGCGGATCCTTGGACAGCGCCTTCCGCAGCACCGCGTCCAGTTCGGCGGGCAGCTCGGGCCGCAGCAGGCTCACATCGGGCGGCGGCGATTGCAGATGCCCGAGCATGACGGTCGCGATATTCGGGGCGTCGAACGGCCCGCGCCCGGTGAGCAGCCGAAACAGCGTGCACGCCAGGGAGTACTGGTCCGAGCGCGGCCCCATGGGCGCCGAGGTGAGCTGTTCCGGCGAGGCGTAGGCCAGGGTGGCATTGAGCATGCCGGTGCGGGTCAGATGCGCGGTGTCGTCGAGGACCCGGGCGATGCCGAAGTCGCTGAGCAGCGCCCGCTCGGCGAATCCGGCGCCGATGCCGCCGGAGCGGGACAGCAGGATATTGGCGGGCTTCACATCCCGGTGCAGCACCCCGCGCCCGTGCGCGTAATCCAGTGCGGCCGCGGTCTGCACGACGATCTCGACCGCCCGGTCGGGGCTGAGGTCGTAGGGATCGATGGAGGCGCAATCGACCCCGTCCACGTACTGCATGGCGATCCACAGCTGCTCGTCGTCATCGCCGCGGTCGTAGACGGTGATGATGTTGGGATGGTCGAGCTGGGCGATGACGTCGGCCTCGCGTTCGAACCGAAGGCGAGTCTCGTTCTCGCCGAACATCTCCCGGTGCAGCAGTTTGAGCGCGATGAGCCGCGGGAGCCGAGGGTGGCGGGCAGCGTAGACCGAACCCATTCCGCCACGGCCCACTTCGCGCTCGATCACGTAGCCCGCGAAGACTTCGCCGCGTCGCAACATCCCCAAGAAAACCCTTCACACACGCCGAACCGCTGCCAGCCTACCGGTCTGGGCCGACAGGCCGCAGGCATTGCCCGATCGGCCGGACGCCGATCGGGCGGAACCCGACAAGTCGGGCAGTGGGAATCGGGCAACCCGGACGGACAGCGCAGGGTCCGTGCCGGTGGACAGGGACGGCCCCCGCCGGTGGATACCGGCGGGGGCCGAATTCGCTTGCGGGACCGCCTCGATCAGGCTGTCGCCATGGCCTGGATCAGGCTGTCGTCATGGCCTGGATCAGGCTGCCTTCATGGCCTTCGCGCTCAGGCGATGGGCCCGCGGGCCGCCTCGTAGGCCGCGCCGACCCGGTAGAGCCGGTCGTCGGCCAGCGCCGGGGCCATGATCTGCAGACCGACCGGCATGCCGTCGTCCGCGCTCAGCCCGGACGGCACCGACATGGCGCAGTGCCCGGCCAGGTTGGTGGGCAGCGTGCACAGGTCCGAGAGGTACATGGCCAGCGGGTCGTTGACCTTCTCGCCCAGCTTCCACGGGGTGAACGGGCTGGTCGGCGACACCAGCACATCGACGGTCCGGTAGGCCTTGTCGAAGTCCTGCGCGATCAGGTTGCGGACCTTGTTGGCCTGACCGTAGTAGGCGTCGTAGTACCCGGCCGACAGCGCGTAGGTGCCGATCATGATGCGGCGCTTGACCTCCGGGCCCAGCCCCGCCTCACGGGTCATGGACATGACCTGCTCGGCCGAGTGCGAGCCGTCGTCGCCGACGCGCAGGCCGTACCGCATGGCGTCGAAGCGCGCCAGGTTCGACGACACCTCCGACGGCAGGATCAGGTAGTAGGCGGGCAGCGCGAATTCGAAGTGCGGGCAGGACACCTCGATCACCTCGGCGCCCAGTTCCTTCAGCTGCGCGACCGCGGCGTCGAAGGAGGCGATGACGCCCGGCTGATAGCTGTCGGAGTGAAGTTCCTTCACCACACCGACTTTCACGCCCTGCAGGTCACCCTTGGCGCCCGCGCGGGCGGCGGCGACCACCGGCGGCACCGGCACATTGCGGGAGGTGGAGTCCTTCGGGTCGTAGCCCGCGATCACCTCGTGCAGCAGCGCGGTGTCCAGCACGGTGCGGCCACACGGGCCACCCTGGTCCAGCGAGGACGCGCAGGCGACCAGGCCGAAGCGGGACACGGTGCCGTAGGTCGGCTTGGTGCCGACGGTCGCGGTGACCGCGGCGGGCTGGCGGATGGAACCGCCGGTGTCGGTGCCGATGGCCAGCGGCGCCTGATACGAGGCGAGCGCCGCGGCGGAGCCACCACCCGAACCGCCCGGAATCCGGTCGGTGTCCCAGGGATTGCGGGTCGGGCCGTACGCCGAGTTCTCGGTGGACGAACCCATGGCGAACTCGTCCATGTTCGTCTTGCCGAGGATCGGGATGCCCGCCTCGCGCAGCTTGGTGGTGAGCGTCGCGTCGTACGGCGACACCCAGCCCTCCAGGATCTTCGACCCGCAGGTGGTCGGCATGTCCGTGGTGGTGAAAACGTCCTTGAGCGCCAAGGGAACACCGGCCAGCGCCGAGACCACCTTGCCGCCGGCGACCTGACGGTCCACCTCGGCGGCGGTCAGCAGCGCCTGCTCACCGGCCACGTGCAGGAAGGCGTTGATTTCCCCGTCGACCTCGGCGATGCGCTGGATGTGGGCCTCGGTGACCTCGACCGAGGAGACCTCGCGCGCGTGGATCTTGCCCGCGAGTTCGGCCGCGGACAGCTTGGTCAGGTCTGTCATTCGCCCTCTCCCAGAATCTGCGGAACCATGAACCGCTGCTCGTCAACGGCCGGCGCCATGGCGAGCGCCTGCTCCGGAGTCA
This sequence comes from Nocardia sp. NPDC059229, assembly GCF_042754165.1. Lineage (NCBI taxonomy): Bacteria > Bacillati > Actinomycetota > Actinomycetes > Mycobacteriales > Nocardiaceae > Nocardia > Nocardia sp. NPDC059229. Next base: position 27,119 of record NZ_JBHZAK010000004.1, read on the forward strand.
GGCAGGGCTGCTCCGCGTCCGGGCGCGTCACATTGGTCTCCGGATTCGGGGATGCGGTGGCGGGCACGTCCGCGGCGGCGACCTGCGAGATCTGTGCGACGTGGGTCAGGATGGAATCCAGCTGACCGGCGTACAGATCGAGTTCGTCGTCCGTCAAAGCGAGCCGGGACAGCCGGGCGAGGTGAGCAACCTCGTCCCTGGAGATGGCGGGCACCGCGGGACCCCTTTCGGCATGGTTCGAGCTTGGTGATTGGCCATTCGACAGCCTAGTGGGTCGCCTCGAGCCAGCGGTCGCAGGTGTGCGCCAGAACTGGCACCATCAATGTGTAACCGATGGGTAAGTGGCCCGCGTCACAGGGAATGGTTCGATTCGATAACCAGCTCTCGAGGGTGTAAGTATTGCGGGACTCGGGTACCCGTCCGAAAGTTTCGGTCGCACAGTAAAGAAAGGAAGGCACGTGTCTTATCTGCTTCGCGTGCAACTTCCGGATCGCCCAGGGAGTCTCGGATCGCTGGCATTGGCGCTGGGTTCCGTCGGCGCGGACATCCTCTCGCTGGATGTCGTCGAACGCGGCGACGGCTTCGCGATCGACGACATCGTGGTGGAGGTGCCCTCGGGCGCATTGCCCGACACCCTCATCACCGCGGCCGAATCCCTGCACGATGTGCAGGTCGATTCGCTGCGCCCGTACTCCGGGATGTTGGACACCCACCGCGAACTCGAGCTCATCGATCAGGTCGCCAATGCGCGCGACGATCGTTTGCAGGTGCTGGTCGACGGCGTGCCACGGGTGCTGCGGGTGGGCTGGTCGACCGTGATCGACATGGGCCCGCAGGGCGCGTACCGCGTGGTCGGCTCGCAGAGCGCCCCGTCGACCCAGGCGGCGTCGGCGCCGTGGATGCCGCTGGAGAAGCCGACGGTCCTCGACGGTGAGGCCGACTGGCTGCCGCAGCTGTGGAAGGACATGGACACCAAGCTGGCTGCCGCGCCGCTCGGCAACAGCGGCAAGGTGCTGCTGCTGGGCCGCCCGGGTGGTCCGGATTTCCGGCCGTCGGAGATCGCGCGGCTCGGCTACCTGGCCGGCATCGTCGCCACCGTGCTCGGCTGAGCCGCACCACCTTTCTCGCACCGCGTTTCACGCCCCCGCCGGAGATCCGGTGGGGGCGTTCTCGTCTGCCCGGCCGCTGTTCACCGTGCCGCATCTACGTACGAACTTAGTAGATTCACAGCATTTACCTACTATTCATCTACGTAGACAATCTACGGTCTTACTTAGTAGATAAGTCACCGACGTGACCAGAACCGGCAAGCAGATCAGCAATGACGCCATGCAGAGAGGCAGGACGCCATGCCGCAAGCCCATCGATCACGCCCGACCCTCCGACGAGCAACCCTCGTTCTGACCCCCGTGGCCGGACTGGCCGCAGCCCTGCTCGCAGCCGGGCCCGCCAGCGCCGAATCCCAGTCCCGCGGCACCATTTCGCCCGGCGCCTCCGACTCGGCCGGACCCCGATCCGGCGGCAGCCGGGGCATCATCACCCACGGCGACGACCCCACCGGCGTCCACGCCAGCGACCCCTTCGGCTACCGCCACTCGGACATGAATCCCGTTCTGCAGAACCAGCATCCGCGCTCCCCGGGCAAAGTCCCCGCCCCTTCGCCGCAGCCGTTCGACACCGGGGCGGTCAACTCGTCCGTCTGGACGCCGTCGTGGAACGCCGACGGCTCCGGCTACACCGTCTGCCCCCCGCTAGCCAGCTACTGCTGACCCGCACCGAGCCACGGGAGCCCCCATGCCCAACCCCGCAACACCCACACCGACAACCACCAGCACCATGCCCACCACCGCGAACACGACACCTAGCACTGTGAAGTCCACGCCCACTCGCCCGAGCAACGCGCCCACCCGCCCGAGCAACGCGTCCACCCGCCCGAGCAACGTTCCCACCCACGCGAGCAACGTTCCCGCCCGCGCGAGCAACGTTCCCACCTGCGCGAGCGCCGCGCCCACCTGTGCGAGCAGGCCCGGCCCGCAGGGCGGCACCCGCCGCCTCGGGCGTGTGGCCGCCGCGCCCCTCGCAGCCGCGGCACTGGCGGTCGCCGGTCTTCCACTCGCCGCGGCCGCCGAGGCCGAACCGAGCGAGCGCAAGTCGCGCGCCGGCGCCGGATGTCTCTGGGCGGGAACGACTCACCCGCAGGACAGCACCGTGGTCGCGGGCGGCACCAGCTTCCGCTGCGGAGCCCAGTCGGGCGCGCCGTACTGGTTCGCCGGGGCTGCCACCGATCGGCCGAGCACGGTTCCGACCCCGGGCGCGACCGCCAGCCCGGTCGGCAAATTCAGCGCAGGTGCAAGACAACCCGGCACCAGCTACACCGACTACTGCGTCGGCAATCAGCTCATCCCCGGCACCGACGACGTGTATCAGGTGGTCCGTCTTCCCGGCGACGTCATGCTCTGGAAGGCCGCACACCCGATCTCGCAGTGGGACTTCGACAGCGCCCGCCCCGCCCCGACCTGGCGCACCGCGTCGCTCTGCATCGACGGCGTCCTGACCTGAGCGGGTGCAGCCCGCAATCCCGGCGCGTTCTCGGACGAAATCCACCGCCCGAGATCGCGGCCCGAACATGCCGGGATGACAGACACTTCCGTCGCCGCATCCCCGGGGCATCGCCCGCGAACCCGTCGCGGGCCCGCGAGGTTGGCCGGTTCGACCGCGTGACGGTCGAGCCGGTCCGCCGCGGCCGGTCGATGAGTCCGCCGCCGCCCTTTGCCCAATCGACGATGCCGGGCCAGGTCAGCGTGCCGCAGCGATCTCCAGGCGCATCACCGTGAGCTGCAGGCCCGAGTCGGTGCGCCAATCTCGTTCCGGGGCATGGGCGAAGCCGAGCCGGTCGTACATGCGCCGGGCGTCCTGCATGGTCGGCATGGTGGTGAGCACCACTGCGTCGAACCCTTCGGCGCGGGCGGTGTCGATCACCCGCCCCATGAGGGCGGTCCCGATTCCCAGCCCGCGGGCACCCTTGGACACCGCGAGCATCCGGAACTCCAACTCCCCCGGCCGGGCGATATCCGCGAACGGCGTACCGGGCCGGGCCATGGTCAGCGAGCCCAGGAGCTCGCCGTCGCGGACCGCCACCACAATCTCGGCCGCCGCCGCCCGGGTGGCCGTATCCGCGAGCTCCTCGACATAGGGGCTGCGCGGATTCACGTGCCCCTCACCGACATACACCTCGACGGTCAGCTCACCGATGGCCGGGTAATCCCCGGGCTCGGCCACCCGAATCTCCACGCGGCCGTCCCGGGACCGCTCAGTGCGCACATTCATCACCACAAACTCCATCCTCAATACCGCCCCGCCGCACGCGATTGCCTTACCGATCGCCCCGCCCGGGTGGCGGTGTCGGCAAGCTCCCCGGCGTAGCGGCCCGGCGGATTCGCGCACCCCTCACCGGCATACACCTCGACGATCAAGTCGCCGATGGCCGGGTGATCCCCGGACTCGGCCGCCCGAATCTCCATGCTCCTCCCGACCGCATTGCCGATCGCCCGCACCGGGCGCGTACGCGGTTGCACGAGGCGCCGCGGCGGTGCGAATCGATCTCTAGGACACCGCCTCCGGGCTCTCGGACTCCGGTTCCGGAACTTCCGACACCGCCTCCGGGCCGCCCTCGAGCAGTTTCACGAAACCTGCCTCGTCGAGGATGGGAACACCCAGTTCCTCGGCCTTGGCGGCCTTCGAGCCGGGTGCGTCGCCGATCACCACGAAAGCGGTCTTCTTGGACACGGATCCGGCCGCCTTGCCGCCGCGGACGAGGATGGCCTCCTTCGCGCCGTCGCGGGTGAAGCCCTCCAGCGAGCCGGTCACCACGATGGACAGGCCCTCCAGGTTGCGCTCGATGGACTCGTCGCGCTCGTCCTCCATCCGGACGCCGGCGGCGGTCCACTTGTCGACGATCTCGAGATGCCAGGGCACGGTGAACCATTCGGTGACCGCGGCGGCAATGGTGGGACCGACGCCGTCGGTGGCGCCCAGTTCCTCCGCCGAGGCCTCCCGGATGCGGTCCATGCTGCCGAACGCGGTGGCCAGGGCGCGGGCCGCGGTGGGACCGGCATGGCGGATGGAGAGAGCGACCAGCACGCGCCACAGCGGGCGGTCCTTGGCGGACTCCAGGTTCTCCAGCAGGCGTTTGCCATTGGCCGACAGGGTGCCGCTCTTGTTGGTGAACAGCGTGGTGGTGAGCAGCCTGTCCTCGTCGAGGGAGAACAGGTCGCCCTCGTCGGCGATGGCGCCCGACTTCAACAGGTCGATGGCGGCCTCGTAGCCCAGCGCCTCGATATCGAACGCGCCGCGCCCGGCCACATGGAATACCCGCTCCCGCAGCTGCGCCGGACAGTACTGCTGGTTGGGGCAGCGGATATCGGCGTCGCCCTCCTTGGCCGGGGCCAGCTCGGTGCCGCACTCGGGGCAGTGTGTGGGCATCACGAATTCCCGCTCGCTGCCGTCGCGGGCGTCCACTACCGGGCCCAGCACCTCGGGAATCACGTCCCCGGCCTTGCGGATGGTGACGGTGTCGCCGATGAGCACGCCCTTGCGCTGTACCTCGGAGGCATTGTGCAGGGTGGCCATGGCGACCGTGGAGCCCGCCACGGTGACCGGCTGCATGACCGCGAACGGCGTAACCCGGCCGGTGCGACCGACATTCACCTGAATGTCGAGCAGCTTGGTGGTGGCCTCCTCGGGCGGGTACTTGTAGGCGATGGCCCAGCGCGGCGCGCGCGAGGTGGAGCCCAGGCGGCGCTGCAGGCTGAACTCGTCGACCTTGATGACCTGGCCGTCGATCTCGTGCTCGATATCGTGGCGGTGCTCGCCCCAGTAGTTGATGCGGTCGACCACCGCGTCCGCGCCCTGCACCCGGATCGTGTGCGCCGACACCGGCAGACCCCAGGAGGCCAGCGCGCGGTAGGCCTCGAACTGCGATTCCGGCGCGAAGCCCTCCAGCCGGCCGAAGCCGTGGCAGATCATGCGCAGCCGCCGCCGCGCCGTCACCGCGGGATCCTTCTGCCGCAGCGACCCGGCGGCGGTATTGCGCGGATTCGCGTACGGCGCTTTGCCTTCCGCGACGATGGCGGCATTGAGCGACTCGAAGTCGGCCAGCGTCATGAACGCCTCGCCGCGCACTTCCAGGAGCTTCGGCACCGGGAACTCGTCGCTGTGGATGAGCTCGTGCGGAATGTCCTCGATGGTGCGGGCATTGAGGGTGACGTCCTCACCGGTGCGGCCGTCGCCGCGGGTCGCGCCGCGCACCAGCTTGCCGTCCTCGTAGACGAGGTTGAGGGCGACGCCGTCGATCTTCACCTCGCACACGTAGTGCAGATCGGTGCCGGCATCGGCCTCCACCTTGGCGATCCACTGCCGCATCTCGTCCTCGTTGAAGACGTTGTCCAGCGAGTACATCCGCTCCAGGTGATCCACGGGCTGGAACTCGGTGGTGAAGCCGCCGCCGACCAGCTGGGTGGGCGAATCCGGGGTGCGGAGATCCGGATGGGCCTCCTCGAGCGCCACCAGCCGGTTGAACAGCTCGTCGAACTCGCCGTCGGAAATGATCGGCGCGTCCCGCACGTAGTAGCGGAACTGGTGGTCGCGAACCTCCTCCGCCAGCCGCTGCCACTCGACGCGCTCGTCCCCGCTCGCCGCGGTGATCTCCATGCCCGATTCGCTCACACCAGGCACTCTATCCCGCCCCACCGACAGGTTCGATCAACATTCCCGCACGTCGCACGCCTGATGCGAGGTTTTTCCGGCCTCGGGAACACGCCCGCAACCGGCCGGGTTCCACTCGGTATGGACCTCGCCAAGGCAGTCGATTTCGCGCGCTCCCACCGCAAGTCGGTGCTCACCACGATTCGCCGTGACACCCGTCCGCAGCTGTCCAACGTGCTGCACTGGGCCGGCGAGGACGGCATCATCCGGATCTCCATCACCGCCGACCGTGCCAAGTACCACAATCTGGTCCGGGAGCCGTGGGCCGCGCTGCACATGAGCAGCGACGACTTCTGGTCGTACGCGGTCATCGAAGGCGAGGCCGAGGTCTCCCCGGTCGCTGCCGATCCCGGCGACGCCACGGTCGACGAATTGATCGCCTACTACCGCGCCCTCAGCGGCGAGCACCCCGACTGGGACGACTACCGCCGCGCCATGGTCGCCGATCGCCGCGCCGTTGTCCGTCTCGCTCCCGCCCGCGCCTACGGTCTGCTCCGCTGAGGTTCGCGCACTGCTCCGCTGCGGTTCGTGCACACCGTCATTCGGCCGCGGCGCGGTCCGTGCCGGTCGCCCCGGTTTCGAACCCGGATATCGCGAAAGTTGCCCTCCGGGTGCCGCCCTCGCGGAATGCCCGAATAAGGTGAGTCGCATTTCCGACCCGCGACCGGCAGGATGTCCAGGGTGTTGCGTAGTTTTCAGGTGTCGAATCATCGGTCCCTCGCCGAACCGCAGGAACTGCGGCTGACCCGGGGTAGCGGGCCGGTCGCCACACCGGTCACCGCCGTCTACGGGACGGCCGCCACCGGCAAGACGGGCCTCATCGACGCGCTCGATCGCATGCGCGACGCCGTACTGAATTCGGTCACCGGGTGGGATCCCTACTCCGGTCCGGTTCGGACGCCGCACCTCGGATTCTCCGATCGCCCTTCGGAATTCGTGGCGAACTTCGTCGCCGAGGGGTGCCCGTACACCTACGGGTTCCGGCTCGACAATGCCGACGTGGCCGCGGAATGGCTGCACTCGCATCCGCACAATCGCAAACGCGTGGTGTTCGAGCGCGCCGGTGACGACATCCGCATCGGGCCAATGTTCGAGGCCGCGCGCTACGGGCTGGGTGCCGTGGTGCCGCTGGTGCGCCCGAATGCCTTGCTGCTCAGCCTGTCCGGGCAGCTGTACGCCGAGCCGCTGGTCCCGGCCTACCGCTGGTTCCAGTCGCTGCTGGAAGTGCAGTGCGGGCAGCCGGATCCGCAGGAGGTCGCGCATCGGGTGGGCTCGCACATCTCGCGCTCGACCGACCATGCGGTGCGGCTGCTGACCCTGCTGCGCGCCGCCGACCTCGGCATCACCGATCTGCTGCTGCCGTCCGACGACCCCATGTACGCCGACTACCTGCGTGACCTGGACGCCGATATCGCCTCCACCACAAAGGAAATCGAGTCCTGCACGGTCTCGGCGAACTACGCCGAGGAGATGTTCCTCGAGCACGGCATCACCGTCACCCTGTTGCAGCGCGAACTGGCCAACCTCTATGCCGCCCGGGACGCGCTGTACTCCCGCATGGTGGCCCGCCGCGGCGTCGGCCTGGGCCTCACCCACGAGGGCATCGAAACCGCCTTCGACATCACCGACGAGTCCAGCGCCACCCTGGCCATGCTGCGCCTGCTGCCGCCCATGCTCGACGCCCTCGACACCGGCGGCGTGCTGGCGGTGGACGATATCGACGCCGCCCTCACCCCCGAGACGGCCGACAGCCTCATCCAGCTGTTCCAGAATCCCGAAACCAATACCCAGGGCGCGCAATTGGTCTTCACCACCGCCAACCGCACCCTCATCGACCGCGGCAACGGCCGCTCCCAGTCCAAGCGCACCACGGTCTGGCAGCTGCGCCGCCACAACGGCATCTCCGAACTCACCGCCCACTAGCCGCACCGGTCGTCACACGGCCCCGGCCGGGCATGAACTCCACGCCGCCTAGCATGGAGTTCATGCTCCTGCAGCTCATGTTCGTCCTGCTGATCGGCGGCGCACTGGCCGCGGCCCTGGTGTACTACCGCCGCGGCAACGGCGGCGGCCTACGAGCCTTCCCCGGCGACCCACTCGCCGCCGCCTGGAACGCCTCCCCCGCCGGCCTCGAATCCGGCACCCTCCACGTCACCGGCGTCAGCCCCCGCCCCGACGACCTCGGCGAGCAGTACGTCACCATCTCCGGCAGCATCTCCGGCCCCACCGTGTTCGCCCATGAGGTCTACGGCCGCTTCGCCTGGGACGTCGACAACTGGCCCTCCATCGGCGACCAGATCCCCGTCACCTACCCCTCCGGCAAGCCCGACAAATGGCAACTCGACCACCCCGGCGCCCGCCCCTACTTCGGCTCCAAACGCCCCAAGAACCAGGGCTACTGAGCCTTCCCGATGCTTCTGGGCGGGGCTCAGCGGCGGATGGCGTCGATGGTGCCGATGCGGGGGTCGACGGGGGTGGTGGGGCGGGGTAGGTGGGCGATCATGTCGTTCCAGGTGCGGAATTCGGTGGTCCAGCCGATGTTGTCGAGCCACTGTTCGATGCCGTAGTCCGGGGCGGGGGTGGGTGGGGTTGGTTGTGGGGTGTTGTCGCCGGAGACGAGGCGGCGGAGGTCTCGGTACTGAGGGGCTTCGGGGTCGATGGGGATGCGGGCTGCGCCGAAACGGCTTGCGGGGGCGGACAGTTCGGTGAGGGTCTGGACTACCTGGCGGTTCCAGTCCTGGTTGAGGTAGCCGAGGGAGCCCTCGTCGACCCAGCAGGTCGGGACGGTTGGGTCGAAGCCGGTGTCGAGCAGGGGTTTTCGCCAGTTTTCGCGGAGGTCGGCGATGACCACGTGGCGGTGGCAGGTGGGGGTGGCGGCGGTGGCCGATAGGACCGGTTCCTTGAAGGCGAAGAGTTCGGGTAGGTCGATCTCGTAGATGTGCAGGGCGGGTGGGAGGTCGAGGCGGTAGGCGCGGGTGTCCAGACCGGCGCCCAGGAGGACGATCTGGCTGCAGCCGGCCTCGATCGCCTCGCGGAAGCGCTCGTCGACGAGGCGTACGCCGATGGTGCGGCCGTCGTAGAACTGGTCGGCCAGGGCTTCCATGCGGGCCCAGCGTTCGGGGGTGAAACCTTTGCGGGCCGCGGCCACGAAGTTCTTCGCCTGCGGGTCGTCGTAGAGGCGATCGCCACGTTCGGATTCCCGCGCCCGGATGATGGCGACCCCGATGGCGGTCACGGCGACGCCGTCGACCGGCACTGTCGCTGCTGTCTCGGTCATGTCCTGCTCCCCACTGCGCAAAGTAACTTGCCGACCGGCTAGGTATCTGCCGGTGATGGAGACGCTAGGCTTCACCTTGCCGGTCGTCAAGCAAAAGGGGCCGTCGTCAAGGAAACAAGGGCGGGGTACCGAGGGAAGGACTCGATGGACGGGCGTCGCAGTGATACGCGGGAGCGGATTCGATCGGTCGCCATGGAGCTGTTCTCCGAGCGCGGCTATGAGAAGACCTCGCTGCGCGAGATCGCCGAGCGCCTGGGTGTCACGAAAGCCGCGCTCTACTACCACTTCCGGACCAAGGAAGACATTGTCGCCAGCCTGTCGGAGGATCTGCGCGGCGGTGTCGACGAGATCGTGCGGTGGGCCGAGGCCACGCCGCCGGGGCCGGATCGGGCCCGCGAGATCGTGATTCGCTACGGCGCGCTGCTGCACAGCCTCGGCAAGGACATGATCCGGTTCTGGCACGAGAACCAGCCCGCGTTCCGGGATCTCGGGTTCGGCACCAGCCTGCGCTACCAGTTCCGGGTGCTGGCCGACCTCATGACCGCACCGAGCACGGAGCCGCTGGCCACCTTTCACGCCCGGCAGGCACTGCTGGCCATCAGCTGGAGCCTGTCCATGATGGGCGATCTGGAGCTCTCCGACGAGGAGAGCAACCAGGCGTCGGTGGCGATCGCGCTGGACATCCTGACCCGGATGTGAGCCGCGCCCGCCGAAATACCCTGCGGCACAGCGTCACGCTGCCGCACGGCCTCACTCGAAGGTGAGCGACTCCGGCTCCTCGGCGTAGGCGCGCGCGGTCTCGGCGGCCAGGCTCAGCGCGCGGCGCGCCCAGGACAGCGGGGCTCCGGCGAGGCCGCAGGCCGGGGAGACGAGAATCTGCTCGGCCAGCAGGCGCCGCGGGAAACCGAGCCGATCCATCAGGCGCACACCGGGTTCCGCGATATCGCGCCAGGTGACGGGCGCGGCCGGCGCGGCGGTGGGCACCAGCCCGAGCACCAGGTGCTTTCCGTTGTCCAGTAATTCGCCGATCCGGTCGAGGTCGGGGGTGCCGACGGCGGCCATGTCGAAGCCGACCGCGGCCGCCCCGGTCTTGCGCAGGAACCCCAGCGCGGGCCGGTCGGCGCAGGTGTGCACCAGCACCGGCACGGACTGGCTGCCCACGACGATGTCCAGGATGTGCAGCGCCTCGGGTTCGGGCATGGCGCGCACGGTGTTCAGGACGCTCACGCCCTTCAGCGTGCCGTTCAGCACGGCCGTCAGGTCCGGCTCGTCGATCTGGAGCACGACCTGCGCGCCCAGCCGCTTGCCCACCTCCGCCACATGATTCGCAATGCCCTCGGCCAGCGACTCCGAAAGATCGCGCAGCGCGCCGGAATCGGTCAGCACGCGATGCCCACCCGGCAGCTCCACCTCCGCGGCCACCGACAGCGGCCCGGCCACCTGCACTTTCACCGGATGGCCGGAGCCCGTGAAACCGCCTGTCTCCCAGGCTTCTTCGAGCGCATCCAGATCGGTGCGCAGCAGATCGTGGGCCCGGCGCGCGACCGCGCCCGGCCGGGCCGCCAGCCGATATCCGCGTGTGGTGCTGTCGAACTGCATGTCCACCAGCAGGCCCGACACCCGTCCGACCATGTCCGCGCCCACGCCGCGGGCGGGCAGTTCGACGAGATGCGGCAGCTGTCCCAGCTCCCCCACCACGGTCGCCGCCGCCTCCCGCGGATCGGTCCCGGGCCACGAGCCCACGCCGGTCGCGATGCCGCCGCGCAGTACCGCCGCGTTCGTGTCGTCAGTCATCCCAGCCATCCCGTATCACTCGGCCGTCCGTTTCGAAAACCCCGCGTACCAACCGAACTTGTGACCTCGACGTCGGTAGGGCACCCGGCATCCGCTCGCCCCGTTTCAGAGGCGTCGACGAACTCCCGTCTGGACCGAACCGGATCGCGTGCGAGCCGTCGTGCACTGCGCGGCGAAGCGGGCTGCCGAGCCGCACGAGGTCACTCGTCGGCATTGCCGCGTTCGGTGCGGCTGCTCGAATTCGTGTACCAGTCCCAGCAGGTCGCGTTGACGAACCAGTCCCAGGTCTTGCCGGCCCGCTCGGCCGCGTCGGCGGGCCCGGTCGTGGGGCGGCCGCGCTCGGCATACGGGGTGACCCGGACGACCACGCCGGTCCGTGCCCGATTGCGGCCGGTGCCGTTCGCCGCGTCCGTTTTCCCGTCCGGGCCGGGTTGCGGCTCGCCGGGCCGGAATTCGCCGGTGTCGGTGCGGGCGATCTGCTCCGGCGCAGCGCTGCCCCCGGCGTTCCGGCCGAGCCTGGCCCGCCCCGGCGCGCGGCGCGGGCGCAGGCGCAGCGGCTGCGGCATTCCGGTGCGCCAAACGACCCGGGAGGTCGATCGAATCTGCTCCGCTACATAGGATTTCGCGCGTCCGCGCGTGTGGCGGTCGCTCACCGGGCGCTATCCGAGACCAGTTCGCTTGCGTACGAATGAGGTTCGCGTTCGGTGCCGGAGATGGTGCCGCTGCCCAGCACCTCGTCCCCCGCCGGGTCGGGGCGATAGAGGACCACGGCCTGGCCGCGGGCCACACCGGTGAGCGGTGCGCGCAGGCGCACCACCAGCCCGCCGTCCACGGCCTCGGCGACGGCCGGGGCGATGCCGCCGTGGGCACGCACCTGGGCCACGCATTCCACCGGGCCGGAAGGACTTTCACCCGAGGTCCAGATGGCGCGGTCGGCGCGCACCGTCCACACCTCGAGGTCCTTGGCTGAGCCCACGTGCACGGTGCCGGTGTCCGGGTCGATGCCGGTCACGTAGCGCGGCTTGCCGTCGGCGGCCGGGCCGGGCAGGCCCAGGCCCTTGCGCTGGCCGATGGTGAAGCCGTGCACGCCCTCGTGGTCGGCGAGCTTGGTGCCGTCGGCGTCGAGCACCGCGCCGGGGCGGATGCCGATCTTCGCGCCCAGGAAGGCCTGGGTGTCGCCGGAGGGGATGAAGCAGATGTCGTGGCTGTCGGGCTTGCCGGCCACCGCCAGCCCGCGCTCGGCGGCCTCGGCGCGGATCTGCGGCTTCGGGGTGTCGCCGACCGGGAACATGGCGCGCGAAAGCTGTTCGGCGGTAAGGACGGCCAGCACGTAGGACTGGTCCTTGTCCTCGTCCACGGCCCGGCGTAGCACGCCGTCCGCGAGCCGCGCGTAGTGCCCGGTGACGACGGCGTCGAAGCCCAGTGCCACCGCGCGGTCGGCCAGCGCCGAGAACTTGATCTTCTCGTTGCAGCGCAGGCACGGGTTGGGGGTCTCACCGGCGGCGTACGCGGCGACGAAGTCGTCGATCACGTCCTCCTTGAACCGGTCGGCGAAATCCCAGACGTAGAACGGGATTCCGAGCACGTCGGCCGCCCGCCGGGCGTCACCGGCGTCCTCCTTGGAGCAGCAACCGCGCGATCCGGTGCGCAGCGTGCCCGGGTTCGCCGACAGCGCCAGGTGCACGCCGACCACCTCGTGTCCGGCGTCCACCGCGCGGGCGGCCGCCACGGCGGAATCCACGCCACCACTCATCGCGGCAAGTACTCGCATCTAGAAGCCTCCCTTCGCTCCGGCCAGTCCGGCCGCCTTCGCCCGTTCCACCACCTGCGGCAGCACGGCCAGCAGGGCATCGATATCGGCGTCGGTCGAATTGTGTCCCAATGAGAATCGCAGGGATCCGCGCGCCAGCGCCGGTTCCACGCCCATGGCCAGCAGCACATGGGAGGGTCCGGCCACACCGGCATTGCACGCGGATCCGGTCGAGCATTCGATCCCGGCGGCGTCCAGCAGCATGAGCAGCGAGTCGCCCTCGCAGCCGGGGAACGTGAAGTGGGCGTTGCCCGGCATGCGTTGCGCGCCGGTCGCCCCGTTGAGCACCGCGTCCGGCACGACGGCGCGCACGCCCTCGATGAGCCGGTCCCGCAGCCGCTCCAGGTCGACCGCGCGCACGGCCAGGCCGGCCACGGTCTCGCGAATCGCGGCGGCCAGGCCGGCCGCCGCGGGTACGTCCGAGGTGCCCGAGCGCAGATCCCGCTCGTGCCCGCCGCCGTGCAGCAGCGGCACCGCCGGCACCTGCCGCCCCAGCAGCAGCACGCCCGCGCCGTGCGGCCCGCCGACCTTGTGCCCGGCGAAACTGGCCGCGGCCAGCCCGCTGGCGGCGAAGTCGATGGGCAGCTGCGCCGCGGCCTGCACCGCGTCGCTGTGCATGGGCACGTCGAATTCCTGTGCCACCGCGGCCAATTCCTGAATCGGCTGGATTGTGCCGACCTCGTTGTTGGCCCACATGACGCTCACCAGCGCCGTCTCGGCGGCGTACTCGGCCAGCGCGTCGCGCAGCGTGCGCGGCGAGACGATGCCCTGGGCATCGCACTCCAGCCACGTGATGCGCGCGCCTTCGTGCTGCTCGAGCCATTCCACGGTGTCCAGCACCGCGTGATGCTCCACCGCGCTCACCAGGATCCGATTCCGCCGCGGATCGGCGTCACGCCGCGCCCAGTAGATGCCCTTGACGGCGAGATTGTCGCTCTCGGTCCCGCCCGAGGTGAAGATCACTTCCGACGGCCGCGCCCCCAGCCCCGCCGCGATCGACTCCCGCGCCTCCTCCAGCACCCGCCGGGCGGCCCGCCCGGACCCGTGCAACGACGACGCGTTCCCCGTCATCCCCAGCGCAGCGCACATTGCCTCGACGGCGACCGGGAACATGGGTGTCGTGGCCGCGTGATCGAGGTAGACCGTCTGGGCACCGACCGGACCCGGGAAAGCCGACTTCATGACCGTCCAAGGATAGCCGCCACCGTCGAGACGATATTCCCGCCATGCCCGCAGCAGCTCCCGCCCCCATCGTCGCGACCACCGCGCCCGCACGCTCAGCCTCCGCTCCCGACGCCGGCCACCTCGTCCGAGTCCGCCATGAAGGCCACGAATCGGCAGCGGGCCGGGTTCGCCCGCGTCCCGCCCGGTCCGATGGTTCGCCCCTGCGGCCGGGCGCGGAACGGCCCGCCGGGTCGGACCGGCGGGCCGTCGTAGTCGCGTGATCCGAATCGGATCAGCCCAGGTTCGGCAGTTCGCGCACGCCGTGGGCCTTGGCGGCGTCCAGCTTCTGCGGGTTCTCGTCCAGCAGCTTCAGGATGGTCGGGGCGATCTGGGTGGTCTGCACAGCGTCGGTCACGACCGTCTTCTTGGCGCCCGGGCCGGAGACGATCAGCGGGACATTGCGGTCGGCCGGGTTCGCGCCGCCGTGCTCGGCGATCTTGCCCTTGCCACCGGTGTAGACGGTGCCGACCTGTGCGACGCCGACCAGGTCGGGGTGGCGCGGGTCGTTCTCCGGGGCGCCCAGGTACGAGGCGGCGTCGGCGCCGGCGTGCACCTCGGTCAGGCCGGACTTGGTGTACGCCTTCGGGTTTCCGCTGATGTCATTGCCGGTGCCGTTATTGGCCAGCAGCCACTGCTTGGCGAAATCGGCGGCGGCCTGCGAACGGTCGTTCAGCCACAGCAGCATGGCGTCGTCGTTCACGCTGAAGGCGACCAGGTCCTTGGTGGCCTCGGGGTGCTTGGCCTTCCAGGCGGCGTTGAGGGCGGTCATGATCGGGCCGTCGTCGATGCGGGTCAGGTCGCTCGGCTTCGTGGGCGACTGGCCGTGCTTGGCGGAGACGATGACGGTGGTGTTCTTGTCCTCGCCCTTGGTCTTCAGCTCGCCGAGCAGCTTGCCCAGCTGACCGTCGACGTAGTCGAGCGCACCAGACAGCAGCGCGCCGGGGGTCACGCCGTCGGCCTGGTAGCCACCGGTCATGCCGTCGGAGGTCGGCAGCTTCTGCGCGACGGAGACGGTCTGGAAGTTCATGCCGAAGACGGCCGGCTCACCGACCTGCTTGGTGTGGCCGTGGTCGTAGCCGTCGATCTCGTTGAGGACGGCCTGCACCTTGTAGCCGTCGTACTGCTGGGTGGACTTGTCGTCCTTGGTCCAGTCCTGGCCCGCGATCGGGGAATTGGAGTTGATCTCCGGCGTGAAGAGGTCGTCGATGGCGTTGCCGGCCTTGCCCTCGAGGATCGAGTAGGCGGGGTGCTTGTCCGACCAGGCGGTCAGCTTGCCCGCGGCGTGCAGGACGTCGAAGACCGAGTTCACCTGGAGGTACTGGCTCGGGTAGACCGGCTTGCAGGTGGCCGGGTCGACCGGCATGGCCGCCGGGTTCAGCAGGGAAGCCGGATTGCCCGTCATGCCCAGGATGCTGCCCGGCAGGCCCGCCAGGCCCTGGCCGGCGTCGATCGAGTTCTGGTTCTTGTCCATCGCCTCGGTCATCGCGACCTCGGCGCCCTTCGGGGTGTGCGCGCAGTCGGTGGTGCCGGCGGGCAGCAGGTCGTGATTGAAGGTGTCGTCGTAGTAGACGCCCGACTGTCCCGCGGTGGCGCCGGTGAACTGCGCGACCATGCCCGGGAAGGAGTCCGACGGGTTGGTGGTCTGCGCGTTGGTGTACTCGGCGCCATTGTTCGCCAGCGAGGCCAGCGCGGAGTTCGGGTGCTGCTTGACGTACCACGCCAGGTCCGCCTGGTGCATTCCGTCGATCGAGATCAGCAGCACGTGGTCGGCGTCCTTGCCCTGACCGGTCTTGCCGCCGGGGGCGGCATGGGCGATACCGGCACCGGTACAGACCAGCGCCACTGCACCGGCGGCAGCGGCGACCCGAATACTCTTGCGGGACATGGATTCCTCCTAATTACGCGACACAGAATTCTTGTGTCACGGCGTTATTGCGAATGAAGGGATTCGAAAGACGGCGATCAGGCGTCGTAACCGGTTGCGGCAGTGCGCACCTGGCTGACATAGACCGAGGAGTGGTTGTAGGCGAGGATGGCCTGCCGCCAGCCCGGAGCGGTGGCCAGATCGCCGCCGGCGGCGCACAGGTAGCGGCCTGCGGCCAGCGCGGCGTCGTCGATATTGTCCGGGTTGCCCGACAGGTCGCCGGTGGCAACGGGTTTGGCGGTCTCGAGCGCATCGGCGAGGGCGCGATAGTCGGCACCGGCGCGAACGCCCCAGTGCTTCCAGGAGTCGGGGATGAATTGGAACGGGCCCATTGCGCGGGCGTAGACGGTACGTCCGGCCCGCGCGGTCGAGGCGGGATCGAGGATGACGGCGTTGCCGCCCGTGCCGTTGAGGGCCACGCCGCGAATCGGCGGCTGCACCAGGCCGTCGGCCGCGATGGTGGCGCCGCCGAAACGGGCGTGATCGCTTTCCACGCGGGCGATCCCCGCCAGCGTGGTCCAGCCGAGGTGGCAGCCGGGCTGGGCCTTCGCCAGCACGACCGTGGCATATCCGTACGCCTCCAGCGCGCGGAGCGGGATGCCGTCCTTGTCGGCCCGTGGGCGAGCCCACTCGCGGAGCTGGTCGAGCTTGTTGTCCATCGTGTCGAGCCGGATTTTCGGGATCGGACCGCCGGAGCCCGGAGGAGCGGGTTCCGGCGCCCGGCCCGGCCCTGCGGCACACCCGGCCACGGTGAGCGCGACCGCGGCGATGAACAGGGGCAACCGAGCCCCGCCCAGCGCCCGGCCGCCCGTGCCGGGCACGTACGAATTCGTCATGGTTCCGCGAAATTCACTGGTGCGAACAAGGTTTCGTTCCGTACGCCTAGCCGCACGGACGAGGGGCGGGCGGGGGTGCCGGCGCCTTGGATGTCGGGGGCGTGGCCGGCTTCGATGTCGCGGGCACCGGTGGCTTCGATGTCGCGGGCACCGGGGGCTTCGATGTCGCGGGCACGGGCGGCTTCGGCGCCGGGGCGGCCGGCGGCGCGGGCTGCGGCTTCACGGTCGGCGGATGCGCGAGGGTCGCGGATGCCAGCGGCTGCATCGGATTCCGCGGCGGCGTTGCGATGCAGTGGGGTGAGGTCGGCGGCGGGGCGGTCGTCGTCACCGGGGCGGGCGTCACCGCGGGCGTGGTCGTCACGGGAACCGTGGTCGTCACCGGCGATGTCGTCGTGGGTGCCGTGGTCGTGGTGGCCACCGGAACCGTCGTCGTCGGGGGCGTGGTGACCGGAGCTGTGGTGGTGACCGGAATTGTGGTGGTGGACGGGACGGTAGTGGTCGTCGTCGAGGGGTCGGTGGTCACCGTGACCGTCGTTGTGGTGGTGGCAGGGTCCGATGTGGGAGTCACCGACTGCGAAACGGTTTGGCCCGGATCGGAAGACTGATCCGCCTGGAACGAGAGGGTCGCGCTCGCGTCGATGGAGAGGCTGGGCGCGGCGGTCGTGACCGGCGTATCCGTGGTCGTGACCGGCGTATCCGTGGTCGTGACGGGGGCGCTGGTGGTCGTATCCGGGGTGGTGGTCTCCTGGGCGGGATCCGTTGTCGCGGACGCGGGATCGGTGCCCGGATCGGTCGCGGCGATCGGGTCGCCCGCGGCGTCGGGCGTGGAGCCGTCGGTGGGGACCGGAACGTCGCTCGGGGTCAGTGAGCTGTCGGCGAGACCGATCTCGGGCGTGGTCGACCCGGACTGCGCGGCCGTCAGATCGGCGTAGCTCTGCGAATCCGGTACCTTCGCCGCTTCGGTCGACGCGGCACTGGTCGCCGCCGGATCGGTCCCGTGCGTTTCGGCCGCGGCGACCACACCGACGACGAGGCTCGCCAGCGCGGCGCCGGCAGCCACCTTCGGCAGATGGCGGCGGACAGGACGCGACGCGATCAGGCGAGCCATCAGCTGCCATTTCCCCGGGGCCTCGGCGAGTTCCCCCGGGGCCTCGATGAATTCGGTCGGCACCGCATCGACGGCATCGGCGTTCGGCTCGATGGCCGGTTCGGACGTGTCCGATTTGTCCCGATCGGGTTCGTTGCTGTCCAAGGCTGTCCCCACTGTGGATTCCTTCTCCGCGATAAGTCGCCGCACCAGCGCCCATGCGGAGGACGAACTGGATGGCCACCGGGGCCGGAAATTCAAAACCCGTTATGAAACGGCTTTCTGGCGACCAAGACTGTGCAATGCACTCGGACAGCGCGCAACTCAGCCCCGCACCGCGCACCACAACTCACCGGTGCCCCGCAACACAGCAGCGACAACATGCCCGAAATCAGGCATAAATCTCTGCACAACAGCGGAATCGAGCACTACCGGCGGGATGGATCAGCCACTCGGCACACCGAAGGACGCAGCAGCACCCACCAACCAGGAAAAAGGCAGCTATCACCGATCAGCCACGCCGAGTCGTCACCCCTACCCTTCTGTCGGATATCACCAAATCCGTTGTACGAAAATCGATTTCACACAGATCTAGACACCAGAACGCGAGCTGAACGATTGACCGAGCGACACAAATTGTCACACCTTCCGTCCGAACGCCCACACCCACCGCCTGCACAACCAGGCAGCACGAGATATGAGCCTTGGAGCTCTGTTCACGATTTCGCCCCATTACCCAAATTTCAATGAACAAACGGTGCATGAAAGGTGTCGGAAAACCGTTGGCATCAGCGAATATTCATGTTGCAAACGCTGTGATCTTTCCGACAGTGCGCCGTTTCGGGGCGTCGGGTAAAAGTTCTTCAGCGAATCCGATTCACACCGCTCGGCCGCGCAAGGCTTCGCAGGACGTTCGATAGAGAGGCTGGCCGTGCAGATCGCCGCACCTTCGCTCCCCCGCCCTGGCCAGTCGGCATTTCCCCCGATCCCACCCACCCAGGTCCGCCGCGGCGCCGGCCGGCTCTCGTGGGTCTGCGAGCGACCCGAGATCGGGGGCTATCTCCGCCGGCAACGTGAGGCGCTGGGATTGACCCAGGAGGAGGTGGCCCTGGCCGCGTCGACCACGCTGTCGTCCCTGCGGAAGTGGGAGGCCGGTCTGCGCAAGCCGAGCACCGAAGGTCTGGCGGCCTGGTGCCGCGCGCTGAATCCACCGGACTGGATGTTGCGCAAGATCATGTCGCTGGCGCTCGGTGACCTGGATACGCTGCGCACGGAACCCTGGCCCCGGACCATCGGCCGCGAGGATCTCGCTCATCTCGAATCGTTCTCCGGGCCCGCCTTTTTCATCAGATTCCCCGATTTGGATGTCGTCGCTGCCAACGGACCCGCGCGCCAACTGATTCCGAGCTTGACGCCGGCCGACCTCGGTCCGGCCCGCCCGGTCAATCTGGCCGAATGGATCATGACCGACGCCGCACGAGAACTGCTGGTCGACTGGCGCGACGTCGCCGTTCGCGTGATCCATTCCCTGCGGGTCATGGGTCCCGGTATCGTTCCGCAGCAGCGCCTCGACGAGATCTTCAACGCCTGCTATTCGCGATCGCCGAAGGACTTCAAGCGATTCTTCGCCACCGACCCGGTCGGGGACGAACAGGACGGCGACGCACTATTGGTGCGAAACCTGGAGCAGGGCACGGTCGATCGGTATACCTACCGATCCTTGCGCCCGACGCAGCCGATGTGCCCGTACGACGTCGTACACCTGATCCGGAGCACCGCGCCGCGCGATCCGGACTCATAGCCCGCACCGGATCAACCACACCGAACACGTTCCCGCCGCCCGCATCCCGGGGGTTCCGATCGTGCCAGACTGCGGACCACACGTGCCGATCTCGGACACCGGTGGTGCAGCGCCGGGCCGGGTGCACCAGAATTCGGTGCGGCCGACACCGACTCGCGGACCGGCCCCGTTTTCAACGCGGTCGACCGCACACGCACCGGTACATGGGCAATGGGGTGGTGTGCGGCGCGGCCGCGACCGATCCCACACGAAAGGTCGATACGTGCCCAAGCACCTGATCACAGTGGCGTCGATTGCGCTGGCGGTGGTGGCCCTCGCGGGCTGCGGCAGCCACCACAGCAGTCCGCTCACCCCGCCGACTTCAACGACCTCGGTACCGGTTTTCGGCGGCGGCCAGATACCGGATGTGATCGATGTGCCGACCACCAGCCCGTCCACGAGCACGAGCAAGGCCCGGTGATGGCCGGGCGGTGACCTCGATCGGTCGCCTGCCGCGCCGGAGGCGACGCTCACGCCCATACCGCCGAGCCTCTGCGCGGAGACCGTCGAGCTCCGGGTGCCGAGTTCTCTTGTCCGCATGCGTGTTTCTCCGCCGGACGGATGGCTCGTCTCAGCCCGCGACGGCACGGACGAACAACGACAGCACCGCGAGGCCCTGCAGTGCGGCGCGCGGATTGATGACCGAATCCCAAGTCCGTTGCAGGGCACGCGCTTTCGGCAACATCGGGAAGCCACAACGGCTTCTTCTCCTCACTGGGCGATTCTAGCGATGGTAGAATTCATATCGCCAACATATTCAGAGTCAGTAGCTAGATAACTTTACGGCCGATACGATAAGTCGATGACGATTCAGAAGACGCCATGACGATCCAGCAACGGCGGGAGCGGGAACGGGCCGCCAGGCGTCAGCTGATCATCGACACCACACGCAGACTCGCCGAGGACGATGGCTGGGCCGCGGTGACCACGCGCCGGCTGGCCGATTGCATCGAGTACAGCCAGCCCGTGCTCTACAGCCATTTCACGAGCATGGAGGCCATCGTGGCGGCGGTGGCCGTGCAGGGTTTCGCCGAGCTGGCCGACAATCTGCACGCCGCGTGCGCGGGGCGCGAGACCCTCGAGCAGCGCCTGGGCGCGCTGGCCACCGCGTATGTCGAATTCGGGTTGTCCCAGCCGGCGCTCTACGACGCCATGTTCGTCCAGGCCACCGATCTCGCCTTCGGCAGCGCCGAGACGCCCGAGCAGTTACGCCGCGCCTTCGACGAAATGCGGTCGGCGATCAGCGCATCCCCCGGCGACATCGATCCGGACGCCGACACCGACACCGAGGTGTTCTGGGCCGCCCTGCACGGCCTGGTGACGCTGGCGCGCAGTCACCGCCTGCGGACCGAGTCCATCGGCGTGCACCTGGCGGTGCTGCTGGAGCGTTTCACCAACCTCGGAATCCACCGACCCTGAATCCGTGGCGGGATCCGTGGTCGGCACGGATGTCGCGGGCCCGGCCGAAATTTAGCGTTATCGGCATGACGAACACCGCCACCACCACCGAAATCAACGTCAGCCTCGAGGCTGCCGACCCCGCCGCCACCGCGGCCGCCTACGAAGCCGCCTTCGGCCTCGGCGCCCGGCTGACCTTCCGTCCCGCCACCGCCCCGGCGGAAGGATTCCGCGGATTCATGCTGTCCCTGGTCGTCACCCAGCCCGGCACCGCCGACAATCTCATCGCCGGCGCGCTGCAGAACGGATTCACCATCCTGAAGCCGGCCAAGAAGAGCCTCTGGGGCTACGGCGCCGTCATCCAGGGCCCGGACGGCACCGTCTGGAAGGTCACCACCTCCCAGAAGAAGAACACCGGCCCCGCGACCCGCGACATCGACAGCGTCGTCCTGCTGCTCGGGGTCGAGAACGTGAAGGCCAGCAAGCAGTTCTACCTCGACCGCGGCCTCACCGTCTCGAAGAGCTTCGGCAGCAAGTACATCGAATTCGCCCTCCCCGACTCCCCCGTCAAGCTCGCCATGTACCCCCTCGCGGCCGCCGCCAAGGACGCCGGCGTGCCGCCGACCGGCTCGGGCCCGCACGGAATCGTGGTCAGCGGCGCCATCTCCTCGTTCGTCGACCCGGACGGCTTCGAATGGGAAGCATCCGCGAAACGCCCGTGACGCCTTCGGGTTACCGATCGGCCGGGCGGGCGCGGCTAGGATTACCGCGGCCTGTCCGAGAGCACCGTCCGACCCGATCGGACATTCGTGTGAAGGAATTCGCCATGCCGTATGTTGTTGACTTCGTGAACGTCTCGACCGAGGGACTGGAGTCGTCGCCGGTCGCACCCGCGCTCGCCGGATTGCGGGCGAACGAGGCCCGGTACTTCAAGAACAAGTACGACCATATCTTCACGGTGGAGCCCGCAGAGGACGCCCAGCAGACCATCGAGTGGGTGCACCGGATCCTCGCGAAGGAGCGGTCCCTCGTCATCTCCTCGAAGCCCCTCGAGGCGACGGCCTTCCAGGTCGAGGACATTCGAATCGCCTACGTGTTCTACCAGAACGGCTTGTCGATCAACGTGATGTACACCGTCGACGACGCCAAGAAACGAGCGGTCGGGTTCAAGCTCGCCGACGGGATGGAAGTCCCCGCGGAGCTCGCCTCGCAATTCAAGTTCGCGCGGCAGAAGTCGAAGCTGGCCGGCACCATTCGCGGCTCGTACTTCGTCATCAAGGGCGAGTACTGACCCCGGTGGGCCTTACCGCCCCGCAGCCGACGAAGACCTGCGGGACGGTTCGGCCACTGCTCGATCAGCCGAACGGGTACTGACCGGCGCCGGCGTAGCCGGTGCCACCCATACCGATGATGTCGGTGAGCATCACGAGCATTCCCTGCCCGATCGACAACGCGTCGTTGCCGATCGTTCCGAGGTTCTGCGCAAAGGTCTGCATGTCCACCTCCGCTGTCGATCGATCCGAATGGTGCGCACGGGAACGTAGCCAATCCGTATCACCACCGGCAAATCCGGTGTGGCGCGATCCGCCGCACCCGGATGCACCGAAATCTGTTCTCTGCCAACAACATCGCC
The DNA here is from genome assembly GCF_042754165.1 of Nocardia sp. NPDC059229. Taxonomy (NCBI): domain Bacteria; kingdom Bacillati; phylum Actinomycetota; class Actinomycetes; order Mycobacteriales; family Nocardiaceae; genus Nocardia; species Nocardia sp. NPDC059229. The sequence continues at coordinate 49,705 of NZ_JBHZAK010000004.1, forward strand.
GAGTCTCAGCGGACACGACAGCGCGACACGCCGACATTCGGACAATCAGGGCCACAGCAGACTCACAGGACCGCCGCGCGCCCCGGGCACGGCTAGGTCACCGAATCGAGGGACGAGAAGACCACCACGTTGGACTCGTAACTCTTGGCAGCCTGGTCGAACTGGCCGCCACACGTGACCACCTGCAGCGTCGCGCCGCCGCGGGGACCGAAGACGAGCTGGTCGGGGAACTGGGATTTCAGGTACATGCGGACGTCGGTGACCTTGAAGTGCGCGGTCTTGCCGTCTGCGCGCTTCACGTCGATCATGTCGCCCGGCTTCACCTTCTTCAGGTAGAAGAAGACGCCGGTGCCCTTGTAGGAGTCGACGTGGCCGAGGATGACCGCCGAGCCCTGCTCGCCCGGCGCGGGACCCTGCTGGTACCAGCCGGCCTGCAGGTAGTCGGAAGGCACCTGGACCGAGCCATCGGCATTGAGCCCCACCGCGATCAGCGACCCAGAGGCCTTGATCGAGGCGATGTCGAACGACACCGGAGTGGACCGGCTGATCGCGGCCGCCGTCTTCACCCCGGAGGCGGACGCGGCCGCGGTGGTCGTGCTCGCGGCCGAATGGGTCGCGCCGGAGGACGAACAACCGGTCACCAGGGCCAGGATGATCGCCACCACGGCGACGAGCGCACCGCGTAGTGGTCTACGGATTCTCAACGCGCCCAAGGCGTTTCCCTTCGCGGTGCTCACTGCGCGCTCACCTGGGCGGCCATGCCGCCAGCGCCGGTTTCGGGCGCGCCCTTGGGAATCACGTAGCCGCCCGGCGGAACCTGATCGGTGACGGCCGTGCCGCCCGGGATGCCGGTGGTCGCACCGACCGGAATCGCCATGCCGTACACCGTGTCCGCACCGGCCGCCGCGGCTCCGGCCGTCACCAGATCGATGCCACCCAGAGCGCTACCGCCGATGTCGGTGTTCCCGCCGGCCTGTACTCCGCCACCGGCATTGCCACCGATCTGCGTACCGCCACCGATCTGCACACCACCGTTGGCATCCCCGCCAACCTGTGTACCGCCACCGACCTGCACGCCACCACCGGCATTGCCACCGATCTGCGTACCGCCACCGACCTGCACACCACCGTTGGCATTGCCGCCGGTCTGGACTCCACCGCCGACCTGCACACCACCGTTGGCATCCCCGCCGACCTGCGTACCGCCACCGACCTGCACACCACCGTTGGCATTGCCGCCGGTCTGGACTCCACCGCCGACCTGCACACCGCCATTCGCGTCACCGCCAACCTGGGTGCCGCCGCCGATCTGCACACCACCGTTGGCATCGCCGCCGGTCTGCGTACCGCCACCGACCTGCACACCACCGTTGGCATTGCCACCGGTCTGCGTACCGCCGCCGACCTGCACACCGCCATTGGCATCCCCGCCGACCTGAGTACCGCCACCGACCTGCACGCCACCGTTGGCATTGCCGCCGGTCTGCGCGCCGCCGCCGACCTGCACACCACCACCGGCATTGCCGCCGGTCTGCGCGCCACCGCCGACCTGCACACCACCACCGGCATTCGCGCCGGCGCTCGGCTGGACGGACGCACCGGCATTGCCGCCGCCTCCGCCTTGGACGTCGACGCCCACGTTCACCCCGCCGGGTCCGATGCCGACGTCCACACCGAGGCCGGCGCCCGGGGCGGGCTGTGTCGTCGCGGTCGGGTCCGCGCCGGCCAGCGGCGCCCATAGTGCGACTGCGGCCGCGGCGATCACCATGACCGGGAATGTCCTAGCCGACATTTTCGAATTCGCTTCCAGACGTTGTTGTTCGGTTGCCTTCCCGTCGAACAGACGGGTTGGTGTGTTACCGACAAGTCGCCCATGACCGCGAGAACTATGCCGTTTCAGGCACGTTTGAAACTGGACGCCTGCACAAGTCCCTAATGCACCGAGTCCCCACCCGAAGCCCCTAATTTGCTCCGCTTCGCCGAAGGTACCGACGGCATTCCGGTAAGGCGGGCAACCGCCCGTGGAACGGTGACGAATCAGCGGGCGGCATGCTGGGACGTGGTCTCCCAGGCGAATCCGTCCGGATCGGTGAAGGTCGCAGCGCCGCCCACCACAAGGCGGTGAGACCCGCTGCCATCGGAGGAGACCCCGGCGTCCTTGGCCAGGCCGCGACGCTTGTACAGGGCCAGCTTCACCGGACTCGAGCCGGTGTCGAACTCCACGTACATCGGCCCGAAGCTCTTGGCCACCGGCAGCCCGTGGTCGACATAGAAGCGCTTGCTCGCGCCGATGTTCTCCACACCCAGCAGCAACACCATGGAGTCGAAGCGCTTGGCCGCCGGACCGCTGTTCTTCTTCGAGGAGGTCGCGACCTTCCAGATCGCGCCGTCCGGAGCCTGGACCACGCCGCCGTAACCCCACATCGACTTGGCCGCGGGCTTGAGCGAGGTCGCACCCGCCGCCAGCGCCGCATCCAGATAGGCGTCGGCGTCGGCCGGCTGGGCCACCGTCAGCGAGAGCGTGTACCCGCGGAATCCGGTGCTGGGCTCCTGGGTGGCCCGGAAGCCCAGCAGCTGCGAGTCCAGTCCGAACGCGGTGGAGTAGAAGGTGGCCGCGGCATCGATGTCCGCGACGTCGAGGGTGATGTTCTCGATGGAAGTCATGTCGGCAACGCTACGGTCGCGCCACTGACCAGCGCTTCTCGATTCCTGATCAGTCCCGGGCCACTCGCGGGCGAGTCACTTCCCGGCGGTCGCCCGCGGTGCCTCCGCACGTCGATCCGCACCCGTGCCGACGGCCTCGAGGTGCTCGGAGCCGTGGATGACGTCGGTGAAGGCGCGGGCCACGGTGTCGCCCTCCAGGGTCTGTTCGCAGCGGCGGGCCAGCTCGTGACGGTCGGTGTCGGGGAGCAGCTGCGGCTGCAGGGCGATCTCGGCGACGACGCCCTTGGAGCGCAGGACGCGGCGGATCGAGTCGGCCAGCGAGTCGATACCGACGAAGCCGGGGATGGTGGACAGGTCGCCGGCGCGGTCGAGGTAGCGCAGGCGGATGGGCTGGACCGGCGTATCGGAGTCGATGGCGGCCTGGAACAGGGCGGGACGCAGGCGGCCGTGGGCGCGGCCACACCAGGTGGTGCCCTCGGGGAAGAAGGTGACGCGCTCACCGGCGCGCAGGCGGTCGGCCATGGTCGCGATGACCGACGGCAGCTGCCGCAGGCGTTCGCGCTCGATCGGGATGACGCGCACCCGCTTGGCGACATCGCCGAGCATCGGCCACTCGACCATGTCGGCGCGGGCCACGAAGGACACGGGCTCGACGGCGGTGAGGGCCACGATGTCGGTCCAGCCGATGTGGCGGGCCACCATCAGCACACCGCCCTCGCGACGGTCGTCGGGGGCGCGGTTGTCGACGATGCGGACGCGAATCCCGCAGCAGGCCAGCAGGGCTCGCGCATAGCGGCGCTGCAGCCCGGCGCGGCGGCGGCGCGGGGTGGCGTAGTGCGCGATGGGGAAGCTCAGCAGGACCCCGGCGATGCCGGCGATCCGGGCGGCCACCCGCAGCGTGCCCGCCTCAGCGGGAGCGTCGACACACGAAGGGCCGCAGGGACTGTGGGGCATCCAGGCGTGGGCGGAGGCCTCGGCCGGCGGGCACGAGAGCGATCCGGTCTCCGGGGAGAGCAGTGCGGGCATCATGGGGCATCACCGGGCATCCAGGCTGTTGGCCGCGCCCTGCAGGCGCTCCAGGTAGCGGGTGTTGATGGTCTCGAGGCCGAGCAGGGCGACGAAGTCGGCGACCGCGAAGTCCGGGTCGTGGGCGGGCTCGCCACAGATCTGCGCGCCCAGGCGTAGGTAGCCGCTCAGCAGCGGGGGTAGCTTGGGGCGGGCGGGGGCTGCCAGCTCATCGAGGGTGCGGCCGTCCACCACCACCGGGTTGTACGGGCGCACATGGCGTTCCGTCTCCAGCGCGTGCTTGCGCAGCAGCATGTCGCGCACGCCGCGCACGTTCACGCCGGGCTCGTCCTCGGGCGTCATCCGCATCGGCACCGAGACGCAGCCCATCACCCAGTCGTATCCGGTGAGCTGGATGTAGTGCAGGATGCCCGCCCACATCAGCGTCAGCACCGAACCGTTGCGGTGATCGGGCACCACGCAGGCGCGGCCCATCTCGACGATCCGGTGACCCACGGGATCCAGTGCGGCCAAGTCGAATTCGGTGGCGGTGTAGTACCCGCCGGCGGCGGTCACCTTGTCCGGGGGCAGCATGCGGTAGCAGCCGACGAACTGCTCGGTGAGCTCGTCACGCACCAGCAGGTGATCGCAGTGGTCGTCGAAACGGTCGGCGTCCAGGCCGGTTCCGTTGTCGGGAATGGTGAAGCCCGGCTCATTGGCGAACACCTGGTAGCGCAGCCGCTGCGCGGCCTCGCGGTGTTCGGCATCGGAGGAGACGACCAGGGAGTACTGGGACCGTCCGGTGGTGCGGGGTGCTTCCGGGGCGGGCTTCGACGTGGCTGCCAGCAGGCTGGAATTCGACGCTGCCATGGTGGTCATAGGCTTGATCAAGCCAGTCCCAGACTGCGCTGGAGCGACCGCCGGATTACCTGCCGATGCCAGTCCGGTGAACGCGACGCAGACCGCACCGGGAGTTCATCCGACCGCCTCGCAACGTTCTCTACCAGGACAAATGCTCGTATCCCGGCGGGGTACCGGCGCCTCCGGAAGGCCGCGCGGCGAGCCCGGAAGACGTTGCGGCGAGCCCGGACCCGCGTCCGCGAGCGGTCGGCAACGCGGAAGAAATCAGCCTACGCTCCCCGGGTGAGCCTTGCACCGCGGGGGTCCACTTCCGGAACGACAGCGGGTCAGTTCCGGAAGAGCATGGCGGAATCACCGAATTCGTGCCAGAGATACCCGGAGTCGAGCGCCACCCGGTACGCCTCCCACACCACCGCCCCGCCCGCCACGGATTCGAGCAGATGCAGATGCGAGGCGCCCGGCGCGTGCCAGCCGGTGATCAGCCCGTCCACCGCCCGCGCGGGACGATCCCCGTCGAGCACCAGCTCGGTCCAACCGGCCATCGGACGCACCAGACCGTCTGCGGCGGTGGCGGTTTCGAGCGCCCGGGTGACCGTGGTCCCCACCGCCACCACCCGGCCGCCCGCCGCATGCGTGGCATTGACCAGCCGCGCCGTCATCTCCGGCACCGCGAACCGCTCCGGACTCGGCGGCTCCCCGGACTCCGGCGACGAAACCCCGGTATGCAGCGTGATCGGCGCGAATCCCACTCCGCCCGCCACCAGCTCGGTCACCAGCGCCTCGGTGAAAGGCCGCCCTGCACTGGGCATTTCGGCACTGCCCGGCTCGAGCCCGAAGACCGTCCGATAGTAGGCGGCCGACCACCGCCCCGTGAGGTAGGAGTAGGAGATCGGGCGGCCATACCGTGCGAGCAGCGCCCGCACATCCGCCCCCGCTCTCTCGACCCCGTCGCCGTGGCCCGCCGCGGCGCCCCGGTTCCCAACGGCAGCTGGATTCCCGACGGCGTCATGATCGGACGCGGCTTCGACGTCCGCGGCCCACAGGCGGTCGCTGCCGCGCGGCCAACGGGTGCGCACGGTGGCGATGTGACCGGCCGGAAGGGTAATGCGCGCACCGGGTTTCAGTGCTCGCCCGCGCCACGGCACGCCCGCGGGGTCGCGCAGTTCGACCACCCAGCGCCCGTCGTCGAGCCAGGTCGAGAAGTGCAGCACCGCCGGCGCATCGCCGTAGCACGCATCCACCGCGGCGCTGAGCATGGCCGAATTGTTCACCACCACAAGGTCTCCGGCGCGCAGGAATCTCGGCAGCTCCCGGAACCGCGCGTGGGTGACCGTCCCGGCGTCGCAGACGAGCATCCGGACCTCGTCACGCGCCAGGCCGCGCGCCTCGGGCGGGCTGGTCGCCGACAGCTCGCCGGGCAGGGTGAACGCGAGCTCCTCCATACCGAGGGTCATGACGCCACCGACAGTTCGGACGCGAGGTAGCGGCCGCTCGGTGGGCGCGACTCGAGAAGGCGCAGCAGGGCGGGGACAACGGTTTCCGGTTCCGGACGGTCGGAGATGTCCTCACCAGGGAAGGCGGCCTGGTGCATCTCGGTGCGCATGTCGCCGGGATCGAAGCTGTAGATGCGCAGCTGGGGATTCTCGGCGGCGAGCACGTTGGTGAGCTGGTCCAGTGCGGCCTTGGAGGCGCCGTAGCCGCCCCAGCCCTCGTAACCGCCGACGGCGGCGTCGGAGCTGATGTCCACCACCACGCCGTCGGAGGCCCGGAGTGCGGTCAGGGTGAGCTGCAGAATCGCCAGGGGTGCAATCACATTGGTGTCGAGGACGGTGGCGAGTTCGTCCAGCGGGTAGCGGTCCAGGGTCGGGAGCGGGCTCGGGCCCAGTGCGCTGGCATTGTTGAGCACCATGTCCAGCCGGCCGGAGCCGACGGCCTCGGCGATGCGCTCACGCACCGCCGGGTCGGCGACATCTCCCGCGATGGCGTGCGCGCCGGTCGCGGCCCGCACCCGGTCGAGCCGATCCGCGCCGCGAGCGACGAGGATCAGCTCCCAATCCCGTTCGGCGAGCGCGAGCGCGACCGCCCGGCCGAAGCCCGCCGACGCCCCGGTGATCAGGGCCCTTTTCGTGTTTTCAGGCATACAGCCATCGTGAAACCTGAACCTCTGTTCAGGTCAACAACTTTTCGCCGGCAGCGAAGAACCGCCCGGGTCAGGCGTTCTCCCGGGCGAAGCTGCGGGAGGCGACCAGGATCAGCAGCAGTGAGACCACGATGGTGACGGCGGTGCCGACATAGACCTCGTGCGCCCCGAAGTCACCGCGGAACAGCGCCCGCGCCGCGTCCACGGTGTGCGAGAACGGATTCACCTTCGCGATGTCCTGCAGCCACTTCGGTCCCACCGTCATCGGCAGCAGGATGCCCGACAGCAGCATGATCGGCACCGACACCGAGTTCAGCAGCGAGGCCAGGGTGTCCTCCGAGCGCGCCCACAGGCCCAGCGCATAGGACGCGGACGCCAGCCCCGCACCCATGACGGCGATCAGCAGCAGCGACAGCACCAGACCGCCCGGATTCGGCCGCAGCCCGAAGACCGCCGTGGCCACCCCGACCAGCACCAGGGCCTGCACCAGCAGCACCGTCATGTCCTTGAGCACCCGGCCCAGCAGCAGCGCGCCGCGCGAGGCGGGAGTCACCCGCTGCCGTTCGATCACGCCCGCGCGCCATTCGGCCACGATGCCGAAGCCGACGAACAATGCTCCGAACAAACCGATCTGGATGACCAGCGCCGGGGTGAGGATCTTCCACGGATCCGCGCCCGGGCCCAGTGACGGGGCGATGCCCTTCACCAGGGGACCGAACAGGACCAGGTAGATGATCGGCTGCATCAGGCCGATGATCACCCAGACCGGATTGCGCAGATTGGCCCGGACCTGGGACCAGTAGATCAGTCCGGTGTCGCGCAGGAATGTCATGACCGGTCTCCTTCCCGGAGCGAACGCCCGGTGAGCGTGAGGAACACATCGTCGAGGCTGGGACGCTTGACCGTGAGCGAGCCGGGCGTGATGCCCTTGTCGCCGAGCGCCTGCAGCAGCGGAACCACCGCGGCGTCACCGTGTTCGACGGTGAGATGCACGAGACTCTTTCCGGCGTGGCCGTTCTCGTGCCCGTCGGTACGCAGCCGGGAGCGCAGTTCGAGCGCCTCGGCGGCGACATCCAAGGCAAGATCGGCGCTGCCGGAATCGATTTCGAGGCTGATCACGTCGCCCGAGATGCGCCGCTTCAACTCGTCGGGGGTGCCTTCGGCGACGATCGTGCCGTGGTCCATCACCAGGATGCGATCGCAGAGCGCGTCCGCCTCCTCCAGATAGTGGGTGGTGAGTACGACGGTGGTGCCTTCGTCGCGCAGCCGCCGGATGTGGTCCCACAGGTTGGCCCGGCTCTGCGGATCCAGCCCGGTGGTGGGTTCGTCGAGGTAGATGAGCGTGGGCCGGTGTACGAGGCCGAGCGCGATGTCCACCCGCCGACGCTGCCCGCCGGAGAGCTGCCCGCACCGGCGGCGTTCCAGCCCGTCGAATTCGAGCGCCTTGGCCAGGTCGGCGGCATTGCGCCTGGCCTCGGACTTGGACAGCCCGAAAAGCCTTGCCTGCAGGATTAATTCGTCCTCGACCAGTTCGGTCTCGTTGGTCGATCCGCCCTGCGGCACATAGCCGATGCGGGAGCGCACCGTCCGCGGCTCGGCGCGCAGGTCGGCGCCGACCACGGTGGCCTCGCCCGCGGTGGGCGCCAGCAGCGTCGAGATCATCCGCAGGGTGGTGGTCTTGCCCGCCCCGTTGGGACCGAGCAGTCCGATGATCTCGCCGTAGCGCACGTCGAAGTCGATACCCGTGACCGCTTGCACGTCACCGGTTCTGGTCTTGAAGGTCCGGGCCAGCCCACGGACCCGGATGACCGGGTCGGTGGGTGCGCCGCGGACGGGTGATGTCGTTTCCACGCCTCAACGGTAGAAACGACCCACCCACATAGTCAAGCTTGACTATTAAAACTTGATTACTTCGCCGGGAGCGGCGACACTACTTCACCGGAGGCGGGACCGGGGCCCCGCCCATGGTCCCCGACCAGGCGTTCAACTCCCCGCTCTCGATCCGCTGCAGGGTCCGGCGCGACCACTCCAGATCCGCACGCACATGCGCCGCAGCAAGATTGATCGCATCGGCGACATGATGCGGCTCCGCCTCCCTCGGATCCCCGCTCCCGGCCAGAATCCGCTCCTCCTCGCGCTCTAGATAGACCAGATTCGACTCGAACTGCAGGATCCGGCTGCGCAGCGCCGCAATCACATCCACCTTCGGCGCGTGCGGAAACAGCGACACCGTCGCGAAATACGGATGCTTGAGCTGGTCGGCCGCGAACAGCGACTCGCGCAGCATCTCGCCGAATTCCTTCTCCCCCTCCGGAGTCAGCCGATACGTGCGCCGCTCCGGCCGCGCCCCCTCCTGCCCGACACCCTCCACCGAGATGAGGCCGTCCCGCTCCAGCGTGTTCAGCGCCCCGTACACCGAGCCGGGCTTCACATTGGCCCAGTCGTCGGCATGCCAGGACAGCAATTCGCGGCGCACGTCGTAGCCGTGCACGGGCTGGAGCAGGCGCACCACCGCCAGCACCAGCAATCGAGTTGTAGGAACAGCCATAGTCGCAGGTTAACCTTGCCCCACAACGGGAACGAGCCGCCCGGCGCTATCGCCGGGCGGCTCGTTTCGTTCCTGCGGTCAGGCCGCTACCGGTGACTTCTCCGGAGTCTTTGCGGCCGAGGCCTTTTCGACCTCGTTGAAGCCGGGCCGGCCACTGCCGATGAAGGCGACCAGCCAGGACAGCACCGCGGCGAAGCGGTTGCGGAAGCCGACCAGGTAGTAGATGTGCACCGCGAGCCAGGCCACCCAGGCGATGAGACCGGTGAACTTGACCTTGTCGTTCAGCTTGGTGACCGCGCTGAAGCGGCTGATCACCGCCATCGAGCCTTTGTCCCAGTACTTGAACGGGGTGGCCGCGGGCTTCTTGCCGCGGATGATGTCGGCGACGTGGCGGCCCTCCTGCATGGCCACCGGGGACTGACCGGGGTAGCCGTTGAGGTAGGTCATGTCACCGATGGCGAAGATGTCGGCGTGACCGCCGACGGTGCAGTCGGGGTTGATGAGCAGGCGTCCGGCGCGGTCGGTTTCGCAGCCGGTGGCCTCGGCCAGCACCTGGGCGAAGCCGCCGGCCTGCACGCCCGCCGACCACACCACGGTCTCGGCGGCGATCCGGCGCTCCACGCCGTCCTTGCTCTTGACGGTGACCTTGCCGTCCTCGATGTCGGTCACGAAGGTGTCGACCAGCACCTCGACGCCGCTGCGCTCCAGCGACTCCTTGGCATATTCCGACAGCCCGCCGCCGAAGGGCGGCAGCACCACGCCCGCGCCCTCCACCAGGGTGACGGTGTCCTCCTGGTGGTAGTACCTCTTCGCGAGCTCCTTGAGCTGACCCGCGACCTCGACGCCGGTCGCGCCCGCACCGACCACCACGAAGCTCAGCAACCGGCGGCGGGTCTCCGGGTCGGCATCCTTGGCCTGCTCGAAGACGCGCTGGATCTGCGCGCGCAGGTTGCGGGCGTCGTCGATGGTCTTGAGCGAGAACGTCTTGTCCGCGAAGTCGTCACGGCCGAAGTACGACTGGCTGGCGCCGGTGGCGGCGATGAGCTTGCCGTACCGGATCCGGCGCGTACCTTCGGATGTCTCATAGGTGAGTACCGCATTGGGGGCGTCGATGGCGGTGACCTTGCCCAGCCGCACCTCGCCGTTCTTGTGGTTGCGCAGGATATTGGCCATGGGAGGCGCGATCTCGTCCGAGGCCAGCACACCCGTCGCGACCTGATAGAGGAGTGGCTGGAAGAGATGCTCGGGCGTACCCGAGATCAGGACGTACCGGACACCCGACTTGTTCAACTGCTTCGCAGCGGCGAGACCACCGAAGCCCGATCCGACGATGACGACATCGGCGGTTTCGATACCCGCCTCCACGTGTTGCATGACTGCTCCCTTCCGTCATGACTAACCGTGATTCGGAACGCGGTTGTTCCAGCCGTCAGGGCGCATAATCAAGATGACTCTTATCTACGTTGATCATGAATTGGAGAATGCCGTGGAGCTGCGCCAACTGGCCTACTTCGTGGCGGTCTGTGAGGAGCTGAGCTTCAGCCGGGCCGCGAGCCGATGCTTCATCTCGCAGTCGGCTATCAGTCATCAGATCGCCCGGCTGGAACGCGACCTCGGCGTGAACCTCTTCGAACGGTCCACGCGCTCGGTCGTCCCGACCGACGCGACCACTCGGCTACTTCCCCTTGCGAAGCAAATGCTGAGCCTGGAATCAGCCATTCGCGCAGCTGTGCGGGCCTCCGGGCCGCGCATTCGCTTGGCGGCTAATATGAGCTTTGCAACTAGATCACTGTCCGCCATCGCGGGCGCGCGCGAGGCGCATCCGGGCGCGGAGATCGAATTCGTCATCAAGCCCTTCCGGCAGCGCATCCAAGCGGTGGCCGACGGCGACTGTGACCTTGCCCTCATCCGAGGCAGCGTGGACCAGCCGGGGCTGACCGTCGAGAAGCTCTGGGACGAGGATCCCGTCATCGCCACGTCCACCGCGCACCCGCTCGTCATGCGCGGCGGCGATGTCACCCTCGCGGAATTGGGGGCCTATCCACTGCTGCTCCCGCCCGAGTCGGAACAGGTCCTGCTCCACAATGTGGTGCGGGCCGCCTTCGCCGACCTCCCCACCGGGCCGGTCTTCGGCCCGCCCATCCCGCCGGACCACACCGCCACCATGGAACTCATCAACCGGCCCGACGCCTGGACCATCCTCTACGCCGACAGCCAGACCGAGGGCATCGCCACCCTGCGGCTCACCGGACACCCGCTGCGCATCCCGGTCTCGGCCGTGACCCGCGGCGAGGGCCGCACCTCCCCCATCGTGACCACCCTGCTGGCGGCGCTGCACTGCGCGTGACGCGCCACCCCTAACCGGGATGCGCGGCGGCGAACTCGGCCAGACCGGCCGCGAAGGACTCGAACATCGGAGTCAGCATCGACCGCACGAACCGCGCCTCGACCGGAGCGAGCGCCGGGGCCGGATCCAGATGGACCTGCCAGGTCAGCGTGCAGTGCCCGGCATCGATCGGCGTGAACGAGATGTCCTCGATCATGCGGCGGGCCAGGGGAATCGACATGGCGTCCGCACCGAAGGTGAAGCGCGCGGCCGGTTCCCAGGCCAGGAAGCGTTCCCGCACGGTGATCCAGCGCAGATGGATATCGCGGATCGTGCCCGCGGCACGGGCATTCGAGTGCCACGTGGTGGCGCGATAGCCGTTCGCCCATTCGGTCTGCCCCTCCCCCGCGGCGAGGATCTCGAAGGTGCGCGCCGCCGAGGCCGCCACCGTGCGCTCGCTGTGCAGGTGCAGGCGCATGGCATCGATATCGCCCAGTTCGCTCGGGCGCAGTGCGAACATCATTCCGAGCCCACCAGACGCCTGGTCACGCGGATGGTGGTGCGGCGCGGCAGGATTCGCGGCAGACCCGACGAGACCGCATTGGCGATGCCGGATACGATGCTCGGCGGCGGATTGCGGCGATCCAGGGCCCGCAGGGCGGTGATCACCACCTGCCGTGGCGTCTGCCGGCTGCCGACACTCGCCGCTTCGCCTGCCACATCGAAGAATTCGGTGTCGGTCGCGCCCGGGCAGACCGCCAGCGCGGTGACGCCCGACCCCTCCAGTTCGCCCCACAGTGCCTCGGTGAAGGAGAGCACGAAGGCCTTGGTCGCGCCGTAGACGGCCATGAACGGAATCGGCTGGAAGGCCGCGGTCGAGGCGATATTGACGATCACCCCGCGATCGCGGGTCACCATGCCCGGCAGCGCGGCGTGGGTCAGCTCGGCCAGCGCGGCCACATTCACCGCGATCTCCTCGCGAACCTTCCCGGCCGCATGATCGGCCAGCGCGCCGTGGGTGGCGAAACCCGCGTTGTTGATCAAAATGCCGACGGGATGCAGCGGATCGGCGCAGACCTCGGCGACCCGGGCCACTCCGGCCGGATCCGCGAGGTCCGCGGCGAGTACGCGCACCGAAACCCCGTGCGCGGCTTCCAATTCCTTCGCCAGGTCCCGCAGCCGCGGCTCGCGCCGGGCCACCAGGACCAGGTCGCAGCCGCGGGCGGCCAGGGCGGTGGCGAAGGCCGCGCCGATGCCGCTGCTCGCGCCGGTGACGACCGCGGTCGCCGGATACCACTCGGTCATTTCTCCTCCTAGGTGAACAGGTGTTCATCTATGTATACTTAACAGCTGTTCAGTCATCTCTGTCAAGGAGGACTTCGTGCCGGGTACCCGACAGCGCCGAACCCGCGGCGAAGGCGAGCGGTTGCACGCCGAACTCGTCGCCGCGGCCATCGACCTGCTGCTCGAACCACAGCCACTGCCCGCGCCGTCACTGCGCGCCATCGCCCGCGCCTGCGGCGTCGCACCCAGCGCCGTCTACATGCACTTCGCCTCCCAGGACGCGCTGAACTACGCGGTGATCGCCGAGCTGTTCGGCCGGCTGCGCGCCGACCTCGACGCCGCCGACCCGGAAGCCGCGAGCCCCGCCGAACGACTCGACGCCCTGCTCGGCGCCTACCTGACCTGGGCCGAAAACCACCCGGGCGCATACCAATTGCTGTTCGAGCGGCCAGATCCGCTCGACACCGAGGGCGAGGGCCCCGGCCTGGATCTGCTCGACCGCCTCGCCCGGCTGCTGCCCGACACCGACCCCCAGGTGCCCGACACCGACCCGCAGGCCCGCCGCACCACCGCCCTGCGCATCTGGTGCGCCATGCACGGGGTGGCCTCCCTGCGCATCCACAAACCGAGCGCACCGTGGGCCGCGACCGCCCGCGCCGACGCCCGGGCGCTGGTGGCGGGCCTCGCCGGACTGCCCGCCGACACCTGACCGCGGCGCGAAAGTCGCAGCCGCGCAGCCGAATACCGCCGACACACCCGGCGGAACCGAATTAACCTGGCATCGTGGGGCACGAGAACATGCGTGCTCGTCCCCACCTCCATCGGCATGGTGGTCCAGCGCGACGCGCAGCGGCGGCGGGCGGCCCGCGAACGGTATCGGCCGCAGTAGATTTCGGCCACTACGGTCAGGCCAACGCCGTCGCGACCGCGAGATGCAACCGCAGGTCCGCGGGTACCTCGTCCTCGACGGCCCACACGATCTCCTCCATCGACCGCATGAACGCCCAGGCACGCGCCCGATCGGCGCCCACGGCCAATCCCGCGGCGGTCCGCTCGACCACCGCCCGGGCATGCTCCGGCGTCGGTTCGCTCTGCACCTGAATCATGATCAGGAATCCGGCATCGAACGCCGCCTCCCCCAGATACGCTTTCGGGTCCCGGCCGTGCCCATTCGAGCAGCATCGCCCCCGTCCCCGGATCGAACTCGAACAACCGCACCGCCCCATCCCCGCCATAGCAGTACAGCCCGGTCGGCTCCCCGTAGTTCTCCTCGTCGACCACCGGCACCTTGAGCACCGCGACCGACCCGGCGGCCCGCCGCGCCGGCGCGACCCACGAATGTGTCCCACCCCCGAAGCTCTCCCCGATGACCTCCAACCCCCAAGCCGCGCACAATGTGTCCACCACCCCGGGCAGCGCGGCCAGCCACAGCGGCCCCCGTTCCCCGAAACTCTCCGCGATGGTCTCCGCCACCTTCGGCGGCAACGAGATCGGCATCAGTCCATCCTGCCGGACCGTTGCCGGTGCGCGGCCACCCTGGTTCTGGTGGCACAGGTGGTTCCGCAGTACTTCTGAGGTTGCCGCCGCCCGGTGTCGATGAAGAAGCGGCCGCAGGCGGTGGCGGCGCACCGGCCCCACGCGCATCGGCCGCGGTCGCTCAACCACAGGCCCAGCGCCAGCGCCGCCTTGGCCAGCAGCCAGTATTCGGGGTCGGCGTCCTCGGGCGGGCGCGAATGCATGGACCAAGGGCGGCCGGGGAATTGGACGAGTAGCGGGCGCGCCGGATAGTCGGCCAGGAGGGCATTGATCTCCCGCGCCGCGTCATCGGGATCGGTGAGCTCGAGAATGTCGGCGATGCGAGCGGCCGCAGGGCGGATCTCGGCCGGTTCGGCGGTGCGGTAGCGCTCGGGGGCTCGGTGCTCGCGCAGGATTCGCCGCACGTCCCGGTCCCCGCTTCCGGCCCGCACGGCGTTCGCCAGGTCGGCCAGGAAGTACAGCCCTCTCGGGTTCTGGTCATCCGCCACCTCTGCAGCGTAACGTCAATAGAATCAATTGGCGTTACAGGAGGATGATGCGCACCTCGGTCCTGGTGATCGGCGGCGGGCCTGTCGGGCTGACCCTGTCGATCCTGTTGTCGCGGATGGGAATCGATCACCGGGTCATCGAGGCTCGCGTCGAGCCGTCGCCGCACCCCAAGGCGCGCGGCATCTCGGCCCGCTCGATGGAGATCTTCCGGCGGCTGGGGCTCGAGGCGGAGATCCGCGCGGCCGGACTGCCCGCCGACCATGTCGCCTTCTTCCGGGGGCGGACGCTCAACGATCCGGATCACGTTCGCACGCTGCCGGTTTCGGAGAACGCCGGCCATACGTCCGCACCCGGTCTCACCTGTTCCCAAAACGCGCTGGAACGCGTGCTGTCCGCTCGCGCGGGCGAATCGGTGCGACTGGGCGTCCGACTGATGTCCTACGAGCAGACCGGTTCCGGAGTCACCGCCACGATTCGCGAGGAGCGGACCGGTGCAGAGTCAGTGCTGCAGGCGGATTGGCTGATCGGCTGCGATGGCGCGCACAGCACCGTCCGCAGCGGCAGCGGCATCACGATGACGGGGCCGACCGGCCTGAACGAATTTCTCAGCGTCCGATTCGAAGCACCGCTGGGCCCGGTGGTGGCCGATCGCGCCAGCACCTCCTACTTCCTCACCGGCGGTGGCGGGTTCCTGGCGATTGACAATGACCGGCATTGGATCTACCAGCATCCGCTGAACGGCAGACGGCCCGGCGATATCGACTTGGTTGCCCAGATTCGTTCCGGCACCGGCATACCCGATCTGGACGTGATCGTCCGCAACACCGCCACCTGGCGTATGGATGCGCGGCTCGCGGACAGCTATCGGTCGGGCCGCGTGATGCTGGCCGGAGACGCTGCGCACGCCGTCCCGCCCACCGGCGGGCACGGGATGAACGTGGGCATCGGCGACGCCGACAATCTCGCGTGGAAGCTGGCCGCGGTTCTCACCCGCGCGGCGCCCGAATCCCTGCTCGACACCTACGAATTCGAGCGCCGCCCCGTGGCCCGCCAGGTCATCGACATCTCCATCGTGAATGCCGGCAATCGCTCGAGCTACCGCATCGACGACGAACTTCTGCTGGGCACCGCCTACCGCGACACCGGCACGACACTCACCACCGACGGCTACGCCCCTTCGGCGAATGTCGGCGAGCGTCTCCCGCACGCCTGGCTCGCCGACGGCCGCTCCACTCTCGATCTGGTCGGGCCCGGCCACATCCTTCTCACCGGATCCCAACTCCCCCAATCCCTCCGCGACGTCTGCGGGCTCTCCCCCACCACCGCTCTGCTCATCCGCCCCGACGGCCACATCGCCGCCCGCCTCTACGGCTGAGCCCTCGGCCGGCTCGTCGTCGACGGTTTCGGCCCGCTCGGGCGGCGCACCAGCAGGTGGCTCCGTGGTGATGGGCTGGACGGTTTCGGGAACCGGGGTCTCATGCACGGTGCGCCACAGGTAGGTTCGTCCGTCTGTCACCAGGACGGCCGTCACCGTGCGTCTGCCGGTCTTCACCGCACCGATGCGGTTCTCCGCGTCGAAGCGGACCACGATCAGCTGCCCGCTGCGGGCGATCTCCGTGACCTCGGAGACCTCGATCTCCACCCCCGCCAGCACATTCCGGGCCAACCAGATCCCCGCCAGGAACGTCTCCCGATCCACCGCCTGCCCGGTTGTCACCACCGAGGTGAAGCCCTCGTCGAGCGCGCCGGAGATCCGGTCGAACACCTTCGGCGGCGCATCCGACCCCAGCCATTCGGCCAAATCGAAATGCAAGGCCACGACGATATCGGTCAGCTCGACATCGTCTGCCGCATCGGCCTTCTCCGGCGCGACCGGCTCAGCCCGCCGACGCCGAGGATCGAATCGCCCAAGCACCGTGCCACTTTACGACGCACGCCCCACCTCACCCGATGGGCCGGGCCCCGCGTTGTCCATGGGGCAGGGAAGCAGGACGCACATGAACGCTATCAATCGGAGCCCCTGATACCTTTGGGCACGAACGCAAACTGTCCCCCGGCCGTTCGGGCCGGGGGACAGTCGATTGCGGGTTACCGCAGGGGTGTTCAGCCCTTGTGGGCCTTCACGGCCTCGGTCAGCTGCGGAGCGACGTTGAACAGGTCGCCGACGATGCCGTAGTCCGAGATCTCGAAGATCGGGGCCTCTTCGTCCTTGTTGACGGCCACGATGGTCTTCGAGGTCTGCATGCCGGCGCGGTGCTGGATGGCGCCGGAGATGCCGAGGGCGATGTACAGCTGCGGGGAGACCGTCTTACCGGTCTGACCGACCTGGAACTGGCCCGGGTAGTAGCCGGAGTCGACGGCGGCACG
Source organism: Nocardia sp. NPDC059229 (assembly GCF_042754165.1). Taxonomy (NCBI): domain Bacteria; kingdom Bacillati; phylum Actinomycetota; class Actinomycetes; order Mycobacteriales; family Nocardiaceae; genus Nocardia; species Nocardia sp. NPDC059229. The sequence continues at coordinate 66,925 of NZ_JBHZAK010000004.1, forward strand.
GGACGCACCGACGGCGGCACCGAGGGCGTCGGCCAGCGGCTCGACGACCTTGCCGAAGTTGTCGGCGGAACCGACACCACGGCCACCGGAGACCACGATCGCGGCCTCGGTGAGCTCGGGGCGGTCGCCGCCCACGTTCGGCTCACGCGAGACGACCTTGACGACGCCCTCTTCCTGCGCGGGCAGCTCGACGGCGACCTTCTCGCCGGCGGCGGCCTGCGGGGCGGCCTCGACGGCGCCCGGGCGCACCGAGATCACCGGCACGTCGCCGGTGGCCTTGGCGTCCACGGTGAACGCGCCACCGAAGATGGAGTGCTGCACCGAGCCGTCATCGTTCACGGCAATGGCGTCGATGAGCAGACCGGAACCGATGCGGGCGGCCAGGCGACCCGACACCTCCTTGCCCTCCGCGGTGGCGGCGACCAGGATCGCGGCCGGGGCGGCGGACTCGGACAGGCCGGCAAGCACGTCGACCTTGGGAGTGACGAGGAAGCCCTCGGCGTCGTCGCCCTCGGCGACGTAGATCTTCTCGGCGCCGGCGGCGGCCAGGGCGTCGCCCAGCTTGTCGGCGGTGCCGGCCGGGCCGACCACGACGGCTGCCGGGGTGCCGAGCGAGCGGGCGGCGGTGAGGAGTTCGGTGGTCACCTTCTTGGGCGCACCGTCAGCGTGCTCCACGAGCACCAGAACTTCTGCCATTTTTCTATCTCCTGAAAGTCGTTGGGCTCGGGGGCTTTAGATGATCTTCTGGCCGACCAGGTAGGTGGCGATCTGGTTGCCGCCCTCGCCCTCGTCGACGATCTTCTCGCCCGCCGTGCGCGCCGGCTTCGGGGTCACACCGGTCACCTGGGTGCCGGCGTTCGCAACGCCCACGGTCTCCGGGTCGACGCCCAGATCCGCCAGGGTGAAGGTCTGAACTTCCTTCTTCTTGGCGGCCATGATGCCCTTGAAGGACGGGAAGCGCGGCTCGTTGATCTTCTCGGTGACCGAGACGATGGCCGGAAGAGTGGCCTCGAGCTTGAACACGCCCTCGTCGGTCTCCCGCTCGCCGGCGATGCGCTCACCGTCGACGGTCAGCTTGCGCAGGTGGGTCAGCTGCGGCAGGCCCAGGTACTCGGCGATGATGGCCGGAACCGCACCGGCGCGACCGTCGGTGGCCTCGTTGCCCGCGATGACCAGCTCGATGCCCTCGATCTGGCCCAGCGCGGCGGCCAGGATGTAGGCGGTCTGCACGGCGTCGGAGCCGTGGATGGCCGGGTCGTTGATGTGGATGGCCTTGTCCGCGCCCATGGACAGGGCCTTGCGGATGGCCTCGGTGGCCCGATCGGGGCCTGCGGCCAGCACGGTGACCTCGCCGCCCTGCGCCTCCTTGATCAACAGCGCCTCCTCGACGGCGCGCTCGTTGATCTCATCGAGGATGGCGTCGGCGGCCTCGCGGTCGAGGGTGTAGTCACCGCTGGTCAGCTTGCGCTCGGACCAGGTGTCGGGAACCTGCTTGATCAGTACGACGATGTTCGGCATTGGTCTTCGTCGACCTCCTGTTCTGGTGGCACTGGGTGTGGCGGTCGCACGAGTTCGTCACGTACGTCCACAAGTAGCTCGTCCGGGAGATTACCCTACGTTAAGTTACTCGTGGGTAACTTAGCGTGTGACTTTCTGCATCGGCTGATCCGGTCGCGGGTGTGATATGGACAACCGCTAACGTCGGAGCAATGAGCGAGGCCGTGAGTCCTGTTGAAAACCCCACCGATCCCTTGCCTTTGACCGGTGAGCGGACGGTGCCCGGCATCGCCGAGGAGAACTACTGGTTCCGGCGGCACGAGATCGCCTACGTGCGCATGCTGGAGCACTGCGCGGGCAAGATCGTGCTCGAGGCCGGCAGCGGAGAAGGCTACGGCGCCAATATGATCGCCGACGTCGCCGCGCAGGTCACCGGCCTGGACTACGACGACGGCGCGGTCGCGCACGTGCGCGCCAAGTACCCGCGGGTGCGGATGGTGCAGGGCAATCTGGCCGCGCTGCCGCTCGACGACGCCTCGGTCGACATCGTGGTGAACTTCCAAGTGATCGAGCACCTTTGGGACCAGGCCCAGTTCCTGCGCGAATGCCTGCGGGTGCTGCGGCCCGGCGGCAGGCTGCTGATCTCCACCCCCAACCGGATCACCTTCTCCCCCGGGCGCGATACGCCGCTCAACCCTTTCCACACGCGTGAGCTGAATGCCGCCGAGATGACCGAACTTCTCGTCGAGGCCGGTTTCACCGTGGAACTGATGGCGGGCATCTTCCACGGGCCCGAACTCGTAGCGCTGGACGCGAAGTGGGGCGGGTCGATCATCGACGCGCAGATCGAGCGGGCGCTGGCGGGCGAGCCGTGGCCGGCGGAGCTGGCGGCGGACGTGGCGGCCGTGCGCATCGACGATTTCGAACTGGTCGCCGACACCGAGCGGGATATCGACGCCAGCCTGGATCTGCTGGCCATCGCGGTGAAGCCGTGAGTGACCAGCTTTCCCCGGTGCCGGGCCAGTTCACGCTGGTCCTGCACTCACATCTGCCGTGGCTGGCCCATCACGGGCGCTGGCCGGTCGGCGAGGAATGGCTGTACCAGTCGTGGGCGGCGTCCTACCTGCCCGTGGCGAAGGTGCTGAGAACCCTTGCGGCAGAGGGCCGTTCGCACCTGATCAGCCTGGGGATCACGCCGGTGCTGGCGGCGCAGCTGGATGATCCGCACTGCCTGAAAGGCATGCACCACTGGCTGGGCAACTGGCGGCTGCGCGCCGACGAGGCGTCCATGGCGGGCAATACCGCGCTCGGCGGGCACGAACACCGGCTCGCCGCAACGGCTCTCGACGATTTCGAGACGCGCTGGATGCACGGGGCCTCGCCGGTGTGGCGCGAGCTCATCGACGCCGAGGCCATCGAATTGCTGGGCGGGCCGCTGTCGCATCCGTTCCAGCCGCTGCTGGATCCGCGGCTGCGCGAGTACGAACTGACCGAGGGGCTGGCGGACGCGCGGGCCCGATGGGGGCACACGCCCTCCGGCATCTGGGCCCCCGAGTGCGGGTTCACGCCCGGGATGGAACGGACCTACGACAAGGTCGGCATCTCGCACTTCATGGTGGACGGTCCCGCGCTGCGCGGCGACACCACGCTCGGGCGGCCGGTGTGGGATTCGGATGTGGTGGCCTTCGGCCGCGACCTGACGGTCAGCTACCGGGTGTGGTCGCCGAAATCCGGGTACCCGGGGCAGCCCTTCTACCGTGATTTCCATCACTACGATCACGCCACCGGACTGAAACCGGCGCGCGTCACCGGCAAGACCGTCGCGGGCCCCGACAAGGCCCCCTACGATCCCGAACTCGCCGCCGTGGCCATCGAGAAGGACGTCGCGGACTTCGTGGCGACCGTGCGGGAGCGGCTGATCTCGGAGTCGGAACGGATCGGTCGCCCGGCCCTGGTGGTGGCCGCGTTCGACACCGAACTGTTCGGGCACTGGTGGCACGAGGGCCCGCAGTGGCTCGAACAGGTGCTGCGCGCACTGCCCGAGGCGGGGGTCACCGTCGGCACGCTCGCCGATGCGCGGGCCCGTGGTTACGTGGGCGAACGCGTCGAATTGGCCGACTCCTCCTGGGGTTCGGGCAAGGACTGGCGGGTGTGGGCCGGGGACCAGGTCGCCGATCTGGTCGAGCTCAACGCCGAGGTGGTGCGGCTGGCCCTGGACACCCTCGACAAGATGCGGGTGGACGCCGGATCGATGCACAATGACCGATTCGGGCTCCGCGACACGGTTGCCGACCAGCTGCTGCGGGAGGCGATCCTCGCCGTCTCCAGCGACTGGGCGTTCATGGTGTCCAAGGATTCCGCGGCCGGATACGCGCGTGACCGCGCCCATGAACACGCCCACGCCGTGCGCGAGATCGCCGCGGCGGTGGCGGCCGGGCAACTCGCCAAAGCGGGGCAGTTGGCGGCAGGATGGTACGCGGCCGACGGACTCTTCCCCGCGCTCGATGCGCGCAGGCTCGGCCCCGCTTCAGAAGGACCCGCATGAAGATCTTGATGGTGTCGTGGGAGTACCCACCCGTCGTAGTCGGTGGGCTGGGCCGCCACGTGCATCACCTCGCCGTCGAACTGGCCGCGGCCGGGCACGAAGTCGTCGTGCTGGCGCGCCGTCCGATGGGCACCGACGCCACCACCCACCCGACGCACTCCTTCATCGAGGAGGGCGTGCTGGTGGTGGCGGTCGCCGAGGATCCGCCGTCCTTCGATTTCGGCGAGGACATGCTGGCCTGGACGCTGGCCATGGGCCACGCCATGGTGCGAGCCGGCATCGCGCTGAACAAGCCCGGCATCGGCGAGGGCTGGACACCGGACGTGGTGCACGCGCACGACTGGCTGGTCGCGCACCCGGCCATCACGCTGGCCGAGTATTACGACGTGCCACTGGTTTCCACCATTCACGCCACCGAGGCGGGCCGGCACAGCGGCTGGGTGTCGGGACGGGTGAATCGGCAGGTGCACTCGGTGGAGTGGTGGCTGGCGCACGAATCCGACGCGCTCATCACCTGTTCGGAGTCCATGAAGGACGAGGTGCACCGGCTCTACGGCGCCGAGCGGGTGCCGATGACGGTGATCCGCAACGGTATCGACGTGGGCGCGTGGACCTTCCGTGAGCGCGCGCCCCGCTCCGGTCCGCCGCGGCTGCTGTACGTGGGCCGGCTGGAATACGAGAAGGGCATCCAGGACGCGATTGCCGCGCTGCCGCGCATCCGCAAGGCGCACCCGGGCACGACCCTGACGGTGGCCGGTATCGGCACCCAATTCGATTGGCTGCGTGAGCGGGCCCGCGCGCACCGGGTGGCGCGCGCGGTCAACTTCGTCGGCAAGCTCGACCACACCGATCTGCTCGGCTGGCTGCACAGCGCCGATGCCATCGTGCTGCCCAGCCGCTACGAGCCCTTCGGCATCGTCGCGCTGGAGGCGGCGGCTGCGGGCACCCCGCTGGTCACCTCCACCGCCGGTGGGCTCGGCGACCTGGTCACCGACGGCGTCACCGGCGCCTCGTTCGAACCGGCCGACGTGAACGGCGTTGCGGACGCGGTGATCTCGGTGCTGGACGACCCGGCTGCCGCTCAGGATCGCGCCTGGTCCGCTCGCGAACGATTGACCGCCGACTTCGCCTGGGATGTCGTTGCCGAGGAAACCGCCCTCGTCTACCAATCCGCCAAGCGCCGCGTCCGCACTCCCCTGGGCCGTCCCGTCATCGCGGAACGCCCACTCCCCGAACGCGACCCGAACCAGCCGTACTGAGCCGCTCGGCTCGAATTCACCTGGGACATCCCTGCGCCCCGAATTGGAACGAGTTCTAATTCGGGGTCAGCGGACGCTCGACCCCGGCAGCCGGTCAGTCGAACGGGCAGCCCGGATTCGGCGCATCCTCGGACAGCGGACTGCCCGCGGGCAGGACGTACAGCACATCGAGGATCTGCGGCTCGGTGCCCAGATTCCGTTCGAGATGCACATTCCCCGCCCCGGCCCGCTCCACGAACGTGGTACCCGGCCCGCCGGTCTGATCCACCACGCAGTCCGACCCGTAATGGCTCAGCTCGCCCTGCCGCACCAGCGCGTACAACGTCCCATCGTGGTAATGCCACCCGGTGGAACCGCCTGGCGCCACGGTGATTTCGCGCAGAATGTAGTCCATGCCGCCGATGGTGGTCTGCGAGAGGATTACCGCGCTGATGCCACTGGACGGCGTCGCATGAGCATTCGCGGCGAGCGATCCCACCAGCGCGACGGACGCCACACCGGTCAGCACAGCTCGAAATCCGAGGGTCACCGGCCCACGGTATCGCGCCCCACGACGGCCCGCAGGCCGAAATGCGCTAGGCGTCCATCTTTTTGAGGGCCTTCTGGACCGTCAGGAAGGTCCGGGTGGTGATCTCCTTGCCGTAGGCCTTCTGGACGACGGCCATGAAACCCGTGGTGCTGGGGTCGGTGTTGTCGATGACCGAGAGCAGGGCGCGGCAGGGCTTGTCGAAGCGGACGAGGCGGACAGTGGATTCGCCCTCGGGGAATTCGGGGAGGGACTTCGGGATGTCGCGGATGAAGGTGACCGTCAGGTAGGTCTCGCGGCCGTGGGTGAGGCCAGCGAAGGGGTCGGAGTCGACGAGGGCCTGGAGCTGGGCGTGGGTCCGAATCAGGGTGCCGCCGGGGATGCCCAGTTCGGAGTTGAGGGCCTGCTGGATCTTGGCTTCCAGGGCCGGGACATCCGAGTCGTCGGACCGGAAGACGACATTGCCGCTGGTGAGCAGGGTGCTCACCTTCTCGAAGCCGAGGCCCTCGAAGACGCCGCGCAGTTTCTCACTGCGCATATTGGGGTTGGTGGGCATGATCCCGCGCAGAAAGGCGGCGTAGCGGTGCATGCGCCTGAACGTACCGGGCGGGCATGACAAAGGCCGGGCATCGCGGCCCGGCCTCTGTGCGGTGATGGGTCAGGCGGTGATTTGTCAGGACGCGGTGGCGCCGCTCTTCTTGCGTTCGATGTCGGCGAGAGCGGCCAGGTGGGCGGCGCGCTTCTCGGCGGCGGAGTCCCAGGCGTCCTTGCGGTTCTTGACCACCTTGGCGGGGGCGCCGACGGCGATGGAGTAGTCGGGGACGTCGCCCTTGACCACGGCGTGGGCGCCGAGCACGCAGCCGCGGCCGACCCGGGTGGAGCGCAGCACGGTGACCTTGGCGGCGATCCAGGTGTCGGGGCCGATGCGCACCGGGGACTTCACGATGCCCTGGTCCTTGATGGGCAGGTTGATGTCGTCGGTGACATGGTCGAAGTCGCAGATGTAGCACCAGTCGGCGACCAGGGTGGATTCGCCGATCTCGATATCGAGGTAGGTGTTGACGACATTGTCCTTGCCGAACACCACCTTGTCGCCGATGCGCAGCGAACCCTCGTGGCAGCGAATGGCATTACCGTCGCCGATGTGCACCCAGCGGCCGATCTCCAGCCGGCCCAGTTCCGGGGTGGCGTGGATTTCGACCCTGCGGCCCAGGAAGACCATGCCGCGCAACACCACGTGCGGATTGGCCATCTTGAACTTGAACAGCCGGTAGTAGCGCACCAGATACCAGGGCGTGTAGGCGCGATTGGCGAGAACCCACTTGAGGGACGCAGGGGTGAGGAAACGCGCCTGCTCCGGATCACGGCGGCGCGACCCCCGCCAACGCGAGCGCAACGGTGCGCCCCACATGCTCGTCACGAACTACTCCCTGTGTTCACCGGTCGTTTCAACGAGGGTATCCGCCCCCTTCACAGGGCGTGAAAGTAGGCTGTGCTCCGGCTGTAGCGGCCCGGCGAGAAACTACAGACTTCCGTACTGGCAGAAGGGACACCAGCAGGTGCGAAACGGCAGGCGGCGGACCGGACGTGAACGACGCACCCGCACCGGGGCGAAGGTGCTGGCTCTGGCGAGCGCCGGGCTGTTCACACTGACCGCGTGCGCGTACGGCAGCACCAAGGTCGACGATATCGGCGTAGGCCCGGGCAAGGGGTGGCCGCTGGCCTTCCGCGACGCGCACAACAGCGGGTCGAGTCCGGTCACCGGGTCGCGGAAGCTGGCGCTGAATTGGTCTCGGCCCGTGGGCGGTCCGGTCGCGCAGCCGGTGACCATCGGCGGCGACGGGCAGCTGTACGTCACCACCCGCGCCAATGCCTGCAATATCGTCTCGTTCCAGATGCCGACCGGGCGCAAGCGGTTCTGCAATCCGATGGGCCCCAGCGCCGTCGACGGCGGCTCCGCGGTGGACGGCATCGGCAATGTGTACGTCGGTGACGACGGCGCGGTGAACTCCTTCAACAATCTCGGGCAGCCGCGCTGGCGCACCCAGGCCGCCGGGACACCGGTGTCGGTGCAGTTCACCGGTGACGGAAATGTCCTGTCGGTGACCCAGTCCGGGCAGGTGGACGTGCTCAGCCGGCAGACCGGCGATCGGCAGGTGTCCACCTTCCAGCTGCTCGGCGAGCCCGACTTCCTGACCAACCCGTCGCTGAGCCGGCCGCCGGACCGGCAGGGCCTGGAGGACTGCGCGACCGGCGGGCCGCAGTGCCCGATCGCGAATGTGTCGGCGGTGGACCAGAAGTCGGGGCGTTTCTACGCGACGGTGTGGAAGCCGGGCGACAAGGCGGCCGCACTGATCGCACTCACCTACGGCGGCAAGGACGTTCACGTCGACTGGACCGCGCAGCTGCTCGAACAGGGCAGCGCCACCAGCCCGGCGCTGTCGGCCGACGGGTCCACGGTGTACGTCGGCGACAACACCAACCGGCTGATGGCCGTGGACGCCGCCACCGGGCACACCAAATGGGTGCAGGATCTGGGTTTCCCGGCGCGCGGCGGCATCTCGGTGGCCGACGGACTGCTGGTCCCCGCCGGCGACGAGGGGCATCTGGTCGCGCTGCGCGATCGGGGGAGCAGCGCCGAGATCGTCTGGGAGCGTAAGGATCTGGAGCTGCGCGGACGGCCGGTACAGACGGCGGGCGGGACCGGGTACACGGTCGCGCCGATCGGCGACAAGCTGACGCTGGTCACCTTCGACACGAAGACCGGCGCCACGGTGCAGTCGAACGAGCTGCCCGGCGCGGAGGGCACGACCGTGGCCACCGCCGTGGGCGATCAGGGCGAGGTCGTGGTGACCACCCGCATCGGCGAGCTGTTCGTCTTCAAACCCGAGAAGTGACACCGTGTCCGGCTTGACCCTGACGCTGGGTCAACCCTCCATCCTGGTGCCAGGAGCCTCCCGGAACGACCGGAACAGCTCCGGGATGGAGAAGAACGATGATGACGGCCGAAACGGCCCACGCCCCGGCCATCCGGGTGCGGGGTCTCGAGAAGTCGTACGGACAGCTCGAAGTGCTGCGGGGCGTGGATTTCGACGTGGAGCGGGGCAGCATCTTCGCGCTGCTCGGCTCCAACGGGTCGGGCAAGACCACCACCGTGCGGATCCTGGCCACGCTGCTGAAGGCCGATGCGGGAACGGTCGGCGTGAACGGCTTCGACGTCGCCACCCAACCGGCCGAAGTGCGCGAATCCTTCAGCCTCACCGGGCAGTTCGCGGCCGTCGACGAGATCCTCAGCGGGCGGGAGAATCTCGTGCTCGTCGCCCGGCTGCGCCACCTCGCGCAACCCGGCGCGATCGCGGATGACCTGCTCGCACGTTTCTCGCTGACCGACGCCGGTGCGCGGAAGGTGTCCACCTATTCGGGTGGGATGCGCCGCCGCCTGGATATCGCCATGAGCCTCATCGGGAATCCGCCGGTGATCTTCCTGGACGAGCCGACGACCGGACTCGATCCGGAGGCGCGCCTCGAGGTGTGGCAGACGATCGAGGAGCTCGCCGGCCACGGCACGACGGTACTGCTCACCACCCAATACCTCGACGAGGCCGAACAATTGGCCGACCGGATCGCGATCCTGCACCGGGGCCGGATCATCGCGAACGGCGCGCTCGGCGAACTCGAGCGACTGCTCCCGCCCGCCACCGTCGAGTACGTCGAGAAGCGGCCGACGCTCGAGCAAATCTTCCTCGCGATCATCGGCGACGCCCCCGAGAGCGACGTCGCCGGCGCGCACTCCGTCGCTGACACGAACCCCTAGGAAAGACGATGCCCTCCTACTTCTTCGGTGATACCGCCGCACTCACGGGCCGGACCCTGCGCCATGTCACCCGCAGCCCCGACGCCATCATCACCACCGCGATCGTGCCGATCGCCATGATGCTGCTGTTCGTCTACGTGTTCGGCGGTGCGATCGCCACGGACTCGGAAAAGTACGTGGACTACATGCTGCCCGGCATCCTGCTCATCACGATCGCATCGGGTATCTCCTACACCGCGTTCCGGCTGTTCACAGATATCAAGAGCGGGATCTTCGAGCGCTTCCAGTCGATGCCGATCGCGCGGTCGGGTGTGCTGTGGGCGCATGTGCTGACGTCGCTGATCGCCAATCTGATCTCGCTCGTGATCGTGGTGGGCATGGCGCTGCTCATCGGTTTCCGCTCGGGCGCCGGAGTGGCGGCGTGGCTCGCGGTCGCCGGGATCCTGATCCTGTTCACCCTGGCGTTGACCTGGCTCGCGGTGATCCCGGGCCTGTCGGCGGGGTCGGTCGAGGGTGCGGGCGCATTCTCCTACCCGCTCATCTTCCTGCCGTTCGTGAGCTCGGCCTTCGTGCCCACCGCGGGCATGCCCGCGCCGGTGCGCTGGTTCGCCGAACACCAGCCGGTGACGTCGATCGTCGATACGATCCGCGACCTGTTCGCCCAGCGGCCGGTCGGCGACCAGGTCTGGACGGCATTGGCCTGGTGCGTCGGAATCCTGGTCGTGGCCTATGGATTCGCGATGATCACCTACCGCCGGAAGATTGCCTGAGGCAGTCTGAAGCCATGCTCACCATCAGCAGGCTGGCGGCCTACGCGGGGGTGACGGTGCGGGCGGTGCGCCACTACCACCGCATCGGGCTGCTGCCGGAGCCGGAGCGCGACCACTCCGGCTACCGGACCTACGACGCGGCCGCGGTGGTGCGGCTGATCCGGATCCACGCCCTCGCCGCCGCGGGGGTGCCGCTGGCGCGGGTGCAGGAGCTCCTCGAGGCCGACCCGGAGGAGTTCGCCGCGAGCGTCCGGGCGATCGACAAGGAGTTGCGCGCCGAGATCCGGCGGTTGCAGGGCACTCGCGAACGGCTGGCCAAGCTGGCCGCGGGCGAGCAGCTGGCGTTGCCGCAGAGCGTGGTGGACTACCTCGATCGGCTGCGGGGTCTCGGCGTCGAGGAGCGGTACATCGAGCTGGAACGGGACGGCTGGATCATGATCGCCGCCCAGGTGCCGGACCTCATCGACGCCGTGATCGCCAAGAAGCACGAGGAGCTGGACAACCCCGACATGGTGCGGCTCTATCAGCTGGTCAGTGGTGCGCTCGACTGGTCGGCGGACGACTCACGAATCGTCGAGGTCGCCGACATCCTGGAGCGCTTGCTGATTCGCGCCATGGCAGCGGGCGAGGCGGATGCCGGCCGGGTCGGCGGCAAGCTCACCGACGTGATGGACGATCAATTCGTCGACCTGCTGGACACGACCATGCTCGAGACCTCACCGGTCGCCGAACGGCTCATGGCGATGCTGGCAGAGCGGGGCTGGAAGGGCTGGACCCGGGTCGAGCGGGTGCCGCCGCACCCGTGACGGGCGCCGGCTACCGCAAGGTCAGCGCGAACGCGTCGACATTCGCCGAGACGCGCTGCAGCAGATCGAGCAGCGTGCGGTAGTCGTCGGCGCTGAGGCCCTCGGTCGCCGCCGTGCGTTGAATCCCGATGCGCTCCAGCAGTTTCGCGTGCGCGGCGATGCCCTCGAGGGTGAGGGCGTAGGTACCCGCGGCATCGCGAACGACCCAGCCGCGGTCGAGCAGTGTGCCGACATAGGGTGCGGCCGTAGGGTCCTGGGCGTTCAGGAACGGCGAGAGGGCTACATCGAGCCCGGTCGCGTCGAGTGCGCCACCGGAGAGGGTGTGCATGATCTGCCAGTGGCGGCGCAGCAGGCCCTCGGTGGCGAGCAGGGCGGCGAAGTTCTCTTCGAGGGTCTTGTCGATGTGCTTGAACCAGTAGCCGATCGGCTTCGGGGTGTCGGTCATGGCATTCTCCAATCAGTTGTCACATTACATATATATGTACTTTAGCAAGGAATTGTACGATGGCAAGGGTGAAGGACAACGACCCCGCGATCGTCGCCATCGAGCGCGCCATGGTGGCCATCCGGCGCAGCCAGACCCGGCGTGCGCTCAATAGATTCGCGGCCCGCGGGGGCGGACCGGCCGTCGATCCGACCCTCTTCGGCGTGCTCGACGCGGTCGAGGCGCGCGACGGGGAGGCGACCGTCACCGACATCGCGACCGCGCTGGGCGTGGATCAGCCCCGCGCCAGCCGCCTGGTGGCGCGCGCGGTCACCGAGGGCCTGCTGGAACGCCGCGCCGACCAGCACGACGCGCGCCGCATCCACCTGCACCTGACGCCCGCCGCACAGACCGCACTGAGCCGCGCCCACACCAACCGCCAGGCCGTCTTCGCCGAGGCGACCGCGGCGTGGGGCGAGCGCGACCGCACCGAATTCGCCCGGCTGCTCACCAGATTCGTCGCCGACTTCGGCGCCGTCAGCGACGGTTAGCGATCAGTCCGGCCGCACCGAATCGAGCAGGGTGGCCGCGCGCTCGAGCATGGACATGAGCGCCTCCCGCTCGGCGTCGGTGAACTCCGCGGCCAGCGCGCGTTCGACCGGGACCGCCCGCTTGTCGGCGGCGTGCATGACGGCGCGGCCCTCCTCGGTGAGCCGGGTCTCGAGCACATTGCGGTGCCAGGCGTGCGGTGTGCGCTCGATGAGGCCGCGCTCGCGCAGATTGGTGAGCACCGTGTTCATGGTGGGCGGCGTGACGCCGCAGCGCCGGGCCAGCTCGGCCGCCGAAATGCCCGGGTTCTCACTCAGCACGTAGAGGGCCGCGTACTGCGGAATCGTCACGCCCGCGGGTTTGAGGGCGGCGTTCTTCGCACCCATCAGCGCCTGTTCGGCACGCTTGATGAAGGTCCCCAGGCGTTCTTCGACCGGCATCGACGTCACCTCGGCATGATAGCTCATGCAGTTGTTCGAGCCTTGACGATCATTAGAGTTCTAATCTATCTTCGCTCTCGCACTCAGATGTCATCTCTATCCACCGGGATCGAAAGGCACGAACCATGTCCCACCCGATTCGCCGCTGGGCCGCGCCCGCGGTGACGGCGGCACTGCTGCTGGCGTCGGCGGCGTGCAGCACCGGAGACGCGGCGACGCCGGGCGCCGCGCCCGACCCCAACGCACCGGCGCCCGACCGCATCACCACCGCGTACGACCTGCCCGAGCGCGCGTATCCGGAGAGCATCACCGTCGATCCGCGTACCGGCGACGTGTACGCGAGCTCGTTCCTGACCGGCGCGATCTACCGGGCCACGCCGGGCACGACCGCGGCCGAGACCTTCCTGGCCGCGGGCGCGGACGGACGCCGCACCGCCAACGGCGTGAAGGTCGATGCCGCCGGGCGGCTCTGGGTGATCGACCACACCGCGGGAATCACGGTGTACGACACCGGGACTCGCGCCCTGCTGGCCCGCTTCGACGTCCCGGCCGCCGGGCAGCCGTTCGTCAATGATCTGGCCATCACCCCGGACGGCAGCGTCTACGTCACCGACAGCGTGCGGAACGTGGTCTACCGCATCGGACCGGACCAGCTCGCCGACGCACGCGCGCACGACGGACACGGCGGCGAACTGCGGGTCTACCTCGACCTCGGCGCGGCCAAGGCCCCGGCCGCGCGGAATCCCATGACCCTCAACGGCATTGCCGCCGACGACGCGGGCCGGTATCTGATCGTGGTCGACATGACCAACGGCGACCTCTACCGGGTCTCGACCGGACCGCAACCGACCGTGCAACGGATCGAGCGCACCGGCGGTGACGCGCTCGACGGCGACGGCCTGGAACTGCGCGGCGACACCCTGTGGGTGGTGCACAACAAGGGGAACGCCGTGTCCCGCTGGCGGCTCGGCGACGACGGCGCGAAAGCCGAACTGCAGCACCGCGTCATCGACCCCGCGCTCGACATCCCCACCTCGATCGTGCACACCGGCGGCCACGCGCTGGTCACGGTCTCCCAGTTCGACAAGAACGGCCCCTACGGCGACGGCGTCCCCGCCGGCTTCCGCATCGTCGAGATCTCCCAACTCTGAAGGAGCACACCGTGACCCACCCCGTCATTCCCGAGAAGTACACCGACCTGCTGACCCGCCCGCTGTTCGCGCACCTGGCCACCCTGAATCCGGACGGCACCCCGCAGGTCACCCCGGTCTGGCAGATCTGGGACGGTGAGTTGCTGCGCTTCACCACGACCACCACTCGCGCCAAGCACCGCAATACGTCTCGCGACCCGCACGTGGCGGTGAGCATCAACGATCCCGAGGCCCCCTACCGCTACCTCGAGGTGCGCGGCGTCATCGAGCGCATCGACGCCGACCCCGAGGGCGAGTTCTTCGACGTCCTGGCGCAGCGGTACGGCCTGGCCTACGACAAGCCGGTCGGCGACCATCCGCACCGCGTCGTCCTCGTCATGCGGCCCACCCGCGTCAGCTATCAGGGCTGAAACGGCGCGAGCTACCGGGGCGGAGACGCCGCGTCAGGGCGTGGCGCAGAGGAAAACCGTTGCCGCCCGGCCGATCCGGGTGACGACCAGCGTATGTGGCTGGGAGCCTCGCGGTTTGAGCCGGGCACGGAGCGCATCCGGGTCGATATCGACCCCACGCGCGAGGATCTCCAGCGGACCGCAGTCGCGACGATGCAACTCGGCCCGTAGCGGCTTCTCCCGGAATTCCATCCGATCGAGCACCCGGAACCCCCGCACACCCTCCGGAACCCGGTCACCGGTCAGGTACGCAATGCGCGGATCCAGCTGCCACAGTCCGTGTTTCGCGGCGTAGTGCCGCACCAGACCCGCACGGACGACCGCCCCGTCCGGGTCTATGATCCACTCCCCCGGCTCACGCTCGGGGATATCGTCTGGATCGGCATCGGTGAGTGTCCAGGGCGCGGCAGTGAACGAGAGCACGGTCGCACGCCGGGTCACGCCCGGCTCCGCCAAACCCGGTGACCACAGGCAGGCTTCCCGCACCGCCCCGTCGAGCGAGACGACTTCGATCTCCCCCGCCCACCCGAGCTTGTCGAAATCCAGTCCGGGAGCACACTTCACGGCCAGCTCCCGTCCGGTATACGCCGCCAGCAGATCCGGCAGCGGCGGCTGCAGCTTCGCCGGATCATGCGTCCGCCGCCCATCCGCCCGCCGCGCCGGATCGGCGATCACGACCTCAGCTGTACTGCACGGCACCAGCGCATCTGCCTTGACCAGCACCACATTTCGCGCCCCCGCCCCGGCGAGCGCCGCAGTGGATACGCTACCGATCGTCGACGAGACGCCACGTTCCTGCCCAGCAACGCTTGCATCCCCGCGGTGGATCACATCGGTGTCCGAGCGGGAAATCACCAGCGGCACACCGAGATTGTGCCGAGCCATCGCGAGACGTACGTCGTCGAGGTCGCTGCCGATCACGGCGGGGCAGACCTCGGCCAGGGCGGCCAATTCCGCGCCGATGGAGCAGGTGACATCGTGGACCGTGCGGCCGGCCAAGCGCTGGGCGCGGTGGCGAGCTACGGCCGACGGGGTGGCCTGCTGTAGGGCGTCGTCGGTGAAGAGCCACTCCCCCACGCCGTCGAGTTTGGCTGTCGCGCGGCGGCGCAGGCGGACCGTTTCCACGAGTGCGGGGGCGTGGTCACCGTGGTCGCGGCGGAGACGCTCCAGGTCCTTGAGGAGCGAGGCGGGGGTGAGCGCGAAATCGCCTACCTCCGCCAGGGCGGCCGCGCCGGCCGGACTGGCGAGGTAGGAGATATCAGCGCGAGAGAAGGCGTAGCCCACGGGGATTCGTGGACCGGCCTACTTGGCGGAAACGCCGGGCTTCACGCCGGTGATCATGGCGTTGTAGAAGAACTGGCGGGGCACCACGTGGCGCAGCACCTTCTCGTCGAGGGCCGAGAACGCCAGCCACGCCTTGTACTGGGCCATGCGGTAGCGCCAGGTCAGCTTCTCGTCCGGGACGGCGGCCTCGAAGGTGCGCACCGGCCAGCCCCACAGGGCGGCGGCGAATTCCTCGGTCTTGGCCTGCACCTCGACGGCGCCGGCGCTGCGGGCCATGCGCTCGAGATCGGACGGGTCGAAGGTGTGCAGGTCGACGACGGCCTCGAGGGCGGCGGCGCGGGAGGACTCGTCGAGCTCCTCCTGCGGGCGACGCCAGTCGCTGAGGAACGGCAGCTTGGTGATCTCGGTGGTGATCTTCCAGGTGACCTGGCCCAGCTTGCGGGCGTAGAGGTTGCCGATGGTGGTCGGCTCACCCGCGAACACGAACCGGCCGCCCGGCTTCAGCACGCGCAGGCACTCCTTGAGCGCCAGCTCCACATCCGGGATGTGGTGCAGCACGGCGTGGCCCACGACGAGGTCGAAGGTGTCGTCCTCGTAGGGAATGGTCTCGGCGTCGGCGACCCGGCCGTCCACGTCCAGGCCCAGGTTCTGGCCGTTGCGGGTGGCGACCTTGACCATGCCCGGGGACAGATCGGTGACCGAGCCGCGCTTGGCGACGCCCGCCTGCATCAGGTTCAGCAGGAAGAAGCCGGTGCCGCAGCCGAGTTCGAGGGCCCGGTCGTAGGGCAGCTCGGCGCTCGGGGCGACGGCGTCGAAGCGGCCGCGCGCGTACTCGATGCAGCGTTCGTCGTAGGAGATGGACCACTTGTCGTCGTAGGTCTCGGCTTCCCAGTCGTGATACAGGACCTGGGCGAGCTTGTTGTCGCTATACGCGGCCTGGACCTCCGCCTCGGTGGCGTGCGGGTTCGGCGCGGGGTCTTCAGGACCAACTGTCATGCAGGGCAGCCTAATGAATACCCCGGTGAACGGTGTTATCGGGCTGCTCAACGCCCGGTGAACCGGGCCGCATCCGGACCGTCGACCAAATAAGAACATGTTCCAAGCTGCTGATCTTCGGTGCCGAACAGATCCGCCCACTCGCGACGCGCCCGATCGTGGCCGTGCGTGCCCGCCTCGAACACCCGCTTGGCAGCGGCCAGGGCCGCGCGCGGACCGTCGGTGAACTGCTTCGCCCACCGCAGGGCGGCGGCGAACACGTCGTCGGGCGCGACCACCTCGTCGACCAGCCCGAGCGCCGCGGCCTCCTCCGGATCCACGAACCGGCCGCTGTACACCAGATCCTTGGCGCGCGAGGGGCCGATCAGCAGGCTCAACCGGCGGATACCGGCCAGCGGGATCAGCCCGGCCTTGATCTGCGGCAGGCCCAGTTTCACGTTGTCGCCGATGATGCGGCGGTCCGCGGCCAGGGCCAGCTCCAGTCCCGCGCCGAGGGCGTATCCGCTGATGGCGGCCACGGTCGGCTGCGGCAGCCGGGCCAGGCAGCCCAGCGCCGACTGGAAATCGCCGGCCATGGCCTGCGCCTGCTCGGGGGTGAGCCGGGCCAGTTCGGCCAGTTCGTCACCGGCGGAGAACACCCGCTCGTCGCCGTAGACCACCACCGCCGCGATCGACGCGTCGGCCGCGATCTCCTCGGCGGCCGCCGCCACCTCCAGCGCCACCTGGAGATCGATCAGATTCATCGGCGGGCGTGCGATGCGGAGCACGGCGACATGCTCCGCCACACCCCGGTCCACGGTCACGAATTCGGCCACAGCCGATCACCCTACTTCGGGCCCCGGGCACCGGGACGCCCCGCCCGGGCGGGCACTACTCGGGTCGCTGCGAACCGCGGATACGCGAATTGTCGGGCAGCTCGGCGAAGTAGCGGTCGGCGTGCGGGAACGCCAGCGCCGGACCGCCGCCCGACGGGTCGTACACCGGCATGATCGGGGTGATGTCCCGGCTGGCCGCGAGAATCTCGGCGGTGGAGGCGAATTCGTTCAGCGCCGCGAGCTGGGTCCAGGTCGGCGGCAGCAGCACGTCCACGCCCTCGCGCCAGCGGCCGATGGCCTCGGCGGGGGTGCACCAGGCGACCACCTCGGCCTCGGAGGTGGCGCCGTCGGCGAGCTGCCCCTCCGGCAGCACCGCGACGAAGAAGCGGGTGTCATAGCGGCGCGGCTCGATCACCGGAGTGATCCAGTTGTCCCACGGGCGCAGTAGGTCGGCGCGCAGCACCAGGTTCTCGTGGGTGAGGAATTCGGCGAAGGACAGCTCGCGGCGTTCCAGCTGCCCGCGCGCTTCGGCGTAGACCGCGGTGTCGCTGACGACGCTGTCGGCGGTCGGTCCCGCCAGCAGCACCCCGCACTCCTCGAAGGTCTCGCGCACCGCCGCGCAGACCAGCGCCTGGGCACGGCCGGCGTCGATGCCGAATCGCTCGGCCCACCAGGCGGGTTCGGGTCCGGCCCAGTCCAGTGCGATGGACGCGTCGGAGGGGTCGACGCCACCGCCGGGGAAGACGGTCATGCCGGCCGCGAAGGCCATGCCACCCACTCGACGCTGCAGGAACACCTCGGGCCCGTGCGCACCGTCACGTACCAGCATGACCGTGGACGCGTCCTTGACGGGCGCGGCCGCGGGCTGGGATTCGGACTGGGCCATTGCTTCGCTCACCTTTCGCACCATAACCGTTGCCCCGGCTAAGCGATACCACGCGCTGCGGGTTCGCCGGTCAGTCGGTCACACGGACTGATGGTCAGTCGGTCACACGGACTGACCCGGTGCGGGTTTCGATGACGGCCTGACCGGCGTCATCGCGCCGAGTCCAGGTGCCCTCCACCTTGCCGGTCCGATAGTCCTGCACCTGACTGATCACCGCGCCGGTGTCGTCGGTCCAGGTAACCAGGAAGATGCCGGCCGCAATGGACGCGACCGCGACCGGCGTGCTCGACCGCCGTCCGGTGTCGGCGGCGATGGAGGTCAGGGTGCGCCCGTCCGCCGAGAAGACAATGGTTCCGCCCGCGCCGCTGTCATAGCTGAGCTGCACCGTTCTACCGTTCAGGTCCGACGGGACCGTGGCCCGGCCCAGGGTCTCCGCGGCGTGCGAATTCGAAACCCGCTGGGCGGCCGGTGGATCGGCCACGCAGCCGGTGGCGACGACCGCGATGGCCAGAATCGTGATGGCGCCGATGCTCCGGCCCACAGCCAGCTCCCTCCATCCGCGTCAGTTGCGGACAGTTTGCCCGGCGGTGGCGGCGGATGCAATCGCAGCGCGCCGCGGTTCGCGAGACAGGTTGCGGGAGGCAGCTTTCAGCGGTTGCGGTGCCGCCCGAAGCGCTGGCTGCGGCGCGCGAAGTAGCGCCCCTCGATACGGTCCAGCTGAATCGACTGGCGGAACGCGTCACTCAGGTTCTCGGAGGTCAGCACATCGGTGAGCAGACCCTGCGCGACCACACTGCCCTCATTGAGGAGCATGCCGTGGGTGAAGCCCGGCGGAATCTCCTCCACGTGGTGGGTGACCAGCACGGTGGCGGGCGCATCCGGATCGGCGGCCAGATCGCCGAGCCGCTCGACCAGCTCCTCACGCCCGCCCAGATCCAGTCCGGCGGCCGGTTCGTCGAGCAGCAGCAGTTCCGGATCGGTCATGAGCGCCCGGGCGATGAGCACCCGCTTGCGCTCCCCCTCCGACAGCGTCCCGTAGGCGCGATCGGAAAGGTGTTCCGCGCCCAGGCTTTCCAGAATGTCGACGGCCCGGTCGGTGTCCATGTCGTCGTAGCTCTCCCGCCAGCGGCCCATCACCGCGTAGCCGGCCGAGACCACCAGGTCGGCGACCTTCTCGTCGAGCGGCACCCGGCTGGCGATGGCGGCCGAGGACAGGCCGATACGCGGGCGTAGCTCGTTGATGTCGACCCGGCCCAGGGTCTCCCCGAGCAGGTTGGCGACCCCGGAGGTGGGGTGCATCTCGGCGGCGGCCATGCGCAGCAGCGAGGTCTTGCCGGCGCCGTTGGGGCCGAGCACGACCCAGCGCTCGTCCAATTCCACCTGCCAGGTGACCGGACCGACCAGGGTATGTCCGGAACGTCGGACGGTGACGTCGCTGAAATCGATGAGCAGATCGGGATCCGGTTGCGGCACGGGGTCCATCTTGGCCCACCGCCCTGGACGCTCGTCAACGTGGTGGGAAAACTCGGTGCGTGTCCTCTCCGGAATTGCGATGGCGATAAGCGATTTCGTGTGCGCCACCATCGAATTCCGATGGTTCGCGCTCCGGGCCCGCCAACCCGCGGTCCCGCGCATCCGCCCTCGTGGATCGGAACATGCGCGCCAGAATGAGTGCCGCCGGGACCGAGAGCGCCACCCACACGATGAGAACAACCAGCAGTGTTGTCATTTCGGTGGTTTCCTTTCGAGGAAACGTGAATCGATCCTTGCCGACCCGTCCGGGGAAGTCGATATGCACTGCCCATATAGGTCAGTGCGCCGACCATCCGGTTTCGCTAGTGCGACATCCGCACTACGCCACCGCGATCACGGTCGTCGACCCCGGTGCCACCTCCGTGAAACCGGCATCGCGCACCGCCACCGCGCTGCCCTCGGCCACCCGCCGCTGCAACTCCGCCCAGCGGCCCGGATCGGCCTCCGCGACGGTGCACCGGAATCCCTGTGCGGCCCACGCATACGCCCGCTGCACCGGCAGAGCGCCTGCCAGCAACATACTGGCATGCCCTACCTGTGCCGCGGCCTTCCCCACAGTCATACCCAGTTCCGCGTTCACCCATAGCACCGGAGATTCCGGATCGATTGCGATCTCCTCCTCGACGGGCAGCTCGGTGCCGCTGATCTGGAGGCGCCGGATGCGCGGATCCACCTCGCCGACCGGTCCCGGCACCAGCGCCCGCGCCTGCGCACCCGCGAAATCGACTGTGACACCGTCGACTTCCTGCGCCGCCAGCCACTGCGCCCCGCGCGCCCGCCGCGCCACCTTGCGAATACGCGAGCGTTTCCAGGTCAGATAGCGCTCCTCCCACTCCCCATCGGGCCCGACCCGCTCGTCGAGGCACAGCGCCACCACCGCCGAGGCGGCGGCTGCCAGAAGTGCGCTGCGCGCCGGTGGATCGTTCTTCGGAATGTGCAGCACCATCTGCATGGCCTGCACGAGCGCCGGGTCCGCCGGATCGCCTCCGCCGCCATACCCCCGTGCCAATTCCGCGTGCCTGGTCACGAAACCGGCATCGATGGTGGATCCGACGCTCGACACAACCACTCCTACACAACTGTTCGGGCTAATGAACCGTCAGGTTCAGGGTGAAGCTCTTGGCCGGCTCAACACCCTGTTCCCAGGCTCGCTTGTATTCCAGGCTCAGTCGGGTGGAACCCGCCGCGACCGCCACGAAATTCGACACCGATTTGCCGCCGACCCCGACCTTGCCGTCCGGATTCGGGTCCTGTTCGTATTCCGGCGAGCCGTTCTGCTTCACCACGTTCTGATCCAGACCGCCCAGCATCCAGGCATATCCGGTGGTCGGGTTGGCCTCGAGGGTGACGATCAGTCCCTGACCGACCGCGAGACTCACGTCCTTGCCGTCGGAGTCGGCGCCGACCCGCACCGGCTCGCGCTCGGACGAGGTCGAATTGCCGCAGCCGGCCAGCGCCAGCGCGGCCATCACCACGGCCAGCGGCATACGCACACGCACGGACTCTCCTTCGATCGCGGCCGGACTCCCCGACCACGGTACCGAGAGCGGAGCTGCGAGTGCCGCAACCGAATTGGACGCGTTGCCGGCCTCAGCCGAGCGCCTCAGCGAGGCAGCGGCACCCGGCGGATGCCGCCGTCGCGGGCATCGGCCGCCTCGACCTCGTCGCGGGTGACGCCCAGGATGAACAGCACCGCGTCCAGGAACGGATGCGACAGCGCCGCGTCGGCGACCTCGCGGAGTGCGGGCTTGGCATTGAACGCGATGCCCAGCCCGGCGGCATTGAGCATGTCGATGTCATTGGCGCCGTCGCCGACCGCGACGGTCTGATCCATGGCCACCCCGGTCTCGGCCGCGAATCGGCGCAGCGCAACGGCTTTCGCCTCCCGGTCCACGATCTCCCCGACCACCGCACCGGTCAGCTTGCCGTCGCGGATCTCGAGGGTGTTGGCCTGCACGAAGTCCAGTTCCAGCTCGTGCGCCAGCGGCTCGATGACCTGACGGAAACCGCCGGACACCACGCCGCAGCGGAAACCCAGGCGGCGCAGGGTGCGAATGGTGGTGCGGGCGCCGGGGGTGAGCTCGATCCGCTCGGCGACCTCGTCGATGACCGAGGCGTCCAGCCCGGCCAGCGTCGCCACCCGCTGACGCAGGGATTCGGAGAAGTCGATCTCGCCGCGCATGGCCGCCTCGGTGACCTTGCGGACCTCCTCCTCGACACCGGCGTGCGCGGCCAGCATCTCGATAACCTCGCCCTGGATCAGGGTGGAGTCCACGTCGAACACGATGAGCCGCTTGGCCCGTCGCGCCAGGCCCGCCTTCTCGACGGCGACGTCCACGCTCTCCTTGGCGGCGACCGTGGCCAGCGCGGTGCGCAGCTCGGTCTCGGCGTCCGCGTCGGCGGTGGGGACGGTGACCATGAGTTCCAGGCCGGTGACCGGATAGTCGGCGATGCCGCGAATGGAGTCGATGTTCACCCGCTGCGCGGCCAGCTTGCGCGCGATGGCGCTGAAGGCGCGGGCGGTGACCGGCGAACCCAGCACCACGACCGCGTGGGTGGACAGCTTGGCGCCCGAGACGGCGCTCGCCCCGATCTCCACATCGACATCCATGCCGATGGAGGCCATGGCGTCCTCGAGCTGATCCTGCAGCGCTTCGGGATCGGTGGGACACGACACCAGCACGCCCAGGGTGAGCCGGCCGCGAATCACGACCTGCTCCACATCCAGCAGACTGACCGCGCTATTGGCCAGGGCGGCCAGAAGTACCGATGTGACGCCCGGCTTGTCGGGTCCGGTGACCGTGACCAGAACCGTCGTGTCAGACGCGCTCAATCGATAACTCCGTTCCATGCGACTGCCTGTCCCGCCCGGCATGCGGCGGCAGCTCATTCTGTCAGGTCGGCGCGAACGGGACCGCGCCGACCGCCGCCGACGGTGGCGGGCATCACGCCGCCCGAGGTCAGCGACCGGACCACCGGAGGTCAGGGCGCCCGCCGACCGAGAGTCGGTGCGTCAGCGACGGAGCAGGCGTGCGGCGCCCGAACACATTTCGGTCAGCACGTCGGCGACCGGGCGCACCGCGGTGACCAGGCCGACGCCCTGCCCGGCGTCGACCGGGGCGATACGCGGGTCGTCGGCGGCATTCGCGGTGGTCAGTTCGGACCGCGCGGCGGTGTCACCGGCCAGCTCGCCGAGGTGGTCGTGCCAGCGCGCGGTGAAGTCGTTGCGCAGCACCCGGGCCGGAAAGCGCTGTGGCCAGGGCAGTACCATGCCGACGTCGAAGGTCCGGGTCACGATGGTGTCGGTGTCCTCGGCCGCGAGCAGGGCCCGCCGGCCGCCCGGCGACAGCAGCGATTCGGCACAGGCGGCCAGGGCGGTCCCCAGCCAGACTCCCGAGGCTCCGGCGGCCAGCATCGCGGCGACCCCGCGCGCCGACCCGATTCCACCGGCGGCCAGCACCGGACCCGGCACCGCGTCGAGCACGGCCTCCAGCAGCGGCAGCGTCGCCAGTTCGGGAGCGCCGTGCCCACCACCCTCCAGACCGCGTGCCACCAGGACATCGATGCCGGCATCGCACGCACGCCGGGCATCGTCGACGGTGTAAACCTGTGTCGCCGTGCGGATTCCGGCGGCACGAGCCCGGTCGGCCCACGACAGGTCGGACCCGAAGCTCACCGACAGCAGCGCGGGTGCGGCCGAGAGGGCGAGCTCGAACAGCCCGGGACGGGCGGCCACCACCCAATCCACCAGACCGATCCCGACGGGACCGGCAGCGTCGGCGACGTGCGGCAGTTCCCGCTCGAGGGCCTCCACCGACCCCGCACTCCCCATCCCGATCATGCCCAGGCCACCCGCCGCCGCGACCGCGGCCGCCAGCCTGCCACCGGCAACCCCGCCCATCGGCGCGTTCACCACCGGCAGCCGCAGCCCCAGCGCACCCGACCACTCGGTGGACAGTCCCGTTTCCGACATCGCTCCCGGATCCTCCATCGGCACTCCCCTCCTCGAAAACAACGCGGCACCCGTCGTCAGACGGGTGCCGCGTTGGTGTTCAGGTGTCGAGACTAGCCGGAAACCTTCTCCAGCTCCTTGACGGTGTGGGACTTGGAGCCCCAGCCGACATGGGCCTCGGCGCGCATGCGCTCGACCATGTGCGGGTAGTGCAGCTCGAACGCGGGACGCTCGGAGCGGATGCGCGGCAGCTCGTAGAAGTTGTGCCGCGGCGGCGGGCAGGAGGTCGCCCACTCCAGCGAGTTGCCGTAGCCCCACGGGTCGTCCACGGTCACGACCTCGCCGTAGCGGTAGGACTTGAAGACGTTCCAGATGAACGGCAGCATCGACGAACCCAGGATGAAGGCACCGATCGTGGAGATGGTGTTCAGGGTGGTGAAGCCGTCCGAGGGCAGGTAGTCGGCGTAGCGACGCGGCATACCCATGTTGCCCAGCCAGTGCTGCACCAGGAACGTGGTGTGGAAGCCGACGAAGGTGGCCCAGAAGTGCCACTTGCCCAGGCGCTCGTCCATCATGCGGCCGGTCATCTTCGGGAACCAGAAGTAGATGCCCGCGAAGGTGGCGAACACGATGGTGCCGAAGAGCACGTAGTGGAAGTGCGCGACCACGAAGTAGGTGTCGGACACGTGGAAGTCCAGCGGCGGCGAGGCCAGGATGACGCCGGACAGACCACCGAAGAGGAAGGTCACCAGGAAGCCGACCGACCAGAGCATCGGGGTCTCGAAGGTGAGCTGACCGCGCCACATGGTGCCGATCCAGTTGAAGAACTTCACACCGGTCGGGACCGCGATGAGGAAGGTCATGAACGAGAAGTACGGCAGCAGCACGGCACCGGTGGCGTACATGTGGTGCGCCCACACCGCGATGGACAGCGCCGCGATACCCAGCGTCGCGTAGACCAGCGTGGTGTAACCGAAGATCGGCTTACGGCTGAAGACCGGGAAGATCTCCGACACGATGCCGAAGAACGGCAGCGCGATGATGTACACCTCGGGGTGGCCGAAGTACCAGAACAGATGCTGGTAGAGCAGCACGCCACCATTGGCCGGGTCGTAGATGTGGCCACCCAGGTGGCGGTCGTAGGCCAGGCCGAACAGGGCCGCGGTGAGCAGCGGGAAGGCCAGCAGCACCAGCACCGAGGTGACGGCGATGTTCCAGGTGAAGATCGGCATCCGGAACATGGTCATACCCGGGCAGCGCAGGCAGACCACGGTGGTGAGCATGTTGACGCCACCGAGGATGGTGCCCAGACCGGAGACGGCCAGACCCAGGATCCACAGGTCGCCGCCGACGCCCGGGGAGTGGACGATGTCCGACAGCGGGGCGTAGGCGGTCCAGCCGAAGTCGGCCGCGCCACCGGGGGTGATGAAGCCGGCGGTCGCCATGGTGCCGCCGAACAGGTACAGCCAGTAGCTGAACGCGTTCAGACGCGGGAAGGCGACGTCAGGGGCGCCGATCTGCAGCGGCAGGATGATGTTGGCGAAGCCGAACACGATCGCGGTCGCGTAGAAGAGCAGCATGATCGTGCCGTGCATGGTGAACAGCTGGTTGAACTGCTCCGGCGACAGGAACTGCATGCCCGGGCGGGCCAGCTCGGCGCGCATGAGCAGCGCCATGATGCCGCCGACCATGAAGAAGGACATGGCCGTCACCAGGTACATGACGCCGAGAACCTTCGGGTCCGTCGTGGTGACCATCTTGTAGATGAACGATCCCTTCGGACCCGTCCTTTGAGGATAGGGCCGAGCCGCCTCCACAAGGCTGGCCGGCCGCGGTTCTACGGCAGTCACGAAACCTCCACAGGTATGCCATCGTTCGTACGCTGCTTCCGGCGTCCGGTTCGGCACATGACGAACGACGGTGGCTTGCGCTGTGACAGATCGTAAACCGTGTTCCCACAGCGCTCGCTCCGGGTCCTACTCTGTGTCGTATTTCGGCGGCGCCGGTGTCGTAATTGGGCGTCGCCGGGCACGGCTGTAGGCTGCCCCGCATGCCGGTGCGCGAGTCCGCTTCCACCCGAAACACGTTCGCCTCCACCTTCTCCCCCCTGGTCGCTCCCCGTTGGCGATCTTTGCGGCATTTGCGCAGTGTGGGATTGGTCTCGGCGGCCACGCTGCTGACGGTGGGTCTGGTCGCGGGATGCGGCAAGACCGATGACAACTCCGCCTCGATCGTGCGCACCACCACGAATATCGCGGGTGCGGGCGTGGTCGGGATCGAGCGCGACACCTCCAAGGCGTGCCCGTTGCCGTCCAGCCCGGACTCGGCCGCGGGCACGAAGACCGTCGCCCATGCCGCGGGCACCTCGGAGGTGCCGGCCGATCCCAAGCGCATCGTGGTGCTCTCCACGTCCGCCCTGGACGCCACCTGCGCGCTGGGGCTGTGGGAGCGCGTGGTCGGCGCGACCACGCTGACCGGTCCCGCGCCGCAGCCCGGTTACCTGGGCACCGGCGTCGTCGATATTCCTTCGGTCGGCCTGGTGGGCAACCCGGATCCGGCGAAGATCGCGGAGCTGAAGCCGGATCTGATCATCGGCCCGGCCTCCGACAGCTCGCACTACGACGCACTGAAGGGCATCGCCCCGACGGTGCTGGTCGGTGCGGAGAACGGCTGGCAGGCCACCTTCACCGGTTTCGCGGAGGCCATGGACCGCAAGACCGCCGGGATCAAGGCGCTCGACGACTACCGCACGGCCGCCAAGGACGCGGGCCTCGCCGCCAATGCCGCCCTCACCCAGGCGTCGGTGATCCGCTTCGAGCCCAATGTCATTCAGGTACAGGGCGGCAACAGCTTCGCGGCGCAGGTGCTGGGCGACGCGGGCGTACAGCGGCCGCAGCCGCAGCGCGGGGACTCCTTCGACGTGACCAGCCTGAGCAGCCAGGACGCCCGCAACCGGATCGAGGGCGACCTCATCTTCCTCATGTTCGACGGCAAGGACGGCCTCGACTACGGCAAGTCGATCATGAAGGGCGACGACTGGAAACAGCTCGCGGCTGTGAGCGACCGCCGCGAGTTCGCGGTCGACGACACCATCTGGCACGGCAGCGGCATCACCGCCGCCCGGGCCCTGCTCGACGACGTCCGCAACAACCTCAACGGATACGTCACGGACTGAGCGCTCC
Source organism: Nocardia sp. NPDC059229 (assembly GCF_042754165.1). Lineage (NCBI taxonomy): Bacteria > Bacillati > Actinomycetota > Actinomycetes > Mycobacteriales > Nocardiaceae > Nocardia > Nocardia sp. NPDC059229. The sequence continues at coordinate 93,803 of NZ_JBHZAK010000004.1, forward strand.
ACCGCCTCCCCGGACCTTCAGCGCGCGGCCGAGAGCCGTCGACCGTTGGGCACGCGTGCCGGCGGTTGGGGAGCAAACCGATTCTGGTCGTACCCGACGAGTTACCCCGAACGTTGCGAAATCAGTTGCTACGGTTGGCAAACGGCCCCGAGCGAATCTTTGCTCGGGGCCGTTTGTCATGTCTGTCCGCGGGGAACACCCGTGATCACGAAACGTTCACGGTCTCACTGGTGAACTTCGAGGCCGGGGCTCGGCCGGGTGGCGACTTCCCCGCGTCATCGGGTCGAGCGCCGCGACTTGTCAGAACTCCCAGTCTTCGTCTTCGGTGTTGACGGCCTTGCCGATGACGTAGCTGGAGCCGGAGCCGGAGAAGAAGTCGTGGTTCTCGTCGGCGTTGGGCGAGAGGGCCGAGAGGATGGCCGGGTTGACGTCGCACTCGTCCTTGGGGAACAGGCCCTCGTAGCCGAGGTTCATCAGGGCCTTGTTGGCGTTGTAGCGCAGGAACTTCTTGACGTCCTCGGTGAGGCCGACCTCGTCGTAGAGGTCCTGGGTGTACTCGACCTCGTTCTCGTACAGCTCGAACAGCAGCTCGAAGGTGTAGGCCTTGAGCTCCTCGCGCTCGGCCTCGGAGACCAGTTCGAGGCCCTTCTGGTACTTGTAGCCGATGTAGTAGCCGTGCACGGCCTCGTCGCGAATGATCAGGCGGATCATGTCGGCGGTGTTGGTGAGCTTGGCCCGCGAGGACCAGTGCATGGGCAGGTAGAAGCCGGAGTAGAAGAGGAACGACTCCAGCAGGGTGGAGGCGACCTTGCGCTTGAGCGGGTCCTCGCCGTTGTAGTACTCCAGCACGATCTCGGCCTTGCGCTGCAGGTTCCGGTTCTCCTCGGACCAGCGGAATGCCTCGTCGATCTCGCGGGTGGAGCACAGCGTGGAGAAGATCGAGCTGTAGCTCTTGGCGTGCACCGACTCCATGAAGGCGATATTGGTGAGCACCGCCTCCTCGTGCGGGGTCAGCGCATCCGGGATGAGGCTGACCGCGCCGACCGTGCCCTGGATGGTGTCGAGCAGGGTGAGGCCGGTGAAGACCCGCATGGTGAGTTGCTTCTCATTGGCGGTCAACGTGTTCCAGGACGGGATGTCATTGGAGACCGGGACCTTTTCCGGCAACCAGAAGTTGCCGGTGAGCCGATCCCAAACCTCGGCATCCTTCTCGTCCTGCACGCGGTTCCAGTTGATCGCCGTCACCCGATCGATCAGTTTCACGCCCGCTCACACACCCTTCTCAGCTCACCGGACCCTGCGGAATTCCCTTACCCTGAACACTACTACTGGTAGGTGACATCCCCATGCAGCACAAGAAGTTGTGTCTTCACACTGTCCTGCGAGAATGCGAAAAGGGGATGGGCAAGCACGCCACCGACTGCAGAAAATTACAGCGGTGCAATCCGTCACAGCGACCCGGGGTCGGCGTGTCCGTACCCGCCCCAGGTTTGCCGATCAGATGCCCAGCACCACCGTGTCAGATCCCCAGCACCACTTTCGCAGTCGTGAAATAGATGACCAGCCCGGTCGCGTCCACCAGCGTGGTCACCATGGGCGCGGAGATGACGGCCGGGTCGATGCGCAGTTTCTTGGCCAGCAGCGGCATGGTTCCGCCGATGGTCGCCGCCCAGGCGCAGATGATCACCAGCGCGATGCCCACCACCACGGCGATCTTCACGCCCACGAACAGCGTGCCGATCACCATGCCGACCGCGGCCAGCATGCAGCCCAGCAGCAGCCCGACCCGGCATTCCCGCCAGATCACGGCGAACAGGTCCGAGACCCGGACCTCGCCGACCGCGAGCGCGCGTACGCAGGTGGTCGCGGCCTGGGCGCCCGCATTGCCGCCGGAGCCGATGAGCAGGGGGATGAACAGCGCCAGGTGCGCGGCCTGCTCGAGGGTCGGCTCGAAGAAGTTGGTGACGGTGACGGTCAGGGTCGCGGCGACCAGCAGCAGCATCAGCCACAGGGCGCGGTAGCGGGCCAGCTGGAACACGCCCGCGGCCATGTAGTGCCCGGACCACGGGGTGGTGCCGGCCTGCCGGGCCATGTCCTCGGAGTCGGCGGCCTCGATGACCTCGACGGCGTCGTCGATGGTGAGCAGGCCCACCAGGCGGTCCTCACTGTCCACCACCGGCAGGTTGATCAGGTTGGCGCCCTGCATGAGCCGGGCCGCCCGCTCCGCCGAGTCGGTGGCGCGCACCGAGACCGGTTCGGCCACAACCAGATCCGCGATCATGGCGTCCGGTGAGCCGAGCACCAGATCGCGCAGTTCGACCACGCCGATCAGGCGGCGGCCCGCGTCCACGACCGGCAGCGTGTAGACGGTCTCGGCGGTGCCGCCCTTGGTCCGGACGGTCTGCAGCGCCTCGGTGACGGGCAGATTCCGCGGCAGCGCAACGACTTCCGGCGTCATGTAGAACCCGACCGACCCCTCCGGGTAGCCGAGCAGGGTGGCGGTCATGCGCCGTTCGCGCGGGCTGAGCCCGGCCAGTACCTTCTTGGCCACCTTGGCCGGCGCCTCGCGCAGCATGCGGGCGCGGTCATCGGGGTCCATGTCCTCGACGAGGTCCCGGAAGCTCTGATCACGCAGGCCGGACAGGATCTGCTGCTGGTCGACGGGCTCGAGTTCCTCGAAAACGGCCAGCGCGCGGTCCTTGTCGAGCAGCCGGAAGGCCATGCCGGCGGTGACCGCGGCCATGCGGGCCAGCTGCTCGGCGATGACGTGCGGCGGGTGGTTGTCGAGCCACTCCACGGCGGGGGTGAGGTGGCGGCGGTCGACGATGTCGCACAGCGAATCCCCTTCGGGGCGGCGCACATCGGAGACAGCAGAGTGCAGGTCGGTCTGCGTCATGGCGGAGTCCTCGGCCGGATGGCGAGTAAGAGGGTGGATGGAGGCACCGGGGCACACCGCGGGCATTGCACCCACCGCAGCCAGAGCAGTTACCGACGGATTCGGGGGGTGATGCCACACGGCCTTCGACTGGGAGGTTCGCCGCGCATGCACCTCACCCCCTCTCGGTAGCCACTGACAGAAACAACCGTGTTCAGGATACAGCCGGTTGCCCGCGACCCTCGACCTGGCGGGCGGTTCCGTGAGAGGGTCGGAAGCCGGTGGTAGCGCGCCGGTTTGCCGTCGGATCATTTTCCGATCATTTTTCGCCGATCCGGTCGCCGCAGCCGTTGGGCAGGCGTCCGGGATGCCCTACTCTCTGCCTCTGTGCGTGTTTTGGTGCTAGAGGACGACCACCAGCTCTGCCGTGAGGTGACCGATGGGTTGCGCTCGGCCGGGTTCGCGGTGGACCTCGCCCAGAGCATCGCCGACGCGGATTTCAAGATCGCCATCAATCGCTACGACTGCCTGGTGGTGGATCGCGGCCTGCCCGACGGCGACGGCCTGGACCTGGTCGCCGGGGCGCGCAGCGCCGGGCACACGGTGCCCGCGCTCATGCTCACCGGCCGCGACGGGCTCGACGATCGGCTGGCCGGTTTCGAGCACGGCGCCGACGACTACCTGACCAAACCCTTCGCGCTGGCGGAGCTGGTGATGCGGGTGCGGGCGCTGTGCCGCCGCCGCGAACAGCCCACCGCGTCGCGAATCGCGGTGGCGGACATCGATATCGACCTGATGCGCCGCCGGGTCACCCGCGCCGGCATCATGCTGATGCTCACCCCCAAGGAGTTCGCGGTGCTCGAGCTCATGGCGACCCGGCGCGGCAGCGTGGTGACCCGCACCGATCTCATCGAGTGCTGCTGGGACGAAATGGCCGAGCCCGCTTCGAATGTGGTGGACGCGGTGGTGGCGAAGCTGCGCCGCAAGCTCGGGGAGCCGAGCGTGATCGAGACCGTGCGGGGTACGGGATTCCTCATCGGCGGCGGGATCTCGTGAGCGCGCATCGCTCCCCCGCCGTGGCCCGGCTGAAACGAGCCCGCTGGATCATGACCGCGCTGGCCACCGTGATCACCGCGACGGCCGTGCTGGTGTTCGGCTTCGTGGCCGCCTCCATCGACGCGCACGCGCGCCAGACCCGGGCGCAGGATCAGGCCGAGCAGGTGGCGGGCGGGCTGGCCCGGGCCATTCAGCACGACGACAAGCAGGTGCTGGACCTGTCCACCGTCATCGACGACGAGCTGGCCAAGGGTTCGACGGCGGTCGTGGTGACAGTGCGCAAACCGGGCGAGCCGTGGAAGCAGGCGCACACCTACCAGCGTTCGTTCATGCCCGACGACACCCAGATCTCCACGCTCGCAACGCAAACCGAGGATCACGCCGACGGTCTGCTGTATCAGGGCAGCCGGTTCGCGGGCACCGACATCACCGGCCGCTCGGTGACGGTGGCGGGCGCCCCGGTGTTCTGGAACGACTGGGACAGCATCGTGGTCATCCTGGCCGGGACCGAGTCCATGGCCGACGCCGGGGCGCATCGAATCCTGGTGTGGGAGTTGATCGCCGGCGGTGGCCTGCTGGTCCTGCTGTCGGCGGCGGCCACCTTCCTGCTGTCGGGGCGCAGTCAGCGGCAGGCGTTGCGCATGCTGGACGAGCACGAGCAGTTCCTCGGCGATGCCGCGCACGAATTGCGTACGCCGCTCACCACATTGAAGCTGCTCACCGAATCCCGGCCCAAGCCCGAGGAGGTGCAGCAGACGCTGGCCGAGGCGCGCCGGCTCGCGGATCGGATGGCGCGCCTGGTGACCGGGCTGCTGGCCCGCGCCCGCATGCAGTCCGGCATCGCCGAACCCGAGCGCACCCTGCTGCGGCTGGACCAGCTGGCCGAGGCGGTGGCCGAGGAGGCCGCCGACGAGCGCATCGTGGTGACCGCACACCCGAGCGTGGTGGTGGGCGATCCGCAGCTGCTGAGCCTGGCGATCCGGAACATGCTGGAGAACGGGCTGACCCACGGCGCGGTGAACCGGTCCGCGCCGGTCGAGGTGCACGTGGCAGAGGGGCGGGTCAGCATTCGCGACCACGGCCCGGGCGTCGATCCGGTCATGTCGGCCAGCCCGTTCAATCGCGGCGCGGCCGGGCGCAGCGGGCGCAATGGCATCGGGCTGGCCCTGGTCGCCTGGGTGGCGCAGGCGCACGGCGGCAATGCCTCCATCGAGCCCGCGGTCGGCGGCGGCACCATCGCCACGCTGTGGCTGCCGCCCGCCGACATCACGGTGGGCAGTCCGGTCGCCGCGCACCGGTAGCGAAACCCGGTGCGCGGACAGGGCTTGGCTTACTCGGCGTCGAGCGGCTTGCGGCCGCTGATCGGACCCCAGCGGCCGATGAGCACGACCATGATCACCAGGGCCACGGTGATGACGGTGAACACCGCGCCCGGCCCGCGGCGGTCCAGCAGCGGCAGCAGCAGGAACGGCTGCACGGCCGTGCTCAGCTTGGACAGTGAATAGGTGGTGCCCGACGCGGTGCCGCGCACGCTGGTCGGGAAGGACTCCGGCAGATAGGTGTGGATGGCGTCGGAGAACACATTGCTGGCCAGCGTGAACAACCCGCCTGACACGAGGATCAGCGGTACGGCGGTGGCGAAACCGAAGACCAGGCCGAACACCGCCATCAGGGCGGCGCTGCCCATCACCAGGTATTTCCGTTCCACGCGCTCCATCAGGGGAATGGCCAGCAGCGAGCCCAGCGGGTAGCCGAGATAGGTGATGGCCAGGTATCCGAGGGAGTTCACCACCGTGAATCCCTTGTGCTGCAATACCAGGACCGCGAGGGTGCCGAACCCGTAGTAGCCGAAGACCTGCAGGATCATCACCGCGGAGAACAGGGTGGTGCGGGCCCGGAAGGGCAGGCGCAGGATCTCGGTGAAGGACACGCGCTGCCGGGTCCGGCCCGCCTCCCAGTGCGGTGACTCCGGCATGTGCCGCCGCGCCACGAACACCAGCGCCGCGCCGAGGCCGCCGAGCACGAACAGCCAGCGCCAGCCGTCGATCCCGAGGGGCCGCAGCGGCACGAGCCAGCGGGCCAGGAAGCCGACGGCGGGGACCGCGCAGAAGCCGAGGGTGTAGGCGATGGCGATCATCCGCCCGCGCACCCGGGCGGGCATGGTCTCCGACAGGTAGGTGTCGGAGACCGTCATCTCCGCGCCGATGCCGAGACCGGCCAGCACCCGGGTGGCCATCAGGAACCACACGTTCGGGCTGAACGCGCCCAGCAGCGTGAACCCCGCGTACAGGCCGATGTTCACCATGAACATGCGCCGGCGGCCGAACACGTCCGAGAGCCGCCCGATCACCAGCGCGCCCAGGAACTGGCCTGCGAAGGCCGAGGCCAGGATGCCGCTGAGCTGGTAGGTGGACAGGTGCAGCTGCTGCCGCAGCACGCCGGTGATGGTGCCGGCCAGGAACAGCTCGTAGAGGTCGAAGAACAGGCCCATGCCGACCAGGGCGACCAGCTTGTAGTGCACGGGACCCAGCGGCAGTTCGTCCAGTCGCACCGGCGGACCGGTCCGGGCATCGCGGGCGTCACCGAATGTGGTCATTGCCCACACTTAACATTTCGCCGGGCGGACGGCCATGGTTGCGCGCACGATATATGGGTGGACGCGACGGGAGCGGGACTGGAATCACTGACCATGGTGCGACACGGCCAGAGCACCGTCAACGCGGCGCCGTACACCGGGGCGGAGGAATTCATCACGGGCACACGGGATGCCGACGTGCCGCTGACCGAGCTGGGCGCGGCGCAGGCGGCGGCGGCCGGGAGACGGCTGGCCGGGTTCGATCCGGGCTTCGACCTGGTGCTCTGCTCGCCGTACCTGCGCACCCGCGAGACCGCCCGCATCGCGCTCGTTTTCCTGTCGACGCCGCCCGTGCACTTCGACGAGCGGATCCGGGACCGGGAGCCCGGGGTGCTGTTCGGGCTCACCAGAATCGGCATTCAGCGCCGCTACCCGGAGGAATTCCGGGAGATGCAGCGCTCGGGCGGCTTCTACCATCGCCCGCCGGGCGGCGAATCCTGGCCCGACGTCGCGCTCCGGCTGCGTGCCGTGCTCCGCGAAATGCACGGTCATGTCCTGGTTTTCACCCATGACATCGCAATCGTGCTGACCCGCTATATCTTCGGGGATCTGAACGAGGCCGAGATCAGCGCCCAGACCAGCGCCCAGGTCCGCAATGCGTCCATAACCCGTTGGGAGCGAGGCGATTCCGGGATGCGGCTCACCTCGTACAACGACACGAGCCACCTCGGCTGATCACCGGCCCCGGGCATGTCCACCGGGGCTGACAGGATTCCGTTCCGAGGTGGAGTCGGATAGATCACCTCGGTGGCGCTCTCGCGCCTCGGGCGTGCGCCTGTTTCACCCGCGTGTCCACGCGAATTGCCCTGGGTCAACGTCGCCCGGCTGTCATGCGGGGCCGGCCTGGCGCATGTGAGAAGTCACAAGAGCTCCGAAAGCGCATTACTGTGCCTCACAGGAGAGATCGATCCGGCCGCTGGTACCCGCGGCATGCGTTAGCGTTTCAGGTCCCGGAAGGGGCATAACCCGGGGGTGGAAGGGAGTCACGGATGTCCGTGGGAATTCCGGCCCGGGCGGGGCTCACCGTGTCGGGCAACCCGATATCGTCGCCACTCAAGGACGTGCGTGGGCTCGCGCAGCACATGGTGGGGCATTTCGTCGAAACCGTCGCGCCGTGCGGGACGCTGCCCGGCGACGCCATTCACGGCGACGTCACCGCCATCACCCGCACCTGCCTGGAGCTGGCGGTGGGCATGCTGGACGGGCGCGACATTCCGGAGAAGACCAAGCGTTTGGAGGAGGCCGCCGCGCAGTGGGCGCGGGAGGGCATTCCGATCGACACCATCCACCACGCCATCCACGAGGGCTTCAAGATCGGGTCGGAGCTGGTGATGGCCAATGCCATGGCCGGGCACGTGCGCCGCGAGGACGACGACGGCGATGTCACGCTGGTCATCGCGGCCGCCGACATGGACAGCATCATGGGCGGGGCCAAACTCGTGGTGGAGCTGCTGGACCGGATGACCTCCGCGGTGGCCATGGCCTATGTGCGGGAGCTGCGGTCGGTGGTGAGCGAACACCACACCGCCGTGCACACGCTCACCTCCGCGCTGCTGGGCGGGCACAGCACCTCCACCATGGCGCGCGAATGCGGGATCGAGATCGCCGAGACGTATCACGTACTGGCGCTGGCGATTCCCGAACATCCCGAGGAGCACTCCCCCACCGTGGACGGTGCGGTGGTGGCACGGCGCAAGCTGCGCCGGGTACAGGCCGAACTGGCCCACCGTCATCCCGACCGGGTGCTGTCGCTGCTGAGCGTGGACGGCGGCACGCTGCTGGTGCCGGTCACGGCGCTCGCGGACGAGCAGCTGGACGAACTGGTCGAGCAGCTGTCGCGAGCGGCCCGGGTGCCGATCACCGCGACGCTGGTTTCCGCTGCGCCGCAACAGATTCCGGATGCCGCCGACCAGGCGCACGAGCTGCTCGACATCGTGCACCGGCTGCGGCTGGTGCGCGGGCTGTTCCGCTTCGACGAACTGGCACTGGAATATCAGCTCACCCGGCCGGGACCGGGCCGCGATCATCTGGGGTCGCTGCTGGATCCGCTCGACGAGCACGCCGAACTGCTGGAGACGCTGCAGTCGCACATCAGCAACAACCTGAACCGGCAGCGCACGGCGCGCATGCTGCACGTGCACACCAATACCGTGGACTACCGGCTCAAGCGGATCGGACAGCTGACCGGGTTCGATCCCGCCCAGGCGTCCGGGCTGTGGTACCTGCGCTCGGCGCTGGTGGCCCGCACCTATCAGGCGGCGGGCTGCTGACCTGCGGCGGTCGGCCCGCCCGCCGGTAATCGGCCGGCGGGTTCAGCAGTTGGTCGGTGCGGGCTCGCCGCGCAGGCGGGCATCCAGCCAGGCGAGCGCGGGCGGGAGACCGAGGACGGCGGCGGTGAGATGGTCGGGCACCGGAACCTGCATGCTCCACACCTGCGCGCCGGCCGCGCAGTAGCGGTGCACGGTGTCCACCACGGCGTCCACGGGAATCAGGCCGTCGATGGGTGAATGCCATTCGAAGACAGGCATATCGGGGATGCCGGGTTAGAGCTCCCGCGGCGACGGTCAGCAGCAGCGCGCCGATCACCGCGATGGGAACGCGAATCCTCATGCCGGGCAGCGTAGGAAGGCGCGATGTGCCGGGCCAGAGGGGAGGACGAACCCTTCCGAATAGTCACAATGGGCACCATGATCGTTTGTGAGCGCGTGCCCAGTCTGGGGTGCCAACTTTTCTATTCCAACGCGTAACAACTACCCTCGCGCGGCGCTTGTGACATTTCCAAGGTCGAACCGGAACACGTTCCCGTGCAGGCCAATCCGGTTACTTTCGGTTACAGAGACGCGCAGCCGCCGCAGGTGTCGGCTCGCGCGTCTCCCCGCCACTATTCGAGGAGCAGTACGCATGGCCGGCATCACCGAAGGCAAGGTTCTGTTCGACAGCGTCGGGGAGGCGCTCACCCATCGCGTCACCGTGTACCTGGGCGGGCCCGACGAAGGAGCCGAGCTCACCATGGAATACGCGGCCACCTGGAAAGAGGCATCGGACTTCACCGTGGCGGCCGTGCACGCCGGACTGGCCGTGACGGTGGACAGCCGGATCCGGCCAGGACTCCGCCGACTGCCGCGCTACGGATTCCGGCACTGAGATACCATGCGCCCCAAGTGCATTCGGGCGGTGCGATTACCGCCCGGAGGCCGGGGCGAACGCGGCGGCGAGGGTATCCCAGGCCGGGCCCAGCTCGGCGGAGAAGTCCTCCCAGGCGTGAATTCCGGTCGGCTCATAGTGCACGGTGGCGGGAATTCGCAAGTCGCTCAGTCGTTTCGCGAAGTGCTCGGTGCAGACGCGGGCGCCGGCCTCCAGCACCACGCCGCCCCCGGCGGCCTCCATGGCGGCGGGGATGTCGGGCGACTTCAGCACCTGGGTCAGATCGGGCAGGCCCGGGAGACCGGAGGCGGCCGACAGATAGATCACGGTGCCGCGCAGGGCTTCCGCCCAGACCGTGCTGTCGTGGATCAGCCAGTCGAAGGTGCCGGGCGGGCCCCACAGGTTCATGATGTTGCCGCCGCGCGAGGCGACCGTGAGCGCGGTGATCGCACTGCCGGAGGGGTCGATGGTCGAGTAGCAGCCGCTCAATCCGGCGACGGCGCGGTAGAAGCCGGGGTGGCGGTGGGCGAGCATCATCGCGCCCTGCGCACCCATCGAGACGCCCGCGATGGCCCGGCGGCCGTCGGAATGCAGATAGGGCTCGATGGCGCCGGGTAGCTCGGCGGCCAGGAAGGTCTCCCAGCGGTTCCAGCCGAGCGCGGCGTCGGCATGCAGCCAGTCGGTGTACATGCTGCCGGTGGCGCCCGCGGGCAGGACCACGTCGACGGGCTTGTCCGCGAAGAATTCCGCCGCGTGCCCCTTGGTCAGCCAGTCGGACACGCCCTCGGCGTCCACCCCGTCCAGCAGATAGAGGGTGGGCCGGGGGCCCGCGCCGGAGCCGTGCAGCACATCGAGGGCGACGTTGCGGCCCATGGCGGCGGAGGTGACCTCCACCCGCTCCCAGTTCGGGCCGAACTGATGCACCCGGGTCACATCCGCCGGGGACGCGGCCCGGTACGGCATTCCGGCATGGGCGGTCGCGCCCAGCGGCGGGCACGCGAGTATCGCCAGCGCCACCGCGACCCCGGCGGCAGCCCGGGACCTCACGACTCCGCTCCCATCTCGGGAATCATCCGAATCATGTTGTGTGACAAGCCAACTCCTCACGCGGGGCGTGATATCCGAAGAACCCACCGAGCGGGTGCGAGGTTGGCCGCTCGGTGGGTCTTCATCCGATGGGAGTGCAGTTGCGACTGCACCGGCAGTACATGTCTCGAACAAGCAGTCCTCGGCATGCGGGGGCAGGAGAGGACTTCTTACTCACCTCCAAAAACGGGAGTCCTGATGCGATTCCGATTCCGGCATCGACCGCGCAGTTGGGTGATTCGATACCCGAATCACGGCGAGCCTAACCAGGCTCGAACGGTGATCGACAGGGCGCGAGCCACGTTCTGGAGAGTTCACAACAATGGGCGGCGCGGTCGTGGGATCGACCACAGCAGCGGCTATCCCCGCCGCGTCGCCTCCTCGTCAATCCCCCGAAACGCGTTGTCAACCAGCCGTTTTCACCTCGAGAATCACGTTGACCAGCACATTGCCGCCGGGCTAGGTTCGTACCGGATTGTTTGGTCTAGACCACCCGGACCGATACCCGGTCCGGATTCGATGCAATCGAGAGGAAAGTCACGCGTGCAGTCGATGGGATATCCGATCCTGGCGGTCTCCGTCTTCCTGCACGCGGGCTGGAACGTCGCCCTGGGCCGGCTCCGCCGCAGCGACCGGCCCATCTCCTCCACGGCCGACATGCTCATCGCGGGCGGCCTGCTCTTCCTCCCGATCGCCATGGCCACCTGGCACTTCGAGCTCTACGCCCTCCCCTTCGCCGCCGCCTCGATCTGCTTCAGCACCATCTACTTCGCACTGCTCGAGAAGGCCTACGCCACCGCCCCGGTCGGCGAGGTCTACCCGATCGTGCGCGGCAGCTCCCCGGTCCTGGTCGTCACCGCCTCCGCCATCCTCGGGACGACCATCGGATGGACCCGCTGGCTGGGCGTGGCCTTCATCGCCTCCGGCGTCCTGCTGATCGCGCTCTCCCGAGCCCGGCCGGCCGCTCCGGGCATCACCGGCGGCCGCCGATCCGTCTTGTGGGGTCTCACAATCGGCTGCTGCGTAGCCTCCTACACACTCTTCGATGGTGTGGGCATACATCACGCCGCGCCCATTCCCTACCTCGTCACGGTCATGGGCGGCTCCGGAATTGCCCTGAAGGTCAAGGACATAGCCCGCGGCGACCACGTCGGCACGCTCTCCCTGCGCTCACTTCCCCTCACCACCATGGGTGGTGCGGCAATGCTCGGAGCCTTCGGCCTGACGCTGATCGCCATGACCCAGCTGCCGGTGGCGGTGGTGGCCAGCGTTCGAGAATCCAGCATTGTCGTGGGCGCGATTCTCAGCCGAATCCTGCTTGACGAAAGGATTTCTCGACAAGGCGCGATCGGGATCGCAAGTGTATTAACAGGAACGGTGGTCATTGGATTACCGGCTTGAGAATCGGGCGTAATGGTGGCCGAATTCTATTGCGATACTGGATAATTCGGATTCCTTGAATGATCGTCGAGGGGTAGAATGGGGGTATGAATTGGGGCGGGCAAATCATCGATGACATCACCGCGGTGGACGCGGTCGGTGTGGTGGGTGACGCGCTCGATGTGCTGATTCAGGATTCGCTGGGGCCGATCGGTGATGACGACCTGCTGGACGTGATGCGGGAATGGGAAAGCCACCGCCGTCGCATGGCCGCGTTCGAGCACAAACTGATTCGTGAGGTCGAGAACCGCAACCTGCCCGAAAAAGCCGGGGTGAGGCAGACCTCGACATTCCTCGCCCACACCCTGCGCCTGGGACACGCCGAAGCACGCGCGCGATGCAACGCCGCGCAGTTGCTGGGTGTGCGTCAGGAAGCGGGCCGGGTGTTGGAGCCGTGGCTGACCTGGACCGCCGCCATGCAGGAAATCGGTTTGGTGTCAGTGGATTCGGCACGCATGATCGGCAAGATCATGGACCGGATCCCCGAGAGCGTCGACGCCGACCTGCGCGACCGCGCCGAGTTCCAGCTGGCGCACTTCGCGACCCAATCCACCGTGGATGATCTGCCCAAGGTCGGGGATCGGATCCTGGGCTACCTCAACCCCGACGGCACCCTCACCAAAGACGTCGACCGGCAACGCCGCCGCGGCATCACCCTGACCAAGCAGGGTGTGGACGGCATGTCCACGATGACCGCCGACCTCACCCCCACCGCACGAGCCTTGCTGGATCCGATCTTCGCCGACCTGGCCCGGCCCGGCATGTGCGACCCCGCCGACCCCGAAAGCCCCTGGAGCGTCGAAGGACTCGACCCCGACGCGTTGGAAGCGGCCGCCAAGCGTGACATCCGCACCCCCGCGCAACGCAACCACGACGCGTTGGTGGCGTTCCTGCGCCCGGAAATGGGCCCGGCCAAGCTCGGCAAGCACCGCGGGCTGCCGGTCTCGACGATCATCACCATGTCGTTGGCCGAGGTCGAAGCCGCCGCCGAGGTCGAAGCCGCCGCCGGGGTCGCCACCACCGCCTCCGGCGGCACCGTCCCGCTGACAGAAGCGTTGCGGTTGGCGCAGCGGTCCAAGCCGTTCCTCGCGATCTTCGACCACGCGGGCATGCCCCTGCACCTGGGACGCAGTGAGCGGCTGGCGAACTCGGCGCAACGGTTGGCGTTGATCGCCACCGAACGCGGCTGCACCCGTCCCGGCTGTAACGCTCCGGCCACCATGACCGCCGTGCATCACATCACCGAATGGGCCCACGGCGGCGGCACCGACATCGGCAACCTGACATTGGCTTGCGATGCCTGTCACGCGATGATCCACGACGGACCCGGCGGCTGGAAAACCGTTGTCATGCCCCCGAATTCCGAACACGCGGGCCGGACGGGGTGGATCGCGCCAGCATATATCGACCCGTCCCGGACCCCGCAGGTCAACGACCACCACCACGCCGGTGAGTTGATGGCCGCCAAGCTCGCCCAGATCCGCGAACGCACCCGCCCACCGGTGCGATGGTGGTCACGCCCCTAACCGTCGAGCCTCACCTAAGGTGGGGCCCTTCGGACTGCCTGCACACCGGCTGCGGCCTCGGCCACCACGCCGCACGACGTCAACTGGCCAACCGGCCCGTCGACATACCGCACGGCTGCCTCGAGACCCGCAGTCACTACGACGAAACAGCCGCCTGTCACACCACCTCGAAAACACCACCACCGCCTGACAACTCTCGCCATGGAATGTCCGCCCTACCGGACTGGGGCTCACACCAACCGGGGAGCCGCGAACCGCCGATCCCGGCCCGGGCACGGATCACCTCCTACAGACACACCGACATAAAGCTTCAAAATGGTGGGGGCCGGAACGGGAGATCGGCCTCGCAAGCTCGGCCCCCTCCCTCCTCCAGGCATCTTTGTCTTTTGATCTTTTGTCTCTTTGAGTTTTGGTTCTTTGGCTTTTGTCTTCTGGTCCTTTGACTTTCAGCACTTCCCGAACCAGTCGAGGCTCTGCCCGTGCGGGCGCGTATACGCCATCGGAACCCCGTTCGATGCAAGTACCAGGTGCACGTCTTCCGGTCCAGCAGGGAGCGCATCGGTGCCGAAATCAACTACTCCCGGCGGCTCGTTGGTAATCCACTCACATGGAAGCTCTCGCATCATGGCCGGGAAGGCCGCACGATCGGCGCGGGCTAGGTAGAGCAGAACAGCACTACCGAAAACTATGACGGGTATATCGGAGGGAGCTTCGTGGACCAGGTCCGCCAGGGCATTGCTGAGATCGTCCCGCACCAGATGCGGCGGGTTCTCCCGGGCAATGGCGGCGGCATTGCGCAAGCGGTCCAGGCGGTTTCGCTGTTCGGGCCAGACGAGAGATTCCAGCCAGCGCATGTCCTCGGGATCCCGGACCTCGAGCGGGTTGAGGTCGATACCCGCGCGGTGCACGACGTTCGGTAGTTCGGTGGGCAGTGGCGGGTTGCCGGTGGTGGCGCATGGCAGGACGACGGTGGAGCGCCCGTCTCGGGGGTCGAGGGTGGGGCCGTCGTCGTAGGTGTAGCTGTACCGGTCTGGATACAGGCACAGTCCGGCAGAGGCGCCGAATTCTATGAGCGCCACCGGATCCGAGCCGTGCCGGGCGAGCAGCGGCAGCAGGGTCGCGGTTCGGCCCACCTCGTTGGTCTGGGTGCGACGGGTCATGGCGACATCCCGGACCCCGGGCCAGTTGGTGATCAGGAAGTCCTTGAACTCCTCGAATGGCCCCACCGTCACGCCCAGGTAGCGGGCGGCGCCGAGGATCAGGTTGGGCTGGCGCTTGTGCACGGGCAGGGTGTCGATGAGGGCGAGAAGCTCTGTATCCCCGGCGATTCCGAGGCACCAGTGCTCGTAGCAGGGCGAGTAGCCCCGTACCTCCTTCTCGGCGAATGCCCGGTATCGATCGGCGGTTTCCATCCTGCCTCCCCCACATCGGCTTTCACGAAAAAGGGCGTCCGCGGCAGTTGCCGGGACGCCCTTATCGATAGCACCTGTCAGAGCATGCAGCTCACGCAGCCCTCGACTTCGGTTCCTTCCAGGGCCATCTGGCGGATGCGGATGTAGTAGAGGGTCTTGATGCCCTTGCGCCAGGCGTAGATCTGGGCCCGGTTGACGTCGCGGGTGGTGGCGCTGTCCTTGAAGAACAGGGTCAGGGACAGGCCCTGGTCGACGTGCTGCGTCGCCGCGGCGTAGGTGTCGATGATCTTCTCGTAGCCGATGTCGTAGGCGTCCTCGAAGTATTCGAGGTTGTCGTTGGTCAGGTAGGGGGCCGGGTAGTAGACGCGGCCGATCTTGCCTTCCTTGCGGATCTCGATCTTGGACGCCACCGGGTGGATGGAGCTGGTGGAGTGGTTGATGTAGGAGATCGAGCCGGTCGGCGGCACCGCCTGCAGGTTCTGGTTGTAGATGCCGTGCTCCATGACCGACGCCTTCAGCGCGCGCCAGTCGTCCTGGGTGGGGATGTGGACGCCGGCGTCGGCGAAGATCTGGGCGACGCGGTCGGTCTTGGGCTCCCACGCCTGGTCGGTGTACTTGTCGAAGAACTCGCCGGTGGCGTACTTCGAGTCGGCGAAGCCGCCGAACGCCGAACCCCGCTCCATCGCAATCAGATTCGAGGCACGGATCGCGTGGTAGGCGATCGTGTAGAAGTAGATGTTGGTGAAGTCCACGCCCTCTTCGGAGCCGTAGTGGACCCGCTCGCGGGCCAGGTAGCCGTGCAGGTTCATCTGGCCCAGGCCGATGGCGTGGGACTCGTTGTTGCCCTGCTCGATCGAGGGCACCGAGTAGATGTGGGTCTGGTCCGACACCGCGGTCAGCGCGCGAATCGCGACCTCGACCGACTTGCCGAGGTCCGGCGAGTCCATGGTCTTGGCGATGTTCAGCGAACCCAGGTTGCACGAGATGTCCTTGCCCACCTTGGCGTAGGACAGGTCGTCGTTGAACTCCGACGCGGTGGAGACCTGCAGGATCTCCGAGCACAGGTTGGAGTGGGTGATCTTGCCCGCGATCGGGTTGGCCCGGTTCACGGTGTCCTCGTACATGATGTACGGGTAGCCCGACTCGAACTGCAGCTCGGCGATGGTCTGGAAGAACTCGCGAGCCTTGATCTTGGACTTGCGGATGCGCTTGTCGTCGACCATCTCGTAGTACTTCTCGGTCACATTGATGTCGGCGAACGGCACGCCGTAGATGCGCTCCACGTCGTACGGCGAGAACAGGTACATGTCCTCGTTCTTCTTCGCCAGCTCGAAGGTGATGTCCGGAATCACCACACCCAGCGACAGCGTCTTGATACGGATCTTCTCGTCCGCATTCTCCCGCTTGGTGTCCAGGAACCGGTAGATGTCGGGGTGGTGCGCGTGCAGGTACACCGCACCCGCGCCCTGCCGCGCACCCAGCTGGTTGGCGTAGGAGAACGAGTCCTCCAGCAGCTTCATGATCGGGATGACACCGGAGGACTGGTTCTCGATCTTCTTGATCGGCGCGCCGGCCTCACGAATATTGCTGAGCAACAGGGCAACACCGCCGCCGCGCTTGGACAGCTGCAGGGCGGAGTTGATGGAGCGGCCGATCGACTCCATATTGTCTTCGATGCGGAGCAGGAAGCAGGACACCGGCTCGCCGCGCTGCTGCTTGCCCGAGTTGAGGAAGGTGGGGGTGGCCGGCTGGAAGCGGCCGTCCATGATCTCCTCGACCAGCTCGCGCGCCAGGGTCTCGTCACCGGCGGCCAGGGCCAGGGCCACCATGCACACGCGGTCCTCGAAACGCTCCAGGTAGCGCTTGCCGTCGAAGGTCTTCAGCGTGTACGAGGTGTAGTACTTGAACGCGCCGAGGAAGGTCGGGAACCGGAACTTCTTGGCGTACGCCTGCTTGAACAGCTGCTTGACGAACTCACGCGAGTACTGGTCGAGCACCTCGGTCTCGTAGTAGTTCTCGCGCACCAGGTAGTCGAGCTTCTCCTCCAGATTGTGGAAGAAGACCGTGTTCTGGTTGACGTGCTGCAGGAAGTACTGGTGCGCGGCTTCCCGGTCCTTGTCGAACTGGATCTCGCCGTTGGGGCCATACAGGTTCAGCATCGCGTTGAGGGCGTGATAGTCGAGTCCCTCGGTCGCGGAGTCGCCGCTGACGGGGCGCTCTACGCGGGCAGTCTTTCCGACCGGTGCTGTTGTCGTTGCCAAAACAATCCCAATCCCTCTCGGACGCGCTCGACGTCCTCGGCAGTTCCCATGAGTTCGAAGCGATACAGGTACGGGACCCCTGCCTTACGTGAGATCACTTCTCCCGCATAGCAGTACGTATCGCCGAAGTTCGTGTTGCCGCTCGCGATCACGCCGCGCAGCAGCGCGCGGTTGTGCGGGTCGTTGAGGAACTTGGCCACCTGGCGGGGCACGAATTCCTTGTCGGATCGCTGCCCACCCAAAACGTGCCGACCTCCCCCGTAGGTGGGGACGATCAGCACGAAGGGTTGGTCGGCGCGAAGCGAGTCGGCGGTGTGAAGCGGTATGCGAACGGCGGGCAGGCCCAGTCGTTCGACGAAGCGGTGCGTGTTCTCCGAAGCGCTCGAGAAGTAGACCAGATTCGGTGTCGCGCTGGACATCTCGGTCATCTCCCCTCCTTTCGATTCGGACGAACCTGCAGGAGGCCGCCGGCTCTGACCGGCGGCGTGGCGTCAGGCGACGGCGACGATGTCGGCCAGAGCCTTGATGCGGTCCGGGCGGAAGCCGGACCAGTGATCGTCACCGGCGACGACGATGGGGGCCTGCAGGTAGCCCAGGGCCATGACGTAATCGCGGGCTTCGGGGTTCTCGGAGATGTCGATGACGCTGTAGTCGACACCAGCCTTGTCGAGGGCGCGGTACGTGGCGTTGCACTGGACACAAGCGGGCTTGGTGTAAACGGTGATGGTCATTGGTATCCCCTTCTCCTTAGCCTTTGATCTGTCTGCAGTGCACGGCTCAAACAAGATCCACGTAGTAAGTGCGCAAACCCCTGGAAGTGGAACCGAAGCCCCTGGTCGCTCGGTGAACTTCGAGGTGTTCACCTAGTGGCCTTCCAGCTCCCAAGACACTACACCTAGTGGCCGACAGATTCATACAACACGACATGTTGCGACTCACAAAGGTGAAATTCCGGTGTCGTAAGTACCTGGACACTCGATTCGCAACTCGACACGACTGCGACGCACATCACAATTTCGGCATTCAGCTCATTTCCAGCAAACACACCATCACCGCTGATCAACACCCATCCCACGAGTCACAGCAGACTCGAGCGACCACCCGGTTTGCCACCCCGCCGAGCCCTGCCCCCAATTCCAGGGTCCCCCGCTCAGCTCGGCGTGTCGCGGCGTTTGCACCCGCTCTACCGGATGGTGAAGGACGCGCCGTCGATCGGACCGGGCGTCAGCAACCGATTGGTGGCCGCGATCCCGTAGGCCTCGGCGTCATAGGCCGCCAGTGGCAGACCGTCGATGGTGATGTCGGTGAAGGTGATCGGATCGAAACCGGGCAGCGCGCCGCTGAGATGGCCCTCGACGATGATCTCCGCGGTGTGGGCGGGCACCGAAGAGGCGGAGACCGTGGTGCGGGACCATTTCGCGGTGAGGTTCTCCAGCGTCATGACGTAGCGCCCGCGGTCCCAGCTGACCACCGAATGCATGGTGTCGCCCGGCCGGACCACCACGTCGTCGTAATTCACCGGCGCGTCGGGGTAGCGCTCCCACCAGCCGTCGACCTGCGTATCGGGGGTGCAGGAACCACCGAAGAGACCGAGCGAGCACAGGCCGTCCGCGGCCGCGCCCAGCAGGTCGGACAGCTTGCCCCCGGCGTTCATGACCGTCCCGGCCAGGTCCGGATCGGCGTACGCCAGGCCCGCGGCGGCGGTTTCGACCTGCAGACCCGGCAGGGCCGCGTACACGGCCACGTCACTGGCGCACAGGGATTCGACGCCGGTCTGCACGAGCGGGAGTGCGACCTGGCCGTCGAGCCCGGCGGCGCCGTTCAATCCCACCCAGGGCACCACGCGCTGCAGGATGCCCGGATTGAGACAGTCCACCCGCGGCTGCACCCAGGTGGCGCTGACCTCCCGGAACTCCCCCCGCACCACGTACCCGGCCCAGTTGCCCAGGTAGAGACGGACATACGACTCGGCCGCCGCGTCGGCCGCATTGACCACCACCGAGGCGGCGGAGACGGCCAGGGTGACCGCCATGAAACAACGGCCTAACACAGTGTTGCCCGTTGATAGCTTCATGATGTGACGGTAGCCCGATTTGTCCGAGAAAAGCTACAGGCCACGACTCAAAAGCCGTGGCCTTGTGCTGAATTCAGCGAGTAATTACTGAGTATGCTGGGCGTTCGCCCGAGCTGTCAGGCGTTCACCCGCGCCTTGGCGGTCTCCGCCAGCAGGTGCACGGTGGCGGCCAGCTGGGTCAGGGCCTCCGCATCGTCGGCCGGGTGGGTCTCACCGAAGCGCTGACCGATGACGCCGAAGTTCAGCGACGCCTCCTCGACCACCTTCGCACCGGCCACGCCGAGCGCCTTGACGGCGTCGTCGTGCGACCACTTGGCAGCGTTCGGGCTGATGGACGCGGAGATGACCGCGGCCGGGAAATCCTTGAGCGCGCCCGCGCCGTACGGACGGGAGGCCCAGTCGATGGCGTTCTTCAGCACGGCCGGCAGGGTGCCGTTGTATTCGGGGGTCACCAGCAGCACGGCGTCCGCGGCGCCGACGGCGTCACGCAGCGCCTGCGCGGTGGCTGGGACCTTGCCCTCGGCGTCGATGTCCTCGTTGTAGAAAGGAATCTCACCGAGGCCCTCGTAGATCGCGAGCTCGACGCCCTCCGGGGCGGCCTTCGCGGCGGCCTCGGCGAGGCGGCGGTTGATCGACGCGGCGCGGAGGCTGCCGACCAGAACGAGAATGCGGGTCTGCGACATGATGATCACTCCAAGGGTTACTGATTCAGCAGCGGAACTTTCGATAGACTGTAACCGGACTGCAGTCCGCTTACATTCCCGGGTAGGAGCAGACAGCCTGTGACACGCGACACCTCATCGGATGAGGTCGTTCCGGCCCTGCCGAGCATCGCGCTGCCGATCGAACCCGTCGGCACGCAGCGGCCCCCCGCGCACTCGGTGCCGCTGCTCATGCCCGGCAGCAGCCACGAGCGCAGCGACGCCGCCCGCAACCGGCAGCTGCTGCTCGACGCCGCCGAACAGCTGGTCCGCCAGTGCGGCGCGGACGGCGTCACCATGGACGCGGTCGCCAAGCTGGCCGGCGTCGGCAAGGGCACGGTGTTCCGGCGCTTCGGCAATCGGGCCGGGCTCATGCTGGCACTGCTCGACCAATCCGATCAGAAACTCCAGTGGGCCTACATGTTCGGGCCGCCGCCACTGGGTCCGGGCGCGCCGCCCGTGGAGCGGCTGATCGCCTTCGGGCGGGCGCGCCTGGCCCTGGTCGAGGTGGAGGGCGACGTGCGCAAGAACGCCGACATCGGCGGGCAGTACTCCGGCCCGCCCTACAACATCGCGAAAACCCATGTCGCCCTGCTGCTCCGGCAGGCCGGCGCGCCCGGCGACATCTCACTGACCGCCGACACACTGCTGGCCAGCCTGGACGCCGGGCTGGTACTGCACCAGATCCGCGAACTGCGCTACACCCTGGACCAGGTGGGCGATCACTGGGAACACCTGGTCCGGCAGGTGACCGCTCCCGTCGGTCAATAGAGCCACCGGCCGTTCAGTAGAGTGTGGCCATGGGGAACCTGCGCGCACAGATCATCGCCGAATTGGGCGTCCTGCCGGACATCGAACCGAAAACCGAAGTGCGGCGGCGCATCGACTTCCTCAAGGATTATCTGCGCTCCACGCCCGCGACCGGTTTCGTGCTCGGCATCAGCGGCGGCCAGGACTCCACCCTCACCGGTCGCCTGTGCCAGCTGGCCGCCGAGGAGCTGCGCGCCGAGGGCCACGACGCCACCTTCGTGGCCGCGCGCCTGCCCTACGGTGTCCAGTTCGACGAGGAAGACGCCCAGATCGCCCTACAGTTCATTCAGCCCGACCGGTCGGTCGTGGTGAACGTCAAGCCCAGCGCGGACGCCGCCGCCGGAGAAGCCGCCCTCGGCATCATGGAACTGCACGAGCAGCCCCGCCTGCGAGACTTCGTGCGCGGCAACATCAAAGCCCGCGAGCGCATGCTGCTGCAATACGCCATCGCGGGTCAGCTCAATATGCTGGTCGTCGGCACCGACCACGCCGCCGAAGCAGTCACCGGCTTCTTCACCAAGTACGGCGACGGCGGCGTCGACATCACCCCGCTGACCGGTCTCACCAAGCGTCAGGGCGCGGCGCTGCTACAGGAACTCGGCGCGCCGCCGAGCGTCTGGCAGAAGGTCCCGACCGCCGACCTCGAGGACGATCGCCCCTCCCTTCCCGACGAGGAAGCCTTGGGCCTGAAGTACTCCCAGATCGACGACTACCTCGAGGGCAAGCCCGTCACTCCCGAGGTCTCCGAGCGGGTCGAGACCATCTTCCGGAACACCCGCCACAAGCGCACCGTCCCGGTGACCCCGCTCGACACCTGGTGGAAGTAGCCCGCTCCGGACCTCGTGCCCGCTGCGCTCACGCGCAGCGGGCACATCTGTGAATCGAGCAGCGGGCGCTGCTCATTTCTGATCCGCGTCCTCGATGAGGCGGCGGTGCAGCTCGGCCGTCATGGCGTGAATGGCCCGGGTCAGTTCGGTATTGGTCTTGAGCTCGAGTTCCTGCTCCCGGAAGTCGTGATCGGCCTTGGCCTGCTGGAAATCGGCCTGGCGGTTCTGGCCGATCATGACGAAGGTGGACAGGAAGATCGCTTCCAGGGAGACCACCAGGGTCAGGGTGGGCCAGGGGCTCTTCTCGAGGAAGATCATCCACACCGCGAAGCCGATGGCGTGGATGTAGACGAAGGGCATCGAGCCCGCGAACTTCGTGATCCAGTCGGCAACGCGCAGCTGGAGACTGGCGGCACGATCCTGCCGCACTTTCGCGACGGCGGGGTGCTGGGGCCGGGGGGCGTGCGTCATTCGGATCGGTCTCCTGGCGAGGGCGTGCGGGGGACCGGCGAATGTTAGCGCCCGGCAGTGAAATTCGCGGCGGCGCGGCGCCGCGCCGCGGGTCAGCCGCCCGCGAACGGGGGCAGCACGTCCACGCGCGGCGAGAGCGGGGTGGCCGCGTCGCGGGTGAGTTCGTCGCCGATGAGGTAGGCGCAGACCTTCAGCATGGGGTCCAGCTTCGGGCCGTAGACCGCCGAGAGGGTGGTGCGCAGGTCGGCGACGGTGGCCCCGGACGGCAGGTCCAGGGTCTCCTTCTCCTTGCCGACCGCGTCGGCGATCGCGGCGAAATAGCGGACCTCAACCACCGATGGCTCCCATCGTTCGTTCGGGCGGGACGAAACCGGCGGCGTCGATGCCGTGCCCGGCCGATTTGTTCCACATGGCGCCGCGCCACAGTCCGGCGATATCGGCGTCGGTCGCGCCGGACCGCAGCGCGGCGCGAATGTCGTACTCCTGATCGCTGAACAGGCAGGAGCGGATCCGGCCGTCGGCGGTCAGGCGGGTGCGGTCGCAGTCGGCGCAGAACTTGCGGGTCACCGAGGCGATGATGCCGACGGTGGCCGGGCCGCCGTCGACCAGCCAGCGTTCGGCGGGCGCGGAGGGATCCTCGCGGCCGGTCTCGGTCAGGTCGAAGCGGGTGCCGAGCACGTCGAGGAGTTCGGCGGCGGTGATCATATTGGCGCGCGCCCACTCGTGGTCGGCGTCCAGCGGCATCTCCTCGATGAACCGCAGCTCCGCGCCCTCGTCCAGGCACCACTGCAGCAGATCGGCTGCGCCGTCCAGGGTTTCGCGCATGAGCACCGCGTTCACCTTGAGCGGGGCGAGCCCGGCCGCGATGGCGGCGCGGATCCCGGCCAGCACCGAATCGAGGCGGTCCCGGCGGGTGAGCCGGTGGAAGCCGTCGCGGTCCACGGTGTCGAGCGAGACATTGATGCGCCGCAGCCCGGCCGCGGCCAGTCCGCGCGCCCGATGCTCGAGCCCGACGCCATTGGTGGTCATGGCGAGCGGCGTATCCGGTAGCGCCGCATGGCAACCGGCGATGATGCTTTCCAGATCGCGCCGCATGAGCGGTTCGCCGCCGGTGAATCGCACCTCGTGCACACCCAGTTCGCGGACCGCGAGCGTCACCAGGCGCACGATCTCCTCGGTGGAGAGCAGTTCGTCGGCGGGGATGGGTGGCAGGCCCTCCTCCGGCATGCAGTAGGTGCAGCGCAGCGAGCACTTCTCGGTGATGGATACCCGAAGGTCCCGCGCGACCCGGCCGAAACGGTCCAGCAGCAGGGGCGTGTCCGGGCGTCCGTCCATCGCGGGCCGCCCGGTTCGCACAGCGGGCATACCCATCGCGACCACGGTCATTGCACCATTATTGCCGGGACCGCAAGTGTTCGTAGATTCCTACGAGGCGAGCCCGGCGAACAGCCGGTCACGGCCTGGAGGATCCACCCGCGTATAGGCTCACCGGCATGAGTTCCCGGCACGCGCTAGCCCCGGCCCGACCCGTCGACGACCACCGCCGACGCATCGAGGATGTGCTCCGGCCGCTGGCCGGACGCGCCGCCGAGACGGTGCCGATGGACCGGGCGCTGGGGCGGCGGCTGGCCGTGGATGTGTACGCGCCCCTGGATCTGCCGGTGTTCCGGAACTCGGCCATGGACGGGTACGCGGTGCTCGCGGAGTCGGTGGCCATCGTCCCCGCGACCCTGCCGCTGGTCGGCGTGGTGGCGGCCGGGAACACCGAGCAGCTGACGCTGCCCGCGGGCACTGCCGTCAAGGTGATGACCGGCGCACCCGTGCCGCCCGGGGCGGACTGCGTGGTGCCGGTTGAGCACACCGAGTCCGACGGCGTCACCGTGACGATCCGAACCAGCCGTGCCAGTGGCGATTTCGTGCGCGAGCCGGGCACCGACGTGCGCGCCGGGCAGTTGCTGGCGGCCGCGGGCACCCTGCTGCGGCCCCGGCACATCGCGGCGCTGGCGGCGGTCGGGCTGGGCGAACTGTCGGTGCGGCGACCCGTGTACGCGGCGGTCCTCACCACCGGTGACGAACTGCGGCCCGCCGGGGCGACCCTGCTGCCCGGCCAGATCTTCAACTCGAACGGCATCGCACTGGCCGCGGCCCTCACCGACAACGGTGTCGAGGTGGTGTCGGTGGCGCATTCGACCGACGACCACGACGAGTTCCGGGCCCGGCTGGCCGAGGCCGTGGCGCAGGCCGATGTGGTGTTCACCTCCGGAGGCGTCTCCATGGGCGACTTCGAGGTCGTCAAGGAGGTGCTGTCGGCGCGGGGCGGCGAATTCGGCTCGGTGGCAATGCAACCCGGCGGACCGCAGGGGCTGAGCTTGGTGGACGGGGTGCCGGTGCTGAGCTTCCCGGGCAATCCGGTGAGCACCATGGTGTCGTTCGAGGTCTTCGCCCGCCCCATCCTGCGCGAGCTGGCGGGCCTGCCCGCACTGCCGATTTCCGAACTGCCGCTGCTGGAACCGGTCCGCTCCCCCGCCGGGAAGCGGCAGTTCCTGCGCGGCAAGCTCGCCGAGGGCGGGGTGGCGCTGGTGTCGGGTCAGGGCTCGCATCTGATCGCCGCCATGGCCCACGCCGATGTCCTCATCGATGTTCCGGCCACCGCGACCGAGCTGCCGGCGGGCACGATTGTCGAGGTCCGGCCGCTGTGAGCGACACGTTCTGCCTGTGCCAAGGTGGTTGCCATGAGTGAGTTGTCGCATGTCGACCGTGAAGGTCGCGCCCGCATGGTCGACGTGAGCGCGAAGGCCGACACCGCGCGCATCGCGGTCGCCGCGGGCGAACTGCAGACCACCGCCGAGGTCGTCCGGCTGGTCCGCGCCGACGACATGCCCAAGGCCGATGTGCTCAGCACCGCGCGCATCGCCGGGATCAATGGCGCGAAGAAGACCTCCGAGCTGATTCCGCTGTGCCATCAGCTGGCGCTGTCGTCGGTGACCGTGAACTTCGGTTTCACCGACACCACCATCACCATCGAGGCGAGCGCCAAGACCAAGGGGCCGACCGGCGTCGAGATGGAGGCGCTGACCGCGGTCGCGGTCGCGGGCCTCACGCTGCACGACATGGTGAAGGCGGTGGATCCGGCCGCCACCCTGAACGGGGTGCG
Source organism: Nocardia sp. NPDC059229 (assembly GCF_042754165.1). NCBI lineage: Bacteria > Bacillati > Actinomycetota > Actinomycetes > Mycobacteriales > Nocardiaceae > Nocardia > Nocardia sp. NPDC059229. The sequence goes on from NZ_JBHZAK010000004.1 coordinate 119,275, forward strand.
GCTGATCACCAAAGAGGGTGGGAAGCACGGACATTGGGTGCGGCCGGAGGCCGAAGTCCACCACGGCGAGCACCACCACCGGCACGAGAAGCACGAAAAGACCGCTGCCGCAACGACTCCGCTCGCGGGCACGGGACGGACGGCCACCGTCGTGGTCGCTTCGACCGGGGTCGCCGCCGGTAGCCGCGAGGACACCACCGGCCCCGTCCTGACCGAATGGCTGGGCGCGCAGGGCTTCTCGGTGCGCGGGCCGCTGGTGTTCGCGGACGCGGATATCGCCTTCGGCCTCGCGGATGCACTGTCCACCGAGCCGGATCTGGTCATCAGCACGGGCGGTACGGGGGCCTCCCCCACCGACGCCACCCCGGAGGCGACGCTGGCCCTGCTCGATCGGGAGCTGCCGGGCGTGGCCGACGCCATCCGCCAGGCGGGCACCGCCAAGTTCCCGCTCGCCGCGCTCAGCCGGGGTGTGGCGGGCCTGGCCGGACGCACCGTGATCGTCAATCTGCCCGGTTCGCCGGGCGGGGTGAAGGACGGCATGGCCGTGCTGACACCGCTTCTCGAACATCTGCTGGCCCAGGTGGCCGGAGGAGGCAGCCATGAGTGAACTGCTGGCCCGGATAAGCGATCAGCCGCTGGATCCGGCCGAGGTGGAGCAGGCGGTGAGCGGGCCCGAGCACGGCGGCATCGTGGTGTTCACCGGCAAGGTGCGCGATCACGATGGCGGGCAATCGGTTTCGGCGCTGGAGTACTCGGCGCACCCGCAGGCCGAGGAGTTCCTGCGCAAGGTGTGCACGGAAGTCGCCGAGTCCTCCGGACTGCCGGTGGCGGCCGTGCACCGCATCGGCCCCCTGACCATCGGCGATCTCGCGATCGTCGTCGCGGTCGCCGCGCCCCACCGCGCCGAAGCCTTCACCACCTGCGCCGAACTGGTCGACCGCATCAAGCACGAGGTCCCCATCTGGAAGCGTCAGATGTTCACCGACGGCCTCTCGGAATGGGTCAACGCCTGCGGGTGATCCGGCCGGCAAAGGGTCGGTTGATCGTCAGCCTGGGCAGCGCCGGGACCGCGAGGCTTTGTCTGATTCGCCCAAACGTCGCGGTGGCGGAGTACGGCGTTTTGTCCTCGGAACCAGCGTGCGCCGCGGCTCCCGTACGTCACAGTGGGGCACAGTGATCAGCGACGACGGGAGGCGACCATGAGCGAAGCCGGCGGCCGGATCGTGCTCGGCCCGCACCAGTACGGCAAGGCCGAGAACCGGGTGGTACGCATCTACCGCGATACCGCCCGGCACGAGATCCGGGACCTGAACGTGTCCTCGTGCCTGCGCGGCGCGTTCGACGACGCGCACACCGTCGGCGATCAGGGTGCGGTGCTGCCGACGGATTCGCAGAAGCAGACCATCTACACCTACGCCAAGAGCCACGGCGACGGCAGCATCGAGGAGTACGGGCTGGCACTGGCCCGGCATTTCGTCGACGACATCGAGCCCGTGGATTCGGCGCGTCTCGAGATCGAAGAGTATGCGTGGCAACGGGTTCCGGTCGGCGGCAGCGGGCACGACCACACCTGGACGCGGGTGGGGCCGGAGGTGCGGATCGCGGCGATCACCGTGAGCGGGACCGGTACGGACCGCCGCGAGTGGGTGATCGGGGGCGTCAAGGATCTGGTGATCCTCAAGTCCACGGGTTCGGAGTTCGCGGGTTTCCTCGAAGACCCGTTCACCGTCCTCGAACCCGCCTACGACCGGATCCTGGCCACCAGCCTGATCGCCCGCTGGCGCTTCGCCACCCCGCCCGAGGACTGGGATGCCGCCTACCACGGGATCCGCGCCGTCATGGTCGAGACCTTCGCGACCCTGCACTCGAAGGCCTTGCAGCAGACCCTGTTCGAGATGGGCCGGGCCGCGCTGGCGGCGTATCCGTGCCTGGCGGAGATCCGCATGTCGGCCCCCAACAAACACCACTTCGCCTATGACACAGACCGTTTCGGCGTCCCGAACCAGGGCGAGGTCTTCCACGCCGACGATCGCCCCTACGGCCTGATCCAGGCGAGTGTGCTGCGCGAGGGCGCCCCGGACGCCGGAACCGCCTGGGATCCCTACACCGGCGCGGTCTGACCGGCCAGCGTGCGCACCGCCAGATACAGATCCAGCCGATCGTCGAGCCGCCCGAGATCGCGCCCGGTGAGCTCCTCGATCCGGCCGATCCGATAGCGAACGGTATTGAGGTGCAGGTGCATTCGATCGGCCGCCTGCCGCCACGAGCCTTCGCACCCGAGAAACACCTCCAGCGTCTCCAGCAGTCCGGCCCCGTGCCGCCGGTCGTACTCCAGCACCGGACCCAGTACGCGTTCGGCGAATCGCCGCTGGAGGCCGCCGGGCACCGCGGTGAGCAGGCCGACGGCCGAATCGATATCGGCCACCCGCAGGCTGACCGGGGCCGTGTCGTCGCGGGCCGCGGTGGCGGCGGCCGCCGCCGCGCCGATCGCACCCGCCAGGGTCTCCTCCGGCTGCCGGGCGCTCACGCCGACCGCGAGCCGAATCTCGGTGAGCGCCGGTGCGATTCGCCCGAGACGGCGGACCACCGTGGCCGCGGTTCCGTCCTGGGTTCCGGCCGTCACGCCGACCAGCCTGCCTTCGCGGTCGATCGACGTGGCGATATCCGGCAGGGCGTCGTGCAGGGCCGCGCGTACGGCCAGCAGTCCGGCGGACGAATCGGCCCGGCTCGAAACCTGCTGCGGTGCCAGAGGTCCCGCAGCGTGACCCGGTGCTCCCGCCCGTTCGATGGCGCCCGCGACACCCCCGGACAGCGATCGGCGCTGCGGCACATCCGGTTTCGATCCCGGGCCGGACAGCCCGTCGGCGGCGTGGACCTCGCAGACGAGGGCCACCTCGCGCCGGTCCGCCCGTTCGGCGAACGGCACCGGGAAGCGGTCGGCCAGTTCCCAATCCAGATGCTGCCGGTCGGCGCGACGCTGCCGATACAGCTCCGCCACAGCCGCCAGATCCGCGCCGAACGGGTCGAGTTCCGGGGCCGACGGGCGGACCACCAGGTACCAGGCGGTAATGCGGTCGCCCGCACCGACCTGGAGGACTCGCATCGCGCCGGTGGTGACCGCGGGCAGGCGCGGCGCGGTGAGCGCGGTGGCGACGATGCGATCGATGTCCGGCTCGGCCAGGTCCTCGGTACCGGCGATGACCGTCCCGGTCGAGGTCAGGATCCAGGCCGAAACCCGCTGTTCCGCCGCGAAATCCGCGACCAGGGTCTCGATAGCCGTCCCGGCGGCGACCGCGGTCAGCAGCCTGCGCTGCCGGTCGGCGCGCGATTGCACCCGCCGCCAGCGCACCTCCGCCGCCTGCTCGGCCAGGTATTCGATGATCCGGCTGAACGGCACGCTCTGCGGCGCCGACAGCAGCGGCAATCCGTACCGGCGACAGGCCTCGACCACGTCCTCGGGCACGTGCCCGTGCAGCGCCTGCCCGGCCACCACGCCGGCGACCCCGGCTCCCGCCAGCAGGCCCACATAGCGGTCCGCGTCCGTCGCCTGCTGCCGCCACACCAATCCGGTACACACCAGCGCACCCGGTGTCACGAAGGGCCGGGGGTCGGGCATGTCCGTCGCACAGACCCTGGCGACCGGCCGATCCAGTTCCCCCGCGTCGCCGTGCAGCAGCCGCATCCGCAACTGCGGCGCATCGAGAATGTCGCGCACCCGCACAGCGCACCTCCCGTGGTCGGTCCGGATAGTCCGTCACGGTAGAAGGCTGTTATTTCCATGCGGTTTCCGGCGTGCTGCGGCGGGCTCACACCCGGTCGGTAGGGTGGTCGCCGTGAGCCGCCGCATTCCAGTCCTGATCGTGGCCGGATTCCTCGGCGCCGGGAAGACGACGCTGCTCAACGGACTGCTGCGAACCCGGAGCACGCGAATCGGGGTGGTGGTCAACGACTTCGGCGCGGTCAATATCGACGCCATGCTGGTGGCCGGGCAGGTCGACGCCATGGTCTCGCTGGGCAACGGGTGCGTGTGCTGCGCGGTGGATGTCAGCGAACTGGACGACCTGTTCGACCAGCTGGCGCATCCCAGGCAGAAGATCGATGTCATCGTGGTGGAGGCCAGCGGACTGGCGGAGCCGCGCAATCTCATTCGCATGGTGGTGAACAGCGACAATCCACGCATTCGCTACGGCGGGCTGGTCGAGGTGGTCGACGCCGAGCACTTCCCCGCGAGCCGCGAACTGCACCCGGAACTCGCGACGCATCTGCGGATGGCGGATCTGGTGGTGCTCAACAAGGCCGATCGCGTCGAGCCGGCCGCGCTGGAGCGGCTGCGGTCGGAGATCACCGGCCTGGTCGGTCAGGTCCCGGTGTATCCGACCAGCCACGGGCGCGTCGACCCGGGCCTGCTGTTCGACGTCCCGACCCGCGAACCGAACCGGCCGCGCGTCGGTGAACAGCTCAGCTTCGACGAGCTACTGCTCGACCAGCACACGGATGACGGGCACGGAGACCACCACCAGCACGGCGACCACTGCCACGAGCACGGCAGGGGCTGCCGCGACCACCGGCACCTGCACGACGCCTACGACAGCGTCTCCTTCACCTCCGACACGGACCTGAACCCGCGCGAACTCATCGCGCTACTGGAGGATCCGCCCGCCGGCCTGTTCCGCGCCAAGGGCGTGCTGGCCTTCGCCGTCCCCGACGACCCGCGAAAGTTCGTGCTGCACATGGTCGGCCGCCACATCACCATCGAGCCCACCGCCTGGACCCGCCACGAACCCCGGGTCAGCAACCTGGTCCTCATCGGCTCCGGCCTCGACGCCGGCGACGTCACCTCCCGCCTCCGCGCCACCACCCATCTCGCCGGCGACCCCCTCGACGACCACGCCCTCCTCCCCGTCTGGCGCTACGTCGCCGACGACGACGCGCTTGTCGGCGAGGGCTGATTCCGCCTCGAGTTCCGCCCGCAGCTCCGCGACCTCGGCCGCCAGCTCGTCCCGCATCTGCTCGCGTTCGGCGAGGGCGGCCCGCATGGTCTCGACACTGTCGTTCATGGCGGCCAGCCGCTGGTCGGCGCCCCTGAGCAGCCACTCCACCACGTCCCGCCGGCCGACGGCGGCGCTGGCGGCCTGGACCCACCCGACCACGTAGTCCACCCACTCCTGCGGCTTGGGCATGTCCTTGGGCACGTCCCAGCCCTTGCGCTGGGCGGCCTTGGTGGACAGCACCAGCTCCGCCCGCTTCCCGCGCCCGGGCGAAATCAGTTCCGCCAGGGACAGTTTCCCGGCACTGGTCACCACCGCCGTGAACCGGTACTTCCCCGCCAGGTGCATGCGCAGCTCGGCGGTCCCCCGCCCATCGGAATCCATGGCCCCCAGCCACGGCCCGTCCGCCGCCTCGATGATGGCCGCCAGGATTTCCAGCTGCCCCACCCCGCGCCGCAGCCGCGCCGCGGCCGTCCGCAGCGCGCCCGGCGTGGCCGTCATCTGATCCCAATGCATGCCCCGAACATAGCCCCCGCCGCACCCGCCGCCGTGTTCGACTGGCCCGGTGAGTGATATGCCCGACCATCCGAATATCGAGGCCGCCGTCCGTTGTCACCGAGCCGTCGTGGCGGGCGCGACCAACGCAACTACGACTGCTCTGTCATGAAGTTCTGACCGTTCCGCGTGATTCGTGCCATAGCCTGGCGGCGTGCGAGTTGTGGAGCCTGGCGGCGTGCGAGTTGTGGTGGCGAATCGTGGAGAGGTCGCGGTCCGGGTGGTGCGGACGGCCCGGGAGCTCGGATATGTGACGGAGGTACTGCACACCGCCGAGGACGGCGGAAGTCTGGCGGTCCGGCTGGCCGACCGGGCGCTCGTACTGCCGGGCAGCGGTGCGGCGGGATACCTCGATGTCGGATCCGTGGTGCGGGCCGCGGCCGCCTGCGGACCGGGCGCGCTCGTGCACCCGGGGTACGGATTCCTCAGCGAGAGTGCGGAGTTCGCAGCGGCCTGCGCGACCGCGAGGCTGACCTTCGTCGGGCCGGCACCGGACACGCTGCGGATCTTCGGGGACAAGGTCGCGGCGCGCGACGCGGCCGCGCGGGCCGGGGCGGCGGTGCTGCCCGCGACCCGGGCCGGAGCCGGAACCGACGAAATCGCCGCGCTGCTCGCCGAACATCCCGGCGGCATCATGGTGAAGGCCGCGGCGGGCGGCGGCGGCCGCGGCATGCGGCCCGTGACCGAAGCGGCGCTGCTGGCGGAGGCCGTCGAACGCTGCCGGGCCGAGGCCCTTGCCGGATTCGGCGATGACAGCGTCTACGCCGAAGCCCTGGTCGACCGGGCGCGGCACATCGAGGTGCAGGTGGTGGCCGACGGGCTCGGCGCGGTGGCGCTGGGCGACCGCGATTGCAGCGTGCAGCGGCGGCGGCAGAAGCTCATCGAGATCGCGCCCGCGCCGGAACTGCCCGCGGCCGTGCGGGATCGGGTGCAGCGGGAGGCGGTACTGATCGCCGAGGCGGTGGGCTGCCGGGGCGTCATCACCGTGGAGTTCCTGGTCGACGGCACGAATGTCTGGTTCCTGGAGGTGAATCCGCGCCTGCAGGTCGAGCACACCGTGACCGAGGCGGTGACCGGCGTGGATCTGGTCGCGCTGCAACTGGATCTGGCTCAGGGCCGCACACTGGCCGAACTCGACCTGCCCAAGAACGAGACCCGAGGCTATGCCGTGCAGGCGCGGGTCAATGCCGAACTGCTCGCGGCCGACGGCATGGTGCTGCCCAGCACCGGCGTGATCAGCCGCTTCGACGCCCCGACCGGCACGGGCGTGCGGGTCGACACCGCCGCCCAGGTGGGGATGCGGCAAGGGGTGCAGTTCGATTCGCTGCTCGCGAAGATCATCGCGTCCGCGCCTTCGTACCGCGCCGCGCTGCAACGGTGTTCGGACGCGCTGGCCGAGACCATGATCAGCGGCGTCGACACCAACCTGCACCTGCTGCGCGCCGTGCTGACCGAACTCGGCGACGCCGGCCCGGTGAGCACGGCCTGGTTCGAGCAGCGCCTCGACGACCTGCGCTCCCGGGCAGAGGGTTTCGAGGATCCGACCGGGCCGCAGCCGGTACGGCAGGCCGCTGCCGCCGAGCTCGATCTCGACGAAGGCGAACAGGCCCTGCGCTCCCCGATGGGCGCCACCGTCGTCTCACTTTCCGAGCCCGGAACGGTTCTCGCCGCCGGAGCCGAGGTCGCGGTCCTGGAGGCCATGAAGATGCAGCACGTGCTGCGCGCGACCGAACCGCTGCGGGTGCTGCGGCACGCGGTCGCACCGGGTGACGTGGTCGACCCGCACGCCATCCTGGTCACCTGGGTGGCCGCCGATCACGACGGCCCGGCCACGGAATCGACCGTGGTGGACCTGGATTCGGTGCGCGCCGACCTCGCCGAGGTGCGGGACCGCCACGACATCACCCTCGACGCCCGGCGCGAGACCGCGGTCGCCAAGCGGCATCGGCTCGGCCGCCGCACCGCCCGCGAGAACATCACCGACCTGGTCGATCCCGACAGCCTCGTCGAATACGGCGCGCTGGCGGTCGCCGCCCAGCGCAGCCGCCGCAGCCTCGAGGACCTGATCGCCGGCACCCCCGCCGACGGCCTGATCGCGGGCGTGGCCACCATCAATGCCGGCCGTTTCGGCCCGGACCGCACCCGCGCGCTGGTCATGTCCTACGACTACACCGTGCTCGCCGGCACCCAGGGCATGCGCAATCACGCCAAGACCGACCGCATGCTGGAACTGGCTCGCGAGCAACGGCTTCCGGTGGTCTTCTTCACCGAGGGCGGCGGCGGCCGGCCCGGCGACACCGACCACGGCGGCATCTCCGGCCTGGACGTCACCACCTTCCGCGCCATGGGCGCGCTGTCGGGCACCGTACCGCTCATCGGCATCGCCTCCGGCCGCTGCTTCGCCGGCAACGCCGCACTGCTGGGCATGTGCGATGTCGTGATCGCCACCCCCGACGCCAATATCGGCATGGGCGGCCCCGCCATGATCGAGGGCGGCGGACTGGGCGTGTACGCGCCCGAGGACATCGGCCCGATCGAGGTGCAGCGCCGCAATGGCGTGGTCCACATCGTCGCCGCCGACGAGGCCGAGGCGGTCGACCTCGCCCGCCGCTACCTGTCGTACTTCCAAGGGGCGGACGCGGAGTGGGAAGCGCCCGACCCCCGCCTGGCCCGGCACGTGGTGCCCGAGAACCGGCTGCGCGCCTTCGACATTCGCGCCGCCATCGACGCCGTCGCGGATGTCGGGTCGGTGCTGGAACTGCGCCGGGACTGGGGCGTCGGCATCGTCACCGCCCTGGTCCGGGTCGAGGGCCGCCCCTTCGGCCTCATCGCCAACGACTGCCACCATCTGGGCGGCGCCATCGACGCGCCGGCGGCCGACAAACTGTCCGCCTTCCTGCAGCTCTGCGGCGCTCACGGCCTGCCCATCGTGTCCCTCTGCGACACACCGGGTTTCATGGTCGGCCCCGAGTCCGAGGAGCACGCCACCGTCACCAAGTTCAGCCGCCTGTTCATCGACGCCGCCGCGCTCGACGTGCCCTTCGGCACCGTCATCCTGCGCAAGGGCTACGGCCTGGGCGCACAGGCCATGGCGGCGGGCTCCTTCCGCGCACCCCGCTTCGTGATCGCCTGGCCCACCGGCGAAATCGGCGGCATGGGCCTGGAAGGCGCGGTCCGCCTGGGCTTCGCCAAGGAACTGGCCGCCATCGAGGATCCGGCGCAGCGGCAGGCCGCCTTCGACGCACTGGTCCAGGCGGCCTACGACAGCGGCAAGGCCCTCACCGCCGCAACGGTTCTCGAACTCGACGACGTCATCGACCCGGCCGACACCCGGCGCTGGGTGCGGACCCTGCGCTGAGCGAACTCCGCGCTGTGAACCGGCACCGCTACACCCACCGGCCCCGGATCTTCCGGTAGCAGGCATAGGCCATGGTGAGCGCCGCGACTCCGCCGAGGGAACCGCCGGCGCTCACGTACCGGCGACGCCGCGAACCGGGCTTCCGGGCCCGCAGGCGTTCCTCGGTGAGATCGGCGTACCGGCCGGGTAGCAGGGTGTCGAAGTACTCGGTGACGAAGTTGTCGGTGCGCCGGGTGGGCAGGCCCATGTCGCGCATCAGCTCGTCGATATGGTGCGTCAGGTACGGGCCGAGGTAGTAGCCCTCCGGGCGTTCCGGCATGACCTCGCCCAGCCACGTCCCGACACGCGCTATCTCCCTGTGCATGTCGTCGACGCCCGGCAGGTCGAGCTCACCCAGGAAATGCTGGGACAGCCAGTGCGCGGACACCTCCGCGGTGAGCTGGCAGGCGTCGGAGGAGCCGTATCCGATGAAGCCGAGCCGCGGCAGCGTCGGCGGCAGAATGTGCCGGTAGAGCTGGAACCGGCCCTCGACCCGGACGGTCTTGGCCAGCTCGGGCGCCAGGAATTCCAGCTCCTGCCGCCAGCCGGTGGCGAAGACGACGACATCGGCGTCGAGCCGATCACCCCCGGCCAGTTGGACCGTGGTGCCGCCGGGGAAGGCCGCGATGGTGTCGCGCCGCAAGGCGATTCGCCCGCGCCGGGCCATCCGGAAGAACTCGTCGCTGACACCCAGATTCTCGATCCCCGCCGGTAGCGGCGCGTCCGGCACCATCACCTTCGGCGACCGCAGCAGCAACCGCATCGAGACCGAGACCGCCCGCCAGTAGCGTTCGGTGATCTTCTTGCCCCGCCCGTGCAGGAACCGCTCGATCAGGGTCTGCCGGTGATAGCGGAAGAACGCTTCGGTGCTGCGGTTCAGGATGATCCGGTCCGAGGGCACCCCGCCCGGCAGAAACCGCGGCAGCATCGGATGGGCCCGGCGGAACACCAGCGTGCACTGCCGCGCGTGCTCCCCCGCCCAGGCCGCGCAGTCCAGCGCCGACTTCCCGGCCCCGACCACCACCACCCGCCGGCCGGCGAACAGCCTCGGATCGGTGGCCCGGCTGGAATGCAGCCGCGCGCCCTCGAACTCGTCCTCGCCCTCGATGACCGGGAGCTGCGGGGTGGAGAACACGCCCGCGCACACCACCACGAAGTCGAACCGCAGCTCCTCGACCCCGTCCGGGCCGCAGATCTTCAGCTCGAAGCCCGCGTCCACCTCGGACACCCGGATCACCTCGGTCGACAGCCGCAGCAGCGGCGACAACCCGAAGCGCTCCACATAGGACGCCAGGTAGTCCCGCACCTGCGCGGCCGTCGGAAACACCTCGGCCGACTCCGGATACGGGTGATCGGAGTAGGCGTAGGTATCGCGGGAGTTGTTGGTGCGCAGGCCCGGATAGGTCCGTGCCTCGATCCACACCCCACCCGCTGCGCCCTCCTTTTCGAAGATGACGACCTCGAATCCGTCGTCCCGCAGCACTTTCGCGGTGACCAGCCCCGCGATACCGGCCCCGATGATCCCGGCCCGTTTTCCACCCGCACTCGTCACGTCCACTATTTCCCCTTTGGACCTGCACGTTTCGAGGCTCACGCTACTTCAGCACGAGATCCGGCGTACCTGCGTCGGGGCAACTCGCCAAACGATGGACCAATTGGGCGTGTCGCGACTTCTCACCGAAATCACTTAAACGGGACTTGTTTACGAGACCGGAAGCTCCGGGATCTGGGTGGCACGGGCGTACACGGTCTCGCCCTCTGCCAGGTGCAACGCAGCGGCGTCACCACGCGTCACCTGCGCGGTGAACAGATCACCAGTGGCCGCGTTGCGCAGCTCCACCCGCACCTCGAACCCGAGCTGCACGATCCGCTCCACCGTCGCGCGGGTGACACCGGCGGATTGCGCGGTGCCCTCGTGCGCGGCCAGCGCCATGCTCGGATCCCGGCCGACGCGAATATCGTGCGGCCGCACCAGATGCCCGTTCAGCTTGGCCACCGCGCCCAGGAACGACATGACGAATTCATTGGCGGGCCGGTCGTACACGTCCTCCGGAGTGCCGACCTGCTCGATGCGGCCCTTGTTCATGACCGCGATGCGGTCGGCCACATCCAGCGCCTCCTCCTGGTCATGGGTGACCAGCACGGTGGTGACGTGCACCTCCTCGTGCAGCCGCCGCAGCCAGGTGCGCAGGTCCGCACGGACTTTCGCGTCCAGCGCGCCGAACGGCTCGTCCAGCAGCAGCACCTGCGGGTCCACCGCGAGCGCCCGGGCCAGGGCCATGCGCTGACGCTGACCACCCGACAGCTGCGCCGGATACCGGTGCTGGAAGCCGTCCAGGCCGACGATCTCGAGCAGGTCGTCGACCTTCTTCTTGATCTCCGCCTTGGGCCGCTTGCGGATCTTGAGCCCGAAGGCCACATTGTCGCGCACGGTCATGTGCTTGAACGCGGCGTAATGCTGGAAGACGAAGCCGATATCGCGCTTCTGCGGCGACACATTGGTGACGTCGCGCCCCGCGATGGTGACCAGGCCGTTGTCGAGCGTCTCCAGTCCCGCGATCGAGCGCAGCAGCGTCGACTTGCCCGAACCGGACGGGCCCAGCAGGGCGGTCAGCTCCCCCGACGGGATGTCGATGCTGACATCGTCGAGGGCGGCGAAGGTGCCGTACCGCTTGTTCGCATTGGTCACGGTGATCATTTGGCAGTGCCCCGCTTGCGTTCGAGGAGGGTCATGAGCAGAAGGACGACGAGGGCGATGCCCATGAGCAGCGTCGCTGCACAGTACGCGCCGAAGGTGTTGTGATCGTTCACGTATCGCCCGTTCACCAGCAGGGTGAGCGTCTGTGACTTTCCGGGCAGGCCCGTGGACACCATGATCACCGCGCCGAATTCACCCAGCGCCCGCGCCACGGTCAGCACGATGCCGTAGGTCAGACCCCAGCGGATGGCCGGCAGCGTGATGCGCCAGAACGTCTGCCAGCCCGACGCGCCCAGGGTGGCCGCGGCCTGCTCCTGATCGTCGCCGATCTCGTGCAGCACCGGCTCCACCTCGCGCACCACGAACGGCAGCGTCACGAAGACGGTGGCGATCACCATGCCCGGCAGATTGAAGATGATCTTCAACCCGTGGTGGTCCAGCCCGCCGAACCAGCCGTTGGCGCCCCACAGCAGGATCAGCGAAACACCCACCACCACCGGCGAAGTCGCCATCGGCAGATCCACCACGGCCTGCAGCAGATTGCGGCCCGGGAACTTTCCGCGCACCAGGGCGAGCGCGATGATCACACCGAAGATCACATTCACCGGCACCACGATCGCCACGATCGTCAAGGTCAGATTGAACGCCGAGATCGCCGCGGGTGTGGAGATCGACTCGTAGAACGCGCCGAAACCGCGTTCGAAGGTGCGCCACAGGATGATGCCCAGTGGCACCAGCAACAGCACGAACAGATACGCCAGCGCCACCGTGCGCAGCGAGATCTTGGTCCAGAAGCCGAGTCTCATCTACGCCTCCCTTTCCTTGCGCGCCAAGCGGTCCGACGTGACCCGCAGGACGAACAGGGTGAGCAGCGAGATCGCCAGCAGCGCCACCGAGACCGCGGCGGCGTTCACCGGGCGGTCCACCTCGATCTGCTGCTGGATGTACTGCGAGGCCATCTGCGTCTTCTTCGGGATGCCGCCGCCGATCAGCACGACCGAGCCGTACTCGCCGATGGCGCGCGCGAACGCCAGGCCCGAGCCGCTCACGATGGCGGGCGCCAGCGTCGGCAGGATGATGGTCCGGAAGGTGGTCCAGTTGTCCGCGCCCAGCGACGCGGCCGCCTGCTCCACATCCCGGTCGGCCTCGATGAGCACCGGCTGCACCGACCGCACCACGAACGGCAGCGTCACGAACGCCAGCGCCACCACCAGACCCGGCTGGGTGGCGTTGAGGTGGATGTCGAACGGCGACTGCGGCCCGTACAGCGCCAGCAGCACGATGCTGGCCACGATGGTGGGCAGGGCGAACGGCAGATCGATGAGCCCGTTCACGAACCCCTTGCCCGGGAACTCGTCCCGCACCAGCACCCAGGCGATGAGCGTGCCCATCACCACATTGATCAGCGTCACGATGATCGAGACGAAGACGGTCACCTTCAGCGCGTCCAGCGCGCCGGGCGCGGTGACCGCGTCCCAGAACCCGGACCAGCCGTCCTCGAAGGACTTGACGGTCAGCGCGGCCAGCGGCAGCAGCACGATGATGCTGAGCCACAGCACGGAGGTGCCGATACCGAGCGGGCCCACCGACCCGCTCACCCGGAACCAGGAACGGATCCGGCCCGGACCCGCCGACCGACGCGGGTTGTCGTCTACCGAAACGCCGGAACCAGGATCGGCTCCGGCGTTCGAACTGCTGTCACTCACGGTTTCGAGTATCGCTTGTGTCGCAGGTCACCCGGCTACTTGGTGGCCTTGTCGTAGATCTGGGCCACCGAACCGGTGTTCGGTGTGAACAGATCCTTGTCCACGACCTTCCAGCCACCCAGATCGTCGATGGTGTACAGCTTCTGCGGGGTCGGGAAGTCCTTGGCGTGGTCCGCGCGCACCTGCGGATCGACCGGGCGGAAGCCCGCCTCGGCGAACGCCTGCTGCGCGTCCTTGGTGTAGAGGAAGTCGCGGAAGGCGATGGCCTGCTTGAGGTTCTTGGCGTTCTTCAGCACCGCGACCGGGTTGTCGATCCGGAAGGTGGTGTCGGGCACGATGTGCTCGATCGGATCGCCCTTGGTCTCGGAGAAGATGGCCTCGTTCTCGTAGCTGATCAGCACGTCACCGGTGCCCTGCAGGAAGGCGTCGGTGGCCTCGCGGCCCGACTTCGGCTGCACGTGCACGTGGGTGAGCAGCTGGCTCAGGTAGTCCAGACCGGCCTGCGGGTTCTTGCCGCCCTCGCTCTTGGCGGCGTACGGGGCCAGCAGGTTCCACTTGGCCGAGCCCGAGCTGAACGGGTTGGGGGTGACCACCTCGATGCCCGGCTTGAGCAGGTCGTCCCAGTTCTTGATGCCCTTCGGATTGCCCTTGCGGACCGCGATGGCCACCACCGAACCGAACGGAACACCCTTGTTGGCGTCGGAGTTCCAGCCCGCGTCGATCTGACCGGAGTCCACCAGGCGGGTGATGTCGGGCTCGACGGAGAAGCTCACCACGTCCGCCTCGGCGCCGTCCTTCACCTTGCGGGACTGATCGCCGGAGGGACCGTAGGAAGCCTGGAACTGGGTGCCCTTGCCGGCATCGGTCTTGTTGAAGACCGGAATCACCTTGTCGTAGGCGGCCTTCGCCACCGAGTAGGCGTAGAGGTTGATATTGCCGCCGCCTCCGCTGGCCGGACCGCTGTCCTTGGTGTCGCTCGCGCCGCCGCTGCAGGCGGTGAGCACGGTGGCCGCGACCGCGGTGAGGGCGACGGCGAAGGTAGATCGGCGGGAGAGGCGAATATTGCGCGACATCGGCGTGGACCTTTCGGGGCACCCGCCGGTGGGACGTCGACCGGCGGGAATGAACGTACTGCCGTAGACCCGTCGCGTGGGATGTCGCGACGGTGGCGCTCCGGCCCGAGGGCCGCCGGGGGACGAACACGAACTGCGAAAAATGCGCGCGCCAAGTCTACTCAGACGTGCAGCAGTGCCCGATCGGCATCAGCGACAGTGAATGTCCGCGACCGCGAGGCAACCCACAGCGATCAACGCCAATTCATGGCGGACCTGGGGCACAACACTCGACGACACCCGGCGACTTTAGCAGAGCAGCACGTCAGGTGGCGAATTTCGGACGGCGGTTGGAATCGACTCGAACACAACCCTGGACGGACGCGGCAGACTGTATCGAGCGGCCCGATACCGCGTCGCCTGCTGAAAACATATGGGGGATCGATGACCACACCCGCTCGTCTCCGCCGGGAGTTCCCCGGCATCTCCACTCGCGCCTGGGAGCATCCCGCCGACCGCACCGCACTGGTCGGGCTACGGCAGCTGAGTGGATTCGACACCCTGCTGCGCACGCTGTCCGGGTTGTTGCAGGAGCGGCAGCACCGGCTCATGTACCTGGCGACCGCGGTACGGGTCGACGAGCGGCAGTTCAAGAACATCCATCAGCTGCGCCAGGACGCGGTGAAGATCCTCGACGCGCAGCGCACGCCGGAGATGTTCGTGTTGCAGCAGCCGGAGGCCAATGCCTTCACCATCGGCATGGACCGGCCGTTCATAGTGCTGACCACCGGGCTGCTGGATCTGCTCGATCACGAGGAACTGCGGTTCGTGGTCGGCCACGAACTCGGGCACGCCCTGTCGGGGCACGCGGTCTACCGGACCATGCTCATGCACCTGATGCGGCTGGCGGCCAATGTCGGCTGGATGCCGGTGGGCGGCTGGGCTTTACGCGCCATCGTGGCGGCGCTGCTGGAGTGGAGCCGCAAGTCCGAGCTGTCCGGCGACCGGGCCGGGCTGCTGGTCGGACAGGACGTGGAGGCGTCGGTCCGGGTGCACATGAAGCTGGCGGGCGGATCGCGGGTGGACCAGATGAGCCATGCTGCCTTCCTGGCCCAGGCCGATGACTACGACCGGGCCGGTGACCTGCGCGACGGCGTGCTCAAACTCCTCAATCTGGAGCTGCAGACCCATCCGTTCTCGGTGCTGCGGGCCGCCGAACTGCGACGCTGGATCGCGAGCGGCGACTACGACCGGATTCTCGACGGCCAGTACCCGCGCCGGGACCAGGACAAGAACGCCCGCATCAGCGAGGAGATCAAACACGCCGCCCGGTCCTACCGGGAGAACTTCGACCAGTCCGAGGACCCCCTGATCCGCACCGTACGCAACCTCGGCCGCGATGTCGGGGCCGCGGTCGGCACGGTGGGTCAGGAAGTCAGCGACACACTGTCGAAGCTGGGCAAGCGAATCCGCGGATCCGACGACTGACAAGGAAATGGGGGTGCGGGGGCCGAGCGCCCGCACCCCCATTCGAGTCGAAGCTCGGTAACCCGCGGGGTTACTCGTCGCCCTCGACCACGGGCGGGGTCTCGAGGATGTCGAGGATCCACTCCTCGGTGGCGCTCTCGGCATCCTCCTCGTCGGGACGGATGCGGTTGGTGAGGCGCACGCCCAGGCCCAGCAGCTGGGCGGCCTTCACCATGTCGATGGCCTCGTCGGGGCCGCAGAAGTGGGTGGCGATCAGACGGGGCTCGTCCTCGAAGTCTTCTTCGGACAGCACCAGTTCCAGGCCTTCATCGGTTGACATGGGTCTGCACAGTACGCCGAGAATTCGCCCGAGTGGTACCGAAACTCGCTCAGCGAGTGAACAACCAGGCGACGACTACGAGAACAAGAAGTGCGATCAGGGCGAGCTGGACACGAGAGCGAGGCATCTCAGGCGGCTTCCTTCCGGATGCGGCGCGGCGGCGTGGCGGGGATCGCGGCCTCCCGGGCGGCGATCCGATCACGGCCGAGCACGTGCAGCACCACCCGCAGCGTCCGGTCGAGCAGGTAGGCGATGGCCAGGCAGACCGGCACCATGGCGGCCAGCACCACCGCGAACTGGGGAACGAAGGGCAGGCCGGCCACCCAGAGTTCGACGCCGTCCCACCATCCTGCAATCGCATGCACGACCCCAGCCTAGGCCGACATCGCGGCGGTGGACGATTCGGGCTGCCCGGGCAGATGATGTTGGGTATGGAGTCGTACGACGAGCCCGAGAACAGCGAACGGCCGCTCGGCAGCGAGATCGATGTCGATCCTGCCGAAACCTGCGACGAACCGTCCGAGGTGGACGCACCGCGCGACGGACTGGACCGGACCGACCCGACCCTGTCCGACAGCTTCCTGCCTTCCGCCGTCGGCGGCATGCATCATTCGGTGTATCCCCCGATCGACGACTACGCCTTTCTGTCCGACTGCGAGACCAGTTGCTTGATCGCCCGCAATGGCTCGGTCGAGTGGATGTGTGTGCCGCGCCCGGACTCCCCCAGTGTCTTCGGAGCCATGCTGGACCGCAGCGCCGGACATTTCCGCCTCGGCCCTTACGGCCGCAATGTGCCCGCGGCGCGCCGGTATCTGCCGGGCGGGCTGATCGTCGAAACCACGTGGCAGACCGAGACCGGCTGGCTCATCGTGCGCGACGCGCTGGTGCTGGGCCCGTGGCACAACAACCGCTCCCGCAGCCGCAGTCACAAGCGCACGCCCATGGACTGGGATGCCGAGCACATACTGCTGCGCACGGTGAAGTGCGTGAACGGCGTGGTGGAGCTGGAGATGAGCTGCGAGCCCGCCTTCGACTACCACCGCGGCCCGGCCACCTGGCACTACAGCGGCGACGTGTACGAAAGGGCCAGTGCCACCTGCGATATCGAGGGCGCCCCGGCCCTGACGCTGACCACCGATCTGCGGCTGGGGCTGGAGGGCCGCGAGGCCCGCGCCCGCACCCGGATGAAGGAGGGCGACGAGGTGTTCGTGGCCCTGTCCTGGTCGGACCTGCCGCCGCCGCGCACCTTCGCCGAGGCGGCGGACAAGATGTGGCAGACCACCGAGTGCTGGCGGCAGTGGATCACGCTGGGGCGCTTCCCCGATCATCCGTGGCGCGGGTACCTGCAGCGCAGCGCGCTGACGCTGAAGGGCCTCACCTACGCGCCGACCGGGGCGCTGCTGGCCGCCTCAACCACTTCGCTACCGGAAACCCCTGGCGGCGAACGGAACTGGGACTACCGTTA
Source organism: Nocardia sp. NPDC059229 (assembly GCF_042754165.1). Taxonomy (NCBI): domain Bacteria; kingdom Bacillati; phylum Actinomycetota; class Actinomycetes; order Mycobacteriales; family Nocardiaceae; genus Nocardia; species Nocardia sp. NPDC059229. The sequence continues at coordinate 136,943 of NZ_JBHZAK010000004.1, forward strand.
CACCTGGGTGCGCGACTCGTCGTTCGCACTGTGGGGCCTGTACACGCTCGGGCTGGATCGCGAGGCCGACGATTTCTTCGCCTTCCTGCACGATGTCACCACCGATGACGAGGGGAAGCCCACTCCGCTGCAGGTGCTGTACGGCATCGGCGGGGAACGTGAGATAACCGAATCCGAGCTCCCGCACCTGTCCGGCTACGACGGCGCGCGGCCGGTGCGCATCGGCAACGGCGCCTACAACCAGGACCAGCATGACATCTGGGGCACGATTCTGGATTCCGTTTTCCTGCACGTGAAATCACGTCAGCAGGTACCGGAAACCTTGTGGCCCATGCTCGAACGGCAGGTGCAGGCCGCAATCGAGAACTGGCGCAACCCGGATCGCGGCATCTGGGAGGTGCGCGGCGAGCCACAGCACTTCACGTCGTCCAAGGTCATGTGCTGGGTGGCGCTGGACCGTGGCGCGAAACTGGCCGAGCTGCACGCGGAATTCGACTACGCCAAGAAGTGGCACGATATCGCCGACGAGATCCGCGCCGACATCCTCGACAACGGCGTGAACTCCGAAGGCGTCTTCACCCAGAGCTACGGCAGCGACACCCTGGATGCCTCACTGCTGCTGGTGGTGCTGGTCCGCTTCCTGCCACCCACCGATCATCGGGTCCGCGCCACGGTGCTGGCCATCGCCGATGGCCTCACCGAGAACGGCCTGGTGCTGCGCTACCGCACCGAGACCACCGACGACGGCCTGTCGGGCGAGGAGGGTTCGTTCACCATCTGCTCGTTCTGGCTGGTGTCGGCGCTGGTGGAAATCGGTGAGCTGCAACGCGCCCGGCAACTGTGCGAGCGGCTGCTCGGCTACGCCAGCCCGCTCAAGCTGTACGCCGAGGAGATCGACTCGCGGACCGGACGCCACCTGGGCAACTTCCCGCAGGCGTTCACCCACCTGGCGCTCATCAATGCCGTCATGCACGTGATCCGGGGGGAAGAATCCCGGCACACCGGCCAGTTCCATCCGGCACACCCGGGGCGCTGAGAAAGGCATGCGGGAAAAGGAATCGGCCGCTATCGCGGCCGATTCCTTTTTACACGAGGTGTTCTCGTCAGTACGAGGGGTTCTCGCCGATCGCGTCCGCGTGCTCGCGGATATCGCGCAACCGGACCAGCGAGCGCTCGATCTCGGTCAGCCGCGCCTCCCGGCCCGCACCCGAGTGCACGGTGGCCGCCTCCTCCGCGGCGCGCAGCGAGGCGTCCACCGAACGCAGTGTGGCCGTGGCGATCTCGGTGAAGTGATCGCGCAGGCTGCGCTGCACCACGCGCAGCCGATAGCGGGACTCCTTGCTCACCTGGAAGATCACATCGTCCATGAGCCGGGCCACCGCCATCTTGGCCTCGGCCTGGCGGCGCTGGCGGCGGGCCTTGCGGTCGTCCCACAGCGCGTTCACGCCCAGCAGCACGGCCGCGCCGCCGGAGTACCAGTTCACCAGCGACATGTGCAGCAGGCTGGTGATCAGGCCGACCATGAGCAGGCCGCCATAGGAGCCGCGCAGGGCGGTCAGCACCTGCTGGGTGATGCCGTGCTTGGCGCTGTCCAGATTGTCCAGCGCGGCAACGGGTTCCAGCACCGCGCCGACATCGCCCGGATTGTCGAGCTTGAGATCGGGGGTGGGGATGCCGCTGTCGGGGAACTTCGCCGCCACCTGCTCGGCCAGCTCCACCGACCGATAGTGGGCGATGACGAAGTTCTCCTCCACCGCCTCACAGATCTTGGCGTCCAGATCCGCGCCGAAATCCGCCCAGCGCCGGACCGGATCGCCCTTCATGATGTCGGCCTCGGCGTCGCGGATCAGGCTGCGCAGCCGGTGCCGCAGATCGTGTTCGGTGTCGGCCATCAGCTCGCCCGCGCCGTCGGCCAGGGTGACCTGCCAGTTCGCCGAGCGCTGGCGGAGCTGCTCGGCCTCCTCGCGGGTACGGCGGAGCTGCTCGGTGATGACGGTCAGCCGGCGCGGATCCCGCAGCGTCTCGGCCTCACTGCGCAGGGCCAGCGACAGATGGTCGGTGATGAGCCGGATGTCGCGCACCGCGGCCTCCACCGCGACGGCGTCCGCGCGGCCCAGTACATAGGAGCGCAGATGGTCGAGCAGTTGCGGCACACCGGATTCCAGATCCAGCTGCGCGTCCCCCGCGGCAGCGGCGTGCTCGTGCAGCCGCGCCGAGGCCGGGGCCACCGCGAAGGCCAGCCCGGCGTCGTCGAGCAGTTGGCGGTCGTGCTGCTGCACCTGCGGCCACTGCGGATACTGGTCGATCTTGTTGAGCACGCAGACAACCGTCGGGCAGACCTGCTGAATCCGCTGCAGCTGCTCGATCTGCGCCGGGGTGAACGGCGCCCGGGCATCGGCCACATACAGCACCGCGTCCGCGGCGGCGATCAGCGACCAAGTGGCCGGCGCCTCGGCGGGCGCGCCGGGCGCGTCCAGCACCACGAAGCCCTCCGCCAGCAGCGGGCTGGGCTGGGTGAACTCGGCCCGGATGACGTCCCCGGAATCCAGCTCGGCCAGCGCCGCCTGCGGATCCACGGCGGTGCGCTGGGCGGTGCCGCCCGGGCTCGCCTTCACCAGGGTGGCGCTGGGCTGCGGACCGTACTCGGCGATAACCGGGACGCTGGCCTGGCCCTCGGTGGCGCTCACCGCGGCCCCGACCAGGCTGTTGACCAGCGTGCTCATCCCGCTCTTGGATTCGCCCGCCACGACCAGCCGCACCCGCGGGTCGGCCAGGCGCGCACGCGCGATGCCCAGCCGCCCGGACAGATCGAGCCGGCCGGAGGCGTGGGTCAATTCGAGCAGCCGGTCGAGCAGGTCGACCAGCGGACCCAGCGCATCGGGATTCTTCACCGCTACCTGATGACCGGCGGCGCTCACAGCAGCAGCATGTGATCGCCCGGACCCTGCACCGGGGAGTGGGCGTCGACGAACGAGGCATCGGGACCGAGGCCGGAGAACAGCCCGGCATCGTGCACCAGCAGACCGCCGGCGTGCACCGAGAGCGGGTGCAGCGCGGAGTCGTCGGCGATCGGCAGCACGTGGTTACCCGAATCGAACTGGTCCGCTATGGGTTTCACCGGCTGCGGCGGGTCGATGTGCGGCGGCGTGGTGATCGGCTGCTGCACGGTCGGCGCCGGGGCGACGGTCGGCACGGGCGCGACCGAAACACTGGGCTGCCCACTGTGATCGGGCACGGTCGGCACGGTCGGCTGCGCCGTCGGGTGCGGCGGGTTGGTGACGGTCGGCTGATGGGTCGGCACGGGCTCGTCGGTCGGCACCGTGACGGTCGGCGTGCTGCCGTGGGTGCCGGAATCGTCGACCGGCTTCTGCGGCTTGACGGTGACGTCGGTGTCGCCACCGGAGGTCACCGGCGGAGTCACCACCGGGGTGCTGCCGCCCTTGGTGAGATCGGGGTCCAGGCCCGGGATCTTGGTGGTCGGAATCGGCGGCACGGTGGTGAATACCGGCGCGGGATCGATCTTGGCCGGAACGCTGACGTGCGGAGCGGGCGTCGGCGTCGCCACCGGCGGCACCGGCTTGTCCACCAGGGGCGACGGGTGGACGGGCGCAGTGGGCTCACCGCTGGCCAGCACCGGCTGGCGACCATGATCGAACAGTGCGGGGGCCACGGCCGCGGGTGCGGTCAGCGGCGACGGGCCACCGTGTGTCGACAGCAGATTCGCGATCGGCTGGTTGGCGGCATCGGGCTGAATGGTGGTCTGCAACGGCGTCACCGCGACCGGCTGCGCCATGGACACCGGCGCGACCGCGACGGGCGCGGCGGCCACAGGCACCACGGGTGCGGCGACCGGCGTCGAGACCGGGGTGACGGCGGCGGGCGCGACCGGAGCAGTCTGCGCGGCCGGAATGGTGGTCAGCGAGATCGGGTTCGACGGCGCGGCGGCGGCGCCGGGCAGCGTGAACGCGCCGCCCGGCGAGCCGGCCCCCGGAAGCTGCGAATTCGCACCGGGCACAGCGGAAGTGGGGGCTCCGGCACCGCCCGCCGGGGAATCGGCCGGGCCGTGTGCCTGCCCCGGAAGGGCTGGGGTGCCGGTGGTCGCCGACGAGTTCGAGGAGCCGAAGGGCTGGCCCATATTGTTGGGCTTGTCCGCACCCGGCAGGCTGGGCGCGCCGCCGTTGCCGGGCAGTGTGGTGTTCGCCGGGATGTGCGAAATCCCCTGTCCCAGTTGCTGACCGAAGGCATCGAGCTGATGCCCGACCGCACCGGCGCCGACATCGGCCGACAGGTTCGAGTGGAACCACACGCCGTCCAGCCCGACGTGCGCGTCGAAGGCCCAGTTGGTGCCGACGAACATGCCGGCGCCGTCGCCGCCGGTGGCGCCGACGCCGTCGAAGGCCCCCGAGTGGTCGGGCAGGCCGGTCTGCCCGTTGGGCGCGAACGACGCGCCGTTCATTCCGGGCAGGTGCATCGCCCCGCCCGCGCCGGGCAGGTGCATGGCATCGGTGCCGGGCAGGCCGAACCCGGGCAGACCCATCCCGGGCAGCGCGGTGCCCGGCAGGGTCGGCAAGCCGGGCAGCATCCCCGGCTGTTGCTGGTCGAGCGTCGGCAGTTGCGGTTGTGCCTGTCCCGGAACCGATTCCGACTGCTGATCGGTGTCGAGCGGCAGACCCCAGCCGGGACGCGGTCCGTAGGTCGGCAGGCCGGACGCGCCGGTGTCGGTGTCGGGCAGGCCGAGGCCGTGGAAGGCGGAGATCGCCGGGTCGTTGGCCGGGATCGCGTCGAGCGACGGGAACAGGCCCGCGTCGGTGCCGTGCTGGTAGTCGCCGAGCGGGCCGAAGTGCCCGTTCACCGGCGCGGCGGCCGCCGGACCGTGGTGCGGGAGCACCGAATCCGCGGTCAGGTCGGGGAAGGTGATGGTCGGGCTCGGCACATTGGGCTGCGGGTCCTCGACCTGCGACCAGCCCACGTTCTTGCTGTCGTGGTTGATGGCCGGGGTGCCGCCGTGATTGCCGCCGGCGGCGATGAGCGCGCCACCGGTGACGTATGCGCCTGCCCTGGCCACGCGGGCGACTCCGTTGGCAATGCGGTAGGCGGCGTCTCCGTCGTCGTCACCGGCAGCATCGTCGAAGGGCAGATCACGCGTCATCTGGGCTCCGCTCTCAGGGCTTCGGCGACCCGCCGCGCAGGCCGCCGAACCGAACTCGTTTCACACCCTATTTCCGGATAACCGGTCTGTCACATCCACCAGGTCGGAGGCGGTGTGCAGCGGTGCGTCACATAGCTTGTCACCCGGCATATCAGTACGGAAGACCCATTTTCCGGCTGCATACCGAACCTTGCACCTGACCGGCCTACCGGGAGTCTGCTACTTCTTCTTGTCCGTGGCGGAATCCGTGGACAGCGCGGCCACGAAGGCTTCCTGCGGCACCTCGACGCGGCCGATCGTCTTCATGCGCTTCTTGCCTTCCTTCTGCTTCTCGAGCAGCTTGCGCTTACGGCTGATGTCACCGCCGTAGCACTTGGCCAGCACGTCCTTGCGGATGGCCCGAATGTTCTCGCGCGCAATGACCTTCGAGCCGATGGCGGCCTGAATCGGCACCTCGAACTGCTGGCGCGGGATGAGCTCGCGCAGCTTGGTGGTCATCTTGTGGCCGTAGGCCTGGGCGGCGTCCTTGTGCACGATGGCCGAGAACGCGTCGACCGCCTCGCCCTGCAGCAGGATGTCCACCTTGACCAATGCGGACTGCTGTTCGCCGGCCTCCTCGTAGTCGAGCGAGGCGTAGCCGCGGGTGCGCGACTTCAGCGAGTCGAAGAAGTCGAAGATGATCTCGGCCATGGGCAGGGTGTACCGCATCTCGACGCGGGTCTCCGACAGGTAGTCCATGCCCAGCAGTTCGCCGCGGCGAGACTGGCACAGCTCCATGATGGTGCCGATGAACTCGCTCGGCGCGATCACGGTGCACCGGGTGATGGGCTCGTAGATCTCGCGCACCTTGCCCTCGGGCCAGTACGACGGGTTGGTGACGACGTGCTCGGTGCCGTCCTCCATGACCACGCGGTAGATCACGTTCGGGGCGGTGGAGATCAGGTCGAGGCCGAACTCGCGCTCGAGCCGCTCGCGGGTGATCTCCATGTGCAGCAGGCCGAGGAAGCCGCAGCGGAAGCCGAAGCCCAGGGCGACCGAGGTTTCCGGCACATAGGTCAGCGCGGCATCGTTGAGCTGCAGCTTGTCCAGCGCGTCGCGCAGGTTCGGGTAGTCCGACCCGTCGACCGGGTACAGACCGGAGTAGACCATCGGCCGCGGTTCGCGGTAGCCGGTCAGCGCCTCGGTCGCGCCGTCGCGGGCGGTGGTGATGGTGTCACCGACCTTGGACTGACGCACGTCCTTCACACCGGTGATGAGGTAGCCGACCTCGCCGACGCCGAGGCCCTGGGTGGGCTTGGGTTCGGGTGAGACGATGCCGATTTCGAGCAGTTCGTGCGTCGCGCCGGTGGACATCATCTTGATCTTCTGGCGCGGGACGAGCTTGCCGTCCACCACACGCACATAGGTGACGACGCCGCGGTAGGTGTCGTAGACCGAGTCGAAGATCATGGCGCGGGCCGGGGCGTCGGCCTGTCCGACCGGCGGCGGCACCACGCGGACCGCCTCATTGAGCAGTTCGGCCACGCCGACACCGGTCTTGCCGGAAACGCGCAGCACGTCCTCGGGCTCGCAGCCCACGATGTGGGCGAGCTCGGCGGCGTAGCGGTCCGGATCGGCCGCCGGGAGGTCGATCTTGTTCAGGACCGGAATGATGGTCAGGTCCTTGTCCATGGCCAGATAGAGATTGGCCAGGGTCTGCGCCTCGATGCCCTGCGCGGCGTCCACCAGCAGGATCGCGCCCTCACACGCCTCCAGCGCGCGCGACACCTCGTAGGTGAAGTCGACGTGTCCCGGGGTGTCGATCAGGTGCAGGACGTAGTCCTCGCCGTCGACCTGCCACGGCAGCCGCACGTTCTGGGCCTTGATGGTGATGCCGCGCTCACGCTCGATATCCATGCGGTCCAGGTACTGGGCGCGCATGGCCCGCTCCTCGACCACTCCGGTGAGTTGCAGCATGCGGTCGGCCAGGGTCGATTTCCCGTGGTCGATGTGCGCGATGATGCAGAAGTTCCTGATCCGGCTGGGATCGGTGAACGTCTTGTCGGCGAAGCTGCTAATCGGAGTCACTCCTCGGCATGGCGAAACAGCGGCATGTCAACCCGAAAGTCTACGGTGCTGGACCGGATGCTCTCGCCCCGGCGTTCCCTGCGCGCGAACCGCCCATCGGCGCAGGCGAATCCGGTACAGGTGAGAATCCCGGTGTCCGCCGTTAGGCTGCCGGACATGGCCGGCAGGTGGAACGCTCTGGGGAAGCAGTTGGGGATCGTGGCTAAGGAGCAGGGCACCCAGCTCGTCACGCAGCAGGCCCCGAAGTTGATCGGGCGGGTGCGGCAGTCGACGATGTGGGACCGTGCGCTGAAGGCGGTGGGGACGCCGCGCAAGGGTCCGGGCGTCAATGTCCGGCCGACCTCGTCGTCGGGAGTGCCGTCGCACGAACGCGCGCGCCGCATCGTCTACAGCCCGCAGCTCGACGGCCGGGCCGATCCCGGCGAGATCGTGTGGACCTGGGTCCCCTACGAGGAGGACCCGGACAACGGCAAGGACCGCCCGGTGCTGGTGGTCGGCCGCGAGGGCGACACACTGCTCGGGCTCATGCTGTCCTCGAATTCCGAACATGCGCATCATCCCAACTGGGTGGGCATCGGCTCCGGCCCGTGGGACAGCGCCGAACGCGACAGCTGGGTGCGACTGGATCGTGTCCTGGATGTCCCGGAGATGGGCATTCGCCGCGAGGGCGCGATCCTCCCCCGCAAGACATTCGACCGGGTGGCGCACCGGCTCTGCGCCGAATACCACTGGCACTAGCGCCTTCCCGGAAGACGAGCGAACCCCGCTCCGGCGGAGCGGGGTTCGGGACCGAGAGCGGTCAGCTCACCATATTGCGGGAGCGGCCGTAGATCATGCCGTAGACCAGTGACCCGAGAACGCCGCCGATCAGCGGGAAGACGATGAACACCCACAGCTGCGCGGGTGCGCCGTCCTGATAGAACGCGACGGCCAGGCTGCGGGCCGGGTTCACCGAGGTGTTGTCGACCGGGATCGAGATCAGGTGGATCACGGCGAGCGTGAAGCCGATCGAGAGCCCGGCCAGCGGAATGTCGGAGAGCTGATCGGTGGAGGCCAGCACCACGAACACCAGCAGCGCGGTCAGGATCACCTCGACCGTTATGGCCGCCGCAAGACCGTAGCCATTGGTGGTGACGTCGCCGAGTACCAGCTTCGACGGGCTGTGCTCGCCCCAGCCGTTCGCTGCCAGGCCGTCCTTGGCGCGATCGTAGGAGGGCAGGTTCTTGGCGATGGCGTAGACGACCGTGCCCGCGAGCAGGCCGCCGATGATCTGCGCGACCCAGTAGGCCGCCGCCACCACGATGGTCACCCGGCCCAGCAGCAGCTGGCCGACCGTGACCGCCGGGTTCACGTGGCAACCCGAGATGGGGCCGATCGAGTAGACCAGGAACAGCAGGGTCAGGCCGAATGCCAGTGCGATGCCGAGCGCGCCGACCCGGCTCCCCGCCAGCACCGCGGTGCCGACACCGCCGAGGACCAGCACGAATGTGCCCAATGCCTCGGCGAATACCTTGCGCCCCAGGGTGGGCGGTGTCAGATCGGTGAGATCCTCGGCGACTTCCTGAGCTGTGGGGGACATCGGCTACCTTCCGCTGGCATGGACAACGCACCGACAAGAACCGGCGGCGCGAGCCGAAAACGCCTCAGGCCAGGCGAGTTATCTCCACTACGACCTCGAGATCGGTCGAGCCGCTCCCGCTGAAGATACCTTTGAGAGGGGGCACATCCGCGTAATCACGCCCCACCCCGACTGATACGTGTTGCTCGGTGACCGGGATGTTGTTGGTCGGGTCGTAGCCCCACCACTGCCCGGTCCAGGCCTCCACCCAGGCGTGCATCTGGCCCGCGACGGTGTGGCCGACCTCGGCGGACGGGTCCGGATGCAGGTAGCCGGACACGTAGCGGCTGGGAATCCCCATGCCGCGCAACAGCAGCAGCGTGAGGTGCGCGTAATCCTGGCACACGCCTTGCCGTTCGGCGAAGGCCTGCACCGCCGAGGTGTGCACCGAGGTGGTCCCGGCCAGGTAGTTCATCTCCCGGTGCACCCATTCCGAGGCCCGGACAACCGCTTTCGCCGGCGACACGCCGCGCGCCAGCTGCCGGGCCACCGGGGCCAGCCGCCGCTTCTCGCGCGGCACGTAGACGGTGGGTTCGAGCAGTTCGTCGAAGCGGTCGGCAATGGCGTCGTCGCGCAACTCCTCCCAGGCCAGCTCCTCGGGCGGCCCGGCGAACGGCTCGGTCTCGACGACCGAGGCGCTGGTGACCTCCAGCTCGGTGTGCGGGGCGTGCAGGTCGAAGGCGGTCACCGCCGTTCCCCAGTAGTCGATGTAGCGGTAGGACCGGGTGGACGGCACGGTGTCGACCCGATTGAGGATCACGGTCTGCCGGCTGTCGGCGCGCGGGGTGAGCCGGGCCTCGTTGAACGACCGCATGACCGGCGCGTCGTACACGTATCCGGTGGTGTGCACCACCCGCATTCGCCAGCTCACGCCATCTCCTCGACCCGGTCCGCGCCGCGACCGTGCAGCCCCGTCCACGCCACCCACGATTCGGCGTGGAAGTACTGCAGCGCCACGGCCTCCCCCACCTCGCGGCAGGTCTGCTGCAGCCACAGCAGCCTGCTGGGCAGATCCTCCAGCAGCACCGACGAGGGCAGGAATTCCAGTTCGCTGCGCGCCCGGCCGAGCAGGCGATGCGCTTCGTGACGCGCCGCGAACCGGCTGTTGGGGCGCTGATCCAATTCCTGCAGACAAGTTTCGGCCACCCGCAGCGAATGGAATACCGACCGCGGGAACAGGCGGTCGAGCAGGATGAATTCCGCGATCTGATTGGCGTCGAGCACGCCGCGATGGGTGCGCAGATACGGGTCGTGGGCCCCCGCCGAACGCAGCACCGTCACCCAGGCCGGCGAGGAGGTGCGGTCACCGGCGCGCGAATGCAACAGGCGCACAGTCATATCCACGCGTTCGATGGATCTGCCCAGCAGCAGGAATCGATAACCGTCGTCGCGGCTCAGGGTGGAATCGGAGAGTCCGGCGAACATGGCGGCGCGATCGGTGATGTAGTGGCAGAACTCGTGCGGCCCCAGCGCCCGTGCCGCCCGCTCGGCCGCCGCCAGCCCGTTGAAGGTGGCATTGAGGCACTCCCACATCTCGGTGGAGGTGACTTCCCGTGCACCCCGGGCATTCTCACGCGCCCGGCTGATGGAATCGACGATGGAGCCGCCGTCGCGGCCGAAGGCCACCAGCTCGGTCACCGACCACACATCCAGTTCCCGGTCCTCTTCGGGCGGCTCGATGCCCAGTACCCGCAGCAGCACCCGCGAGGTTCGGTCCGGATCGACCGTGGCGTCCTCCAGCAGCTGATGAACCGCGACATCGAGAATGCGCGCCGTATATTCGGCTCGCTCGACGTAGCGCCCGATCCAGAAGAGGGATTCGGCATTGCGCGCCAACATGATCCGACCACCTAACGCTGTAACCACCTGCCGAGCGCCATTGCTGCCGATGTTCTCGATCTACTACTGTTGTTGCTGATGGGTCCGTGCGGAAGAGATATCCCGCGACTGGTCGCGTTCCGGGGCGATCTGCAGTTCGCCGACCAGCTGCGAACCCGCCAATTCCCGTTGCGCCACAGAGGTTCTCGGTGCGAGCACCCAGGTGTCCTTGCTCCCGCCCCCTTGACTGGAATTCACCACCAGCGAGTTCGCGGGCAGCGCCACCCGGGTCAGCCCGCCCGGCAGCACCCAGATGTCGTCGCCGTCGTTGACCGCGAACGGCCGCAGGTCCACGTGCCGGGGCGCGAGCCGCCCGTCGATCTTGCTCGGCACCGTGGACAGCTGCACCACCGGCTGCGCGATCCAGCCGCGCGGATTGGCCCGCACCTTGCGCCGGGTCGCCTCCAGCTCCCGGGTGCCGGCCGCCGGGCCGATCACGATGCCGTAGCCGCCGGACCCCTCCACCGGCTTGACCACCAGTTCCGCCACCCGGTCCAGCACCTCGTCACGTTCGGCCGGTTCCCAGCAGCGGTAGGAGTCCACATTGGGCAGGATCGGTTTCTCACCCAGGTAGTACTCGATGAACGCGGGCACATAGGTATAGATGAGTTTGTCGTCGCCGACCCCGTTGCCGACCGCATTGGCCAGCACCACGGTGCCCGCGCGGGCCGCGTTCAGGATCCCGGCCACTCCGAGCATGGAGTCCGGGCGGAACTGCATGGGATCGAGGAAGTCGTCGTCGATGCGCCGATAGATGACATCCACCTGCCGCTCCCCCGCGGTGGTGCGCATATAGACGACATTGTCGCGGCAGAACAGGTCCCGGCCCTCGACCAGCTCCACCCCCATCTGCCGGGCCAGCAGCGAATGCTCGAAGTAGGCGGAGTTGTGGACGCCTGGGGTGAGCACCACGACGGTCGGGTCGGCCTCGTTGGGCGCAGCGGCGGCGCGCAGGGCGCGCAGCAGGTGGGTCGGATAGTCGCCGACGGCGCGCACCCGGTGCGAGGCGAACAGGTCGGGGAACACGCGCGCCATGGTGCGCCGGTTCTCCATGACGTAGGACACGCCCGAGGGCGAGCGCAGATTGTCTTCCAGCACCCGGAAATCCCCGTGCTCGTCGCGCACCAGGTCGATCCCGGCCACGTGGATGCGCACGCCGTTGGGCGGCACCAGGCCGGCGGCCTCGCGGTGGAAGTGCGCGCAGGAGGTCACCAGCCGTTTCGGGATTACGCGGTCGCGCAGAATGGTCTGCTCGCCGTAGACGTCGGCGAGGAATGCCTCCAGCGCGCGCACCCGCTGCCTGATGCCGCGTTCGAGTTTGGTCCATTCGCCGGCGGCGATCACCCGCGGCACCAGGTCGAGCGGGAACGGCCGCTCCTGACCGGAGAGCGAGAAGGTTATGCCCTGATCGACGAATGCGCGGTCCAGCGCCTCGGCGCGGGCGGCCAGATCCTCTGCGTCGATGGTGGCCAGGGCGTTGAATATCCCCCGGTAGGGCGCCCGCGGGCGCCCCGCGGAATCGAACATCTCGTCATAGGCACGGTCGTAGCGGCCCGGTTGATACCCCGCGAAGACGCCTGATTTATCCGATTTTTCGCGTTCCAGTCCGGAAGGAGCGAGCGCGGCGGAGGCTGACGCGGTGGATCTGTCTACTCTGGAGAGACCCGGTGCGGGTGCTGCGGGGGTCATGCAAAAATAGTCCATCACGCAGGGGCAACACGCAGTTGGACGGCGATAAATTTCTGGTTTCGGCCAGATAGCGGACAGGCTCGATTTCATTCCTCGCCGCGTCGCCTGGTAGCCTCGACTGTCGGTGCTGCAACTGCCCCTCTCGTAGTGCGCGCCCGAAGACTTTGCATCCCGCATACACCACCAAGTGAAGGAACACGAGGAAACCGGCGTGGCCAACATCAAGTCCCAGATGAAGCGGATTCGCACCAACGAGCTTGCGCGCCAGCGCAACCAGTCGGTGAAGTCCGCGCTGCGCACCTCGATCCGCAAGTTCCGCGAGGCCGCTGCGGCGGGCGAGAAGGACAAAGCGCTCGAGCTGATGCAGTCCGCGAGCAAGAGCCTGGACAAGGCCGCCTCCAAGGGCGTCATCCACGCCAACCAGGCCGCCAACAAGAAGTCGGCCCTGTCGCTGGCTTTCAACAAGCTCGGCTGATCCTGCCCGGTACACCTACCGGCATCATGCTTCTCACAGCCGCCGCGGCCACGAAGACCGCGGCGGCTTTTGTCGTGTCCGGAGCTGGCGACTTGCGCAAGCGCGCAGTTGGCAGCAGGATGGCCGCGAACCGTCGGGGGCTACCTGTAAACCTGCACTGGGAGAGATCTCTTGGCAACGCTGCGTCGTGACAACCGTTCGTCCTGGACCCGGGGCACGCTGGCCGTCAGCGTGGCCGCGGTCGCACTGACCACCGGAATGGGTGTGGCAACCGCGCGTCCCATCGGCCCGTTCGAGGTGGGCGGGGCCATCGAGGTCGAATACGACGGGGCGGGCGGACCGGACTTCTTCGGTGATCCCACCACTCCGGAGACCGACGCCACGGGCGGCGGCAAGAAGCAGGACTTCGTCAACAACGTCTCCATCTACTGGACCCCGGCTACCGACGCGCACGCCATCGGCGGCGCCATCCGCGACAAGTGGAAGGGCGCGGGCGCGGAGTCGGGCGCGCTGAAGTACCCGGTGGTGGACGAGGGCCAGACCTCGAAACCCGGCCGATTCCAGCACTTCCAGGGCGGCTCGATCTATTGGTCGGTGGGCGCCGGCACCCATGTGGTGAGCGGCGTGATCCGCGACAAGTACTCCGCGGTCGGCTGGGAGAGCAGCCCACTGGGCTTCCCCATCGCCGATGAGAACAAGACCAACAGCGCCACCACCCACGAGCAGCTGTTCGAGGGCGGGGCCGTCTACTCCACCCAGAAGACCGGGACCCATGTCGTGTGGGGCTCGATCCGCGACGAGTGGGTGCGCAATGGCGCCGAGAACGGCCGCTACGGCTACCCGACCAGCGACGAGTACGACTACCAGGGCGGCAAGGCCCAGGAGTTCCAGGGCGGCAAGATCACCTGGAAGCCGGAGTAGTCCCGGGCCTTCCCGCTACGAGGCGCTCTCGCGCAGGTCCAGAATGCGCGAGAGTGCGTGCTCCAGCGCATAATCCGCGTCGGCCGCCTGACCCTTGACGTCGGCATTGAGCGCGGCCACCACCTGCAGTGCCGCCCCGATGGACGCGCCGGTCCAGCCGCGCGCCTGGCCCTGCGCCTTCTTCACCTTCCACGGCGGCATCCCCAGATCACCCGCCATCTTGAACGGGTCGCCGCGCCCGGCCGAGCCGACCCGGGCGATGGTGTGCACCGAATCCGCGAGGGCGTCCGCGAGCAGGACCGCCGGGACACCGCGATCGATGGCCCAGCGCAGCGCCTCCATGGCGGCGGGCCGATCCCCCGACACGGCCAGATCGGCGACATCGAACCCGGTCACCTCGGCCTTGCCCGAGTAGTACTGCCGCACCGCCGCGAGATCCACCTTGCCGCCGGTGTCGGCCGCCAATTGCGAACTGGCGGCGGCGAGTTCGCGCAGGTCCGAGCCCACGGCCTCGATGATGGCCTGCACCACGTCCGCCGGCACCCGCACATTGGCGGCCCGGAACTCGTTGCGCACGAACTCGACCCGCTCCCCAGCCTTGGTCAGCTTCGCGCAGTCGTGCACCACCGCACCCAGCTTCTGCAGGGCCGGCGCCAGCGCCTTGGCGCGCCCGCCCCCGCTGTGCAGCACCACCAGCACCACGCCCTCGGGTGGCGCCGACGCCGCATCCTGGATGACCGCGACCGCGTCCTTGCCCGCCTCGGCCGCCGACTCCAGCACGATCACCCGATCCTCGGCGAACAGCGAAGGACTCAGCAGCTCGGCCAATTCCGCTGTGCTGGCATCCCCCGCCCGGAGCCGATCCACCGGCAGCGCATCCGCCGAGCCGGCCCGGGCCTGCGCGGTAATTCCCGCCACCGCCCGCTCGATCAGCAATTCCTCTTCACCGAGCACGAGATGCAGGGGCGCGGGTCGCTGGTTCACGCCCCGATCCTACGAGTCCGCTCCGACAACCCCTGCATCCCGCACCCGGTCAGCACTGGTACACAAATGTATGACACACACGTCTTATTCATACGTCTTGCACAAATGTCTAATCATCGGTTAGGGTCGAGCTCAGCACACCGGAACAAGGATCGGAGCAGACAATGACCGCACGCACCGCTACCCGCAGCAACTTCGACATCGACGGCCGCGGACTGTCCTACGTGGATTTCGGGCGTACCGGCCGGACCGTCATCGCGCTGCACGGGCACATGTCCGACGGCGAGAGCTTCGCCGATCTGGCCACGCGGCTGTCCGCGGGGTGGCGGCTCGTCGCGCTCGACCAGCGCGGCCACGGCCACTCCGATCGCGCCGCCGACTACACCCGCGACGGCTACCTCGCCGACATCCTGGCCCTGCTCGACCACCTCGGCCTGGAACGCGCTGTGCTGCTGGGTCATTCGCTCGGCGGCATCAACGCCTACCAGTTCGCGGCCCGCCACCCGGAGCGGGTGGCGGCGATCATCGATATCGACGCACCCGCCGCGCTCGGCCTCGACGGCCACAACCCGCTGGGCTTCCTGGCCGGACTCCCCTACGAAGCGGCGACCCGTGAGCAGCTGATCGAGGCCATGGGCCCGATGGCCGCGCACTTCGGGGCGCTGGTTCACGAGCGTGCCGACGGCTCCTGGAGCCTGCCCTTCCACCCCCTCGACATCGTCGCCTCCGAGGACCTGGTGCACGGCGACCACTGGTCGGACTGGGTCGCCGGCACCTGCCCGGCCCTGCTCATCCGTGCCGCGCACGGCGTCATCCCCGCCGACATGGCCGCGGCCATGCGCGACCGGCGCCCGGGCACCTGCATGGTCGAACTCGATACCGACCACTTCGTCTACGCCAACGACCCCGCCGGTTTCGCCGACGCCGTCAACGAGTTCCTGAGCTCCCTCTAGCCGGACGGCGAGTCCTCGTCTCGCCCCGGCCGAGGCGGCACCGATCCCGGTACGGCGTCCGGATCCGCCCGCGAGCGGCTCGGGTGCAGAGCCGCGATCACCAAGGCGCACACCACCGTTGCGACCAGACCTGAACGCAGACCGGTCGGTAGTGAGACCGAGGCTCCCAGGGCGGCGGCTCGGTCGGAGACCGTGAGCAGCCACCACAGCGGTGGTGCGGTGCAGTGCATGACCGCCGCGGCGAGGGGCGACCACACACAGGCGAGCAGCGCACCCAGCGCGCCGAGGATGGTGATGGGCGCGATCACCGGTTCGACCAGCATGTTCACCACGATCGCGACCAGGCTGAGGTGGCCGGTCATGGCGATGACCAGCGGCGTGGTGACCACGAAGGCCGCGGCCGCCACCGCGAAGGAGTCGGCGGGGATCCGCCACCAGCCATGGGCGCGAAGCCAATCCGACCAGCCCGGGGCGATCACGATCAGTCCCGCGGTGGCCAGCACCGACAGGGCGAATCCCGCGTCCACCGCGAGACCCGGTGACCAGGCCAGCAATCCGATGATGGCGGTGCACAGGGCGGGTAGGGCCTGCTTACGGCGGCCCGTGCACAGAGCCAGTAGCGCAATGGCTCCCATGACGGCGGCACGCAGGACACTGGGCGATGGGCGGGCCAGGATCACGAACATGACCAGAGCCGCACCCGCGGCCACCGCGCCGACCCGTGGATCCACTGTGAGGGTGCGCATCGAAACCAGCACGGCCCCAAGCAAAATCGTCACATTGGCCCCGCTGACGGCCGTCAAATGCGTCAAATCGGACTCACGGAAGTTCTCCTGGACATGGTCGGTGAGGGTCGAGGTGTCGCCGATGACCAGGCCCGGGAGCAGGCCGGCGGCATCGTCGGAGAGCGCGCAGTGAGCGGAGGTCGCGAAGTCGCCGCGCACCTGCCCGGCAAGGCGCTGCCACCAGGGCGGGGTGCTCACCGAGGTGGGAGCGGCCTCCGCCCGCAGGATGGCGACCGTCATGTCCGGACGCCACGGACGGGCCACGCGGGCAGAGAATTCCACCCGCTGGCCGGGCAGCAGCGTCCGCCACCCCGCCGCCGGCGCCATCACCAGCACCGATCCACCGGAATGCACAATCCGTCCACCCAACCGGTAATCCACCAGCCCGGCCCGCACCATCACCTTCGGCCCGCCGAACGGCCTGGCGGACACCCGCTTCGGATCATCGGTCAGCTCCACCACCGCCACCAGCCGCTGCCCGGCCCGCACCGCCCGCAACGGATGCGTCTGCACCCGATGCGCATGCCACGCCCCCGCCACCCCGAACCCCGCCCCGATCACCAAGGCCCCCAGCACCACCCACGCCACCCCGCTCCCCCGCCCCGCCCGCACCCGCCGAATCGCCCACGCCGCCACACACATCCCCACCAGCCCACACCCGGCCGCCACCCCGACCCCGGCCCGCCACCCCGCCACCAGCGGCGCCACCGTCGCGCCCCAACCACATACCGCCGCTGGAACCAGCCGCGCATCCAGCACCTCGGGTATTTCGACGGGCCCGCGATCCCCCGCATCAACGCGGTCAGTCGCCCCCGTTGTCATCGCCACCGCCCCGGCTCTGACCGCAGCTTCGCTACCGGCGCCATTCCACTCCCGGGCGCGGATCGTCCACCGGCGGCGCAATCGTTGCGCCCCAACAACTCTGCGAGAATGCCCTGCTCGGCGCAGGCCCTCGCCCGCCGGCCCCGATGAGCGCCCGCACACCTCGCTGTCCGAGTCGTGCTCGCGCCCTCCGACTCGGCTTTCCGGCAACCGGTGCGACTGTGCTGGTGCGCGGCAAGGCGATTCACGATGGTCATATCGTCACCCGGTCGCGGAGGCGGTTGAGGCGGGAGTGGCCTATGCCCTCGATTTCGGAGAGTTGGTCGATGGAGGTGAAGCGGCCGTGGCGGGTGCGCCAGGTGAGGATGGCGCGGGCGGTGACGGGGCCTACGCCGGGGAGGGTGTCGAGGTCGGATTCGGTGGCGGTGTTGAGGTTCACCTTCACGGGGAGAGCGGTGGAGCGGGGTGGGCCGGAGGGTGGGGGTGAGTTCGCCGGGGGGTGGGCGGAATTCACGATGGTGGTTCCGACCTGCTGGGTGGTGGGGCGGGGTGTGGTGCGGCCGACGATGATCTGATCGCCGTCGGTGAGGGGCTGGGCGAGGTTGAGGGTGGAGAGGTCGGCTTCGGGACGGGGAGCGGCGACGCGGAGGGCGTCGGCTATCCGGGCTCCGGCGGGGAAGCGCCGAAGCCCGCCGTGCTCGACGAGACCGACGACGCTGATGACAAGCTCGCCCGGGGCGGCAGCAGCCCCCGGAGCGCCGGTTGCCGTGGTAGCGAGCGGAATTCGATCCGGCTGCGAGGCGGCGGGCCGCGACGCGGGCGGCTGGGCCGCACCCGGCGCGGGCGTGGCTGTGACCGTCGCGGCGGAGGCGACGGCGGCTTCGGGTGCGGCACCGTCCTGGTCGGCGGGCGCGGTTTCGCTGAGCGCGGCGATGGGTGGGACCGGTTGGGAGACCGGCTTTTCGCGCAGGGTGACGTAGCCGGCGAAGAGGATGGCCAGGATGCCGAGGGCGGCGATGACGAGGACACCGCGCGGGCCCGGATCCCAGCGGGTGCCGCGGAAACGTTCGGGGACCAGGCGTTCGTGCCACAGGGACACGCTGCCGCAAGGCTCGGACAGCCAGTCCGGCGAGGATCCGCCGGGATGCCCATCAGCGCCTCGGCGATCAGGGTCGATGAGCTGGTCGAGCGAGTCCTCGTCCCAGCGGCCGGGATGTGGACGGCCGGAGGCGAATTCCGCCGGGTCGGCGGTGACCTCGGCCGGGCCGGGACGTGGGTCGGGGGCGGTGCGGGCGTTGAGACGCTGCAGCGGGGTACGTTCGTCGAGTCGTGGCATGCAGCTCACGGTAGGAGCGACGACGACCCCGGCCGCCTACGCGACCTGGGCTTTCAGCCGACCTGTGGATAGCGAATTACGTTGTGGACAACGCCGTTTCCGCTAGCCGCAGCCGCCCGGCACCACCAGCGCGCCGACCGCGCCCACACCCAGGTGCACCCCCAGGGTGGGGCCGAATTCGGCGATGATGACCTCCCGGATACCGGGAATCAGATCCCGCAGCTGACCGGCGATGGTGTTGGCGGCCTCCTCGGCCCCGAGATGCTGGACCGCAATCGCCGCCCCGTCCTCGCCGGCCGCATCCACTACGGCCGCAACGAGTTTGGTGAACGCCTTGGAGCGCGTGCGGGCCTTCTCGCGCAGTTCCAGCCGCCCGTTCACGATCTGGATGATCGGTTTGGTGACCAGCTCGGTGCCGAAGAACGCCGCGGCCGTGCTCAGCCGCCCGCCCCGCCGCAGCTGCTCGGTCCGGTTGACGACGATGAACGCGCGCCCGCGGCTGGCCGCCGCCACCGCCGAGTCGTACACGACATCGAGCGGCTCGCCCGCCCGTGCCCGGCGCGCCGCCGCCAGCACCGGCAGCCCCGTCCCCAGCCCGGCGCTCAGCGAGTCCACCAGCCGGATCCGATCGGCGGCATCCATGTCCCGCACGGCCTGCCGCCCGGCCTCCCAGGTGCCCGACAGCTGCCGCGAGATGTGCACGGCCACTACGCCGTCGCCGTCGGACAGCTCCAGCGCCCGCTCGTAGACGCTGCGCAGATCACCCGGCGAGGCGGCCGAGGTGGTGACCTGGGAGGAGCCGTAGTCGATGTCGCAGTCGTCGATCCCCTCCCGAATCTCGCGATCGTCGACCAGCACGTGCAGCGGCACGGCCAGCACACCAAGATCAGCCGTGAGGCCGGCCGGCAGGCTGGCCGACGAGTCGGTCACCACCACCACGGTCATGCAGTGTGTACCTCGTCGGCCGTGGCCTCGGTCAGCACCTTCACCATGGCCCGCGCGACCGCGCTGTGGCCCTCCCAGCCCCAGTGGATGCCGTCCGGGTTGGCGGGGCCGTTGAACACGTTGTCGCGCACGGCGTCCCCGAGATCCACCAGCGGCACCGCGTGCTCGGCGGCCCAGGCCGACACGGCCCGCACCATGGGCTCGCGCCCGGTGTGCACCCCGGCGTAGGCCTCGCACTTGTGCACCGAGGGCAGCACCGCCACGAACGGCAGCTCGGGCCGCAGCTGGGCCAGCGAGTGCCGCGACTGCTCCAGGTAGTCCACGCTCACCGCGGGCGGCAGCGCCACCGGCCAGCCCAGCGGGGACAGCCTGGGCTGCACCCAGTTGTAGGCCTCGCGCACCCGCCGGCGTACCGAGGACGGCCGCACGTAGCGGATCAGCTCGCGCAGCGCGGTCGGCAGCGGCGAGGGCAGCGAGTCCATGCCGCCGGTCGCGAACACCACGGCCCCGGCCCGCGGCACCGCGGCCCAGATGCGCGGGTCGCCGATCAGCGCCCAGTAGGCGTCACGGCAGGTCCAGCCGATGCGGGCCACCAGTTCGACGTCCCAGTCCAGCTCGGCGGCAACGAGATTGGGCCAGATGCCGGGATGGTCGGCGGGCAGCCCGCCCTTGGGACCGAAGTAGGACAGCGAGTCCGCCACCACCACCAGCACCTTGCGCTGCGGCGAACCGTCCTGCGCCGGTTGGGCGTTCGGACTCTCAGATGACATCAGGGGCTACCTTCGCGACCGCGTTCCACACATCCAGGCGCCAGCCGGGCTTGTTTATGCCGGGACCGTGGCTGGTCAGCTGCACCCAGCTGGTATTGGCCAGGCCGCCCAGGGCCGGCCAGTTCGCCTCGGGCAGGTCGAGCAGGGCCGCGGTCAGCGCCGCGATCAGCCCGCCGTGCGCAACCAGCATGATGGTACGGCCGGGCCAGTCCTCCCGCGCGGCGAAGAGTTCCGTCACCACGGGCAGCGCTCGCGCGCCCACCTCGAGCTTGGATTCGCCGCCGGGCGGGGTGAAGCGGGCATCGAGCCGCCACGCCTTGCGGGCGCCCGGGTACTCGGCGTCGACCTGGTGGTGGTCCAGGCCCTCCCAGTCCCCGAGGTTGGTCTCGCGCAGGCGCTCGTCGGTGACGACCGGCATGGCCGCGCATTCGGCGACGGCGAGCGCGGTGTCGTGGGCGCGCTTGAGATCGGAGGAGACGATGGCGATCAGGTCGCTGGTCGCCATGTCGGGCGCGCAGTCCTTGGCCTGGCGTCTGCCGATGTCATCGAGTTCGGTGTCGATCTGGCCCTGCATGCGGTCGCCGGCGTTCCATTCGGTCTGTCCGTGCCGCAGCAGAATCAACCGGCGGACGCCGGCCATCTTGCTCACTCGTCGTCCCCGCCCTTGTCTTCCTCGGTCGTCGCGCGCGGATCGCCGATGCCGTCGACCGGCACCGCCGGGCAGTCCTTCCACAGGCGCTCGAGGCCGTAGAAGTCGCGTTCGTCCTCGTGCTGGACGTGGACCACGATCTCGACGTAGTCCAGCAGCGCCCAGCGGCCCTCCCGGGTGCCCTCGCGGCGCACCGGCTTGTATCCGGCCTCGCGCAGCTTGTCCTCGATATTGTCGACGATCGCGTTGACCTGGCGCTCGTTGGGCGCGGACGCGATGACGAAGCAGTCGGTGATGACCAGCTGCTCGGAGACATCCAGCACGACCACGTCGGCGGCCAGTTTCTCGTCGGCGGCCCGTGCGGCCACCGTCGCCATCGAGACGGCTTCTGCCGATGCTGTCACCCTGCTACCTCTTCCCTGCGCACTTTCACCATGCACTGTCTTGCGGCACGTACAGGTGCCGTTTCGATATGTATTGGACGACCCCGTCCGGGACGAGGTACCAGACCGGCCGGCCCTCCCCCGCCCGTCGCCGGCATTCGCTCGACGAGATGGCCAGGGCCGGGATCTCGATCATCGTGACCGTGCCCTCCGGGTAGTCGCGGAGGTGGTCGGCGAGATGGTCGATATTCAATTCGTACCCCGGACGGGTCACGCCGACGAATTTCGCCAGCTCGAACAGTTCCGACCAATCCTGCCACGTCAGGATGCTGGCCAGCGCGTCCGCTCCGGTGATGAAGTACAGATCCGCGTCCGGGTGGAGTTCGGCCAGGTCGCGCAGGGTGTCGACGGTGTAGGTCTCCTTGCCGCGGTCCACGTCGACGCGGCTCACCTGGAACCGGGGATTGGACGCGGTCGCGATGACCGTCATCAGATACCGGTCCTCGGCCGGGCTAACCGCGCGATCGCCCTTCTGCCACGGCTGACCGGTCGGGACGAAAATCACCTCGTCCAGGTCGAACCGATTCGCGACCTCGCTGGCCGCGACCAGGTGCCCGTGGTGGATGGGGTCGAAGGTGCCGCCCATCACGCCCAGCTTGCGGCGGCCGTTCGTATGCACGAAAAGCGAGCTTACCGGGGGCGATTGCGCCACCCCCGCACCGGCGGGGCTCAGCCGGCCGGCCATCCGGATTCAGACCGGCAGCAGGCGGCCCACGAGGGCGGTCAGCTGGCGGGCCGAACGGCATTCGTGCATCTCGATGATGCCGGCGTAGCGGTCGGCGGCGGAATCGCCGGTGCCCCACATCTTCTCGGCCTCGGGGTTGAGCCAGTAGGCGTGCTTGGCGGTGTCGACCAGCTGCCGGAGGGTGTCCAGCGCCGGGTCGCGGTAGTTGGTGCGGGCGTCGCCGAGAATGAGCAGGGAGGTGCGGCTGGTGACGGCGTCGGGGAACCGCTCGGCGAAACCCTCCAGGGCCGAGCCGTAGTCGGAGTGGCCCTCGATGCCGACGACCTCGGCTTCGGCGAAGATGCGGCGGGTCAGCTGATCCAGCGGGGTGGCCGCGTCGAACAGCTGGGTGACCTCGTCGACGCGGTCCACGAAGGCGAAGATGCGGACCCGGGAGAACTGCTCGCGCAGGGCGTTCACCAGCAGCATGGTGAAGCTGGAGAAGCCCGCGACCGAGCCCGAGATATCGCACAGCAGGACGAGATCGGGGCGGCCGGGACGCGGCTTGCGGGTGACGAGATTCACTGGGACGCCGCCGGTGGACATGGATTTGCGCATGGTCTTGCGCAGATCGATCTCGCCACGGCGGGCGCGGCGGCGGCGCGCGGCCAGGCGGGAAGCCAGGACCCGGGCCAGGCGCTGGCTGCTGCGGCGCAGTTCGTCCAGTTCGGTCTGGGAGATGCGCAGGAAGTCGGCATCCTCGGCCTGCCGGGCGACGCCGTAGGTGGCGACGCGCTCACGGCCGATGCGCTCGGCCACCCGGCGGCGGGTCTCGGCTTCGACGGTGCTGCGGAAGTCCTTGATGCGGCCGCGGGCCGTGCGGCGGGCGACCTCGGTGTCGAAGTCCGAATTGTCCATGCCCTGGGCGAGACCGGCGAGAATCCTGCTCACCAGCAGTTCCGGCTGGAGATCCTTCAGCGTCTGGTAGGCGGAGAAGGACGGCCCGCCCGCCGCCTGGTACTGGCCCATCTGGTCGACCATCTGCGCGGCCAGCGCCTGCAACTGCTGCGCCTGCTCGCCCGACGGGTCCTGGATCAGCAACTCCGCCAGCATCTTCCGCAGTTCGAGGATGTCGACCGAGCCGTCCGGTTTGATCGGCAGCTCCACCTCTTCGGCCCCGATCCGCTCCCCCAGCGCGGCCGGGAACCACAGGTCGAACATGCCGTCGAAGGTGGCGCGCTGGGTGGTGCGGCGCAGCAGCGCGCAGGCCAGGCCCTCGCGCAGCGCCTCCCGGTCCATGAGGTCCAGGACGGTGAGAACCTGTCCGGCGTCCACGGTTTCGGACGGCCCGACCGGAATCCCCCGGCCGCGCAACGCCTCCACGAAGCCGACCAGATGCCCGGGCAGGCCGTGTTCGGCCGTCGGTCCCGGCACCTGCACCGGCTTGGCCGGCGTACCGCCCGAGATCGCCCGCATGGCGGCCGAAACCAGCCCGCGCGGCGAGTTCTCCTTGCCCTTCGAGGGCTCCGACGCCCCGGCCACGATCAGGCCAGCTTCAGCTCGGACTGCGCACGCACATGATCGGCCTGGTGTTTCAGCACCACTCCGAGCGTGGCCCGCACGGTCTTGTCGTCGAGATCCTTTGCGCCCAAGGCCAGGAGCGTGCGCGCCCAGTCGATGGACTCCGCGACCGACGGCAGCTTCTTGAGCTGCATGCCGCGCAGCACGTGCACGATCCGCACCAGCTGCGCCGCCACCGCGGGCTTCAGCTCCGGCACCCGGCTGGCCAGGATGCGGCGCTCGAGCTCCTCGTCGGGGAAGTCGATGTGCAGGTAGAGGCAGCGTCGCTTGAGCGCCTCGGACAGCTCGCGGGTGGCATTGGAGGTGAGCACCACGAACGGCTTGCGGGTCGCGCTGATGGTGCCCAGTTCCGGCACGGTGACCGAGAAGTCGCTCAGTACCTCGAGCAGCAGGCCCTCGATCTCGACGTCGGCCTTGTCGGTCTCGTCGATGAGCAGCACGGTCGGCTCGTCGCGCCGGATGGCGGTGAGCAGCGGGCGTTCCAGCAGGAACTCCTCGGTGAAGACGTCGGCCTTGGTTTCGGCCCAGTCGTTCTCCGAGGACGCCTGGATGCGCAGGATCTGCTTGGCGTGGTTCCACTCGTAGAGCGCCCGCGCCTCGTCCACGCCCTCGTAGCACTGCAGCCGCACCAGTTCCGCACCCGCGACCTGCGCGACGGCCTTGGACAGCTCGGTCTTGCCGACACCCGCCGGCCCCTCGATGAGCAGCGGCTTGCCGAGCCGGTCGGCGAGGAAAACCGAAGTGGCGGTGGCCTTGTCGGCCAGGTAGCCGGTGCGGGCCAGCCGCTCGATCACATCGTCGACCGACGAGAAGATCGGCTCCTGGTTGGGTGCGGTGGTGGGAGCCACGGCGGTCCTTTCGTATCCAGCGGGTGCTAGACGGGGCGAATCTGCCCGTCGCCCCACACAATCCACTTGGTGGAGGTTAGTTCGGGCAGGCCCATGGGCCCGCGGGCGTGCAGCTTCTGGGTCGAAATGCCGATCTCCGCACCGAATCCGAACTGCTCGCCGTCGGTGAAGGCGGTCGAGGCGTTGACCATGACGGCGGCGGCGTCGACGCGGGCGGTGAACTCGCGGGCGGCCTTCAGGTCGGCGGTCACGATGGCCTCGGTATGGCCGGTGCCCCACTCGTTGATGTGCTCGACGGCCGCGTCGAGATCGTCGACGACCTTCAAAGCGATGTCCAGGGACAGGTATTCGTCGGCCCAGTCGGTGTCGGTGGCGGGCACCAGACCCGGCAGGTCGCCGTGGATGGTGACGCCCTTGTCTTCGAGGGCCTTGATCATGCGCGGCACCGCGGTCTCGGCGATGGCCCGGTCGATCAGCACCGTCTCGGCGGTATTGCACACCGAGGGCCGGCGGGTCTTGGCGTTGATCAGGATGGACTCGGCCATATCCAGATCGGCGTCCCGGTGGACGAATACGTGGCAGTTGCCGGTGCCGGTCTCGATGGTCGGCACCAGCGCGTCACGCACCACCGCATTGATCAGGCCCGCGCCGCCGCGCGGGATCACCACGTCCACCAGGCCGCGCGCCTGGATCAGGTGGGTGACGCTGGAGCGGTCCTCCGCCGGGAGCAGCTGCACCGCGTCGGCCGGAAGCCCCTGCGCGGCAAGCGCTTCCCGCAGCACCCGGACCAATGCCGCATTGGACTTCGCCGCCGAGGACGAGCCGCGCAGCAGCGCCGCATTGCCCGACTTCAGCGCCAGCCCGAAGGCGTCGACGGTGACATTCGGCCGCGCCTCGTACACCATGCCCACCACGCCCAGCGGCACCCGCACCTGGCGGATTTCGAGACCGTTGGGCAGCGTCGACCCGCGCACCACGTCGCCGACCGGATCCGGCAGCCCGGCCACCTGCCGCAGCCCCGAGGAGATGCCGTCGACGCGGGCCTCGGTCAGCCGCAGCCGATCCAGCAGCGACTCGGCGGTACCGCCCGCCCGGGCGATCTCGATGTCCTCGGCGTTGGCGGCGAGGACCGCGTCCTTGGCCGCGAGCAGCGCGTCGGCCGCGGCGTGCAGCGCGGCGTCCTTCTGCGCGGTGGTGAGCTGAGCGAGCGTCCGCGACGCCACCCGAGCCCGGCGCGCCGAGTCGTGCACCACCTCGCGGACGGCGTCCCGATCTGTGGTCGTGGGAGCAGTCATAAGGACAGATTACTGATGACGATCTGCCGCCGGTCGGGGGCAGGTTGTTACCGTGAGCGCATGACGGCGAGCATCCGGTTGTCCTCGGGCACCGGCCGATGGGTTCTACTGGCCACCGTCCTCGGTTCGGGGATGGCCATGCTTGACGCGACCGTCGTGAATGTGGCGCTGCCGCGGATCGGTGACGAGTTCGGCGCATCGATGGCGGGACTGCAGTGGACGGTCAACGCGTACACGCTGACGCTGGCCGGGTTGATCCTGCTGGGCGGGTCGCTGGGTGACCGGTACGGGCGGCGGCGGGTGTTCCTGATCGGGGTGGTGTGGTTCGCCGTCGCCTCCGCATTGTGCGGTGCGGCGCAAGACATTTCGATGCTCATCGCGGCACGGGCCCTGCAGGGTGTAGGCGGTGCGCTGCTGACGCCCGGCTCACTGGCCATCATTCAGGCCTCGTTCCGGCCCGAGGAGCGGGCGCGCGCGGTCGGGGCCTGGTCCGGGCTGGGTGGCGTGGCCGGCGCCATCGGGCCGTTCCTGGGCGGCTGGCTGGTGGAGGCGGCCGGCTGGCGGTGGGTGTTCCTGCTCAATATCCCGCTGGCCGCGGCGGTGGTGGCGGTGACGGTCCGGCATGTGCCCGAGACCCGCGATGCCGAGGCGCACGGGAGGTTCGACGTGCTCGGCGCGGTGCTGGCGGCCTTGTGCCTGGCCGGGATCACCTACGCCCTGACCATGGCGCCCGAGCACGGTACGAGTCGAATCCTGGTGTGGGGCAGCGCGATCGCGGGCGTCGCCGCGGGTACGGGATTCGTGGTGGTGGAGCGGCGGCGGTCGCGCGACGGCCAGGATCCCGCGGCCATGCTGCCCGTCGCCGTGTTCGCCTCCAAGCAGTTCACCGCGATCAATGTGGTCACCTTCGTCATGTACGGGGCCATGAGCGTGGTCTTCTTCCTGCTGGTGCTGACCCTGCAGGTGGTGGCCGGATTCACTCCGATCGCCGCGGGCACGGCCATGCTGCCGGTCACCGTTCTGATGCTGCTGTTCTCGGCCCGCTCCGGCGCGCTGGCCCAGCGCATCGGACCCCGCTGGCCGATCACCGTCGGTGTGCTGCTCGCCGCGACGGGCATGCTGCTGATGACCCGCATCGGCATCCACACCTCCTACCTGGTCGATGTGCTGCCCGCCGCAGTGGTTTTC
The DNA here is from genome assembly GCF_042754165.1 of Nocardia sp. NPDC059229. Classification (NCBI taxonomy): domain Bacteria; kingdom Bacillati; phylum Actinomycetota; class Actinomycetes; order Mycobacteriales; family Nocardiaceae; genus Nocardia; species Nocardia sp. NPDC059229. Next base: position 164,003 of record NZ_JBHZAK010000004.1, read on the forward strand.
GGCTTCGGCCTGACGCTGGCGGTGGCGCCGCTGACCGCGACCGTCCTCGCCACCGCCGACGAACGCCATGCGGGCGTGGCCAGCGGCGTCAACAATGCGGTCGCCCGCGCCGCGGGTCTGCTGGGCGTGGCGGCCATTCCGCCCCTGGCCGGACTCACCGGTGCGGCGTACACCAATCCGCCCGACTTCGCCCACGGCTTCCACCTGGCCATCCTCACCTGCGCCATCCTCATGATCGCGGCCGCGGCCCTGGCCTTCTTCACCGTCCGCGACGACGCCCTCCGCACCGCCCCGCCCTCGTGTGAACCGGAGTGCCGCACCTTCTCCGCCGTCGCCAGCCCGCCCCTCGAACCCGACCACCACACCGCCCCGACTGGAAGCGAGCCCTCATGACCACGCCCGAGCCGACCATCACCCAGGTCACCGACACCGTCCCCCAGTATTTCGCCATCAAGGTCGGCGATACCCGCGCCGGCCTGACCGCCTACGTCGATCAAGGCCGCCAGCGCATCTTCTTCCACACCGAGATCGACGAGGCCTTCGCCGGTCAGGGCCTGGCCTCCACACTCATCAGCGCCGCACTCACCGCCACCCGAGCCGCCGGCAAGCGCATCGTCCCCATCTGCCCCTTCGTCAAGGCCTACGTCGAAAAACACCACGACTTCGACGACATCCTCGACCCCGTCACCCCGGAGGCCACGTCCATCGTCGAATCCGCCCTCGGCTGAGCCGCCTGAACTACGGTCCGGACCATGGCGCGAATTGCGGTGGTGGGCAGCACCAATATGGATCTGGTGACGACCGTGCGGCGGCGGCCGGAGGCCGGGGAGACGGTGGCCGGGGACGGGTTCGCGCTGGTTCCGGGTGGGAAGGGGTCGAATCAGGCGATCGCGGCGCGGCGGGCGGGGGCCGAGGTCGAGTTCGTGGGGGCGGTCGGCGGGGATGTGTTCGCCGACGCGCTGCGGAAGGTGTTGCATGAGGGCGGGGTTGGGGTCTCACGGCTGCGCGAGGTCGAGGGGCCCAGTGGGATCGCGACGATCGTGGTGGACCGGAACGGCGAGAACACCATCATCGTGGTGGCGGGAGCCAATGGGCGGATGACGGAATTGGCGGCGGCGGACCTGGATACGATCGCCTCCGCGGATGTGCTCATGTGCCAGTTGGAGATTCCGATTCCCACGGTGCTCGCGGCCGCCCGGCACGCGCGGGCCAATGGCACCACGGTGGTGCTGAATCCCTCACCGGTGCAAGAGCTTCCGGACGAGTTGTGGGCCGAGGTCGACGTCGCGGTCGTCAATGAAGGTGAGGCGGCTCGATTGGCCTCCGCGCTCGCCGACGTGCCGCACGTCATCACGACGCTGGGCGGCGCGGGGGCGAGCTATCGCGGTCCCGACGCTGTCGAGCTCTCCCATCCGGGGATTCGCGTGCAGGTCGTGGACACCACCGGTGCGGGCGACACCTTCACCGGGGCGCTGGCCGCGCACTGGCACGAAGGCCCCGCCACCGCCCTGGCCTGGGCCTGTACCGCGGGGGCGCTGGCCACGACGAAACTGGGTGCCAGCGCCTCGATTCCGGAGTCGGCGGAGGTCGAGCGCGTGCTCGCGGCACCGGGGCGCGATAGCCAGGTGTGATGATGTGGTGAGGGTCTACGAAAGGGTGTGCCATGTCGCTGCGGCACGGGTTGCTGGGGTTGCTGGCGGAGGGTCCGGCCAGCGGATACGACCTGGCCCAGCGATTCCAGGAGGCGTTGGGGCCGGTGTGGCCGGCGCGGCATCCGAAGATCTATGCCGAGCTCGGGCGGCTGGCGGAGGCCGGAATGATCGAGCTGGACAGCGAAGGGGCGCGGGGGCGCAAGGCGTACCGGATCACCGAGGCCGGGCTGGCCGAGGTGCGGCGGTGGCTGGTCGAGGACGAGGTCGATCACACCCTGCGGTTGGAACCGCTGCTGCGGTCTTTCTTCTTCTGGCTGATGGAGCCGAAGGATCTGGGCGAGCACCTGGATCGCGAGGGGCGGTTCTTCAGCGATACCGCGGCCATGTACCGCGAACTGGCCATGGCCAAGGACCGCGGCGAGTTCGGCGCCGATCCGCACGACAGGTCCAAGCGGATCGCCGTCGAGGCGGGCATCCGGTTGTACGAGGCGCTGGCCGAATGGGCCGAATGGGCGCGCGACGAGATCGACGAGGATCGGTAAACACCTAGGCCGCACCGGGATTCGAATCGATCGGGATACTCGCGACATTGACATGTACCTTGGGACATGTACTCTTGTTCATGTACCCGGGTATGCGTATCAACCGCGATTCGATCCGAGGCTTCACATGACAACAGCCACCAACGCACGCGCGATCCTGCTCACCGGCGCGGGCGGCGGCATCGGCCGTGCCTGCGCACTGACACTGGCCGCCAAGGGATTCCACGTCTACGCCGGGGTCCGCACCCCGACACCGGACCTGGACGCCACCGGCATCACCCAGCTCACGCTCGATGTCACCGATTCCGCGAGCGTCGCGGAAGCCGCCGGACAGGTGGCGAAACACCAAGACGGACAGGGCCTTCACGCCCTGATCAACAATGCGGGCGTACTCGTCCAGGGCCCGGCCGAACTGGTGCCGATCCCCGAGTGGCACCGGCAATTCGAAGTCAATGTGCACGGTCCGGTGCGCGTCACCCAGACATTTCTGCCCCTGCTGCGTGCGGGCGGCGGCCGGATCGTGAATATCAGCGCGGCCAGCGCCCGGGTCGCTTTCCCCTTCCTCGGCCCCATCGGCGCGAGCAAGGCCGCGCTGGAGTCGTATTCGGAATCACTGCGCGTCGAACTGGCCCCGTGGCGCATTCCGGTATCGGTCGTGCAGCTCGGCGCCATGCGCACGGAGATCTTCGCCAAGTCCGCCGCCGCGGCCGAAGCCACACTGGCACAGGCGGATCCGCAGACCGCGGGACTGTACGAGCGCCAGCTCACCGCCTTCGAGCGGGCGGCGGCCGGGCAGCGCTGTGCGCCGGTCGATGTGGCGGCTTCCGCCATCACCCGCGCGGTCGAGGCACGCAAGCCGAAGGCGTTCTATGTAGCGGGATCCGATGCACGACTCGCGGTCTTGTTGTCGCATATCCCGGCAAGGCTGCGCGACAGGGTATTCCAGCGCGTGCTCGGCTTGTCGGGCATCGGGCCCACCGCCGCCGCGACGACGTAGCGGGCACCGGGAACAGATGGCGGCGATCCGCCTTTTCCATCAACGTGGACATTCGACCAAAAAGTTGAACCCGACGAATGTCCGCACCGTTTGACATCGGCATCGGACACGAGATTCAGGAGATGGGCCAATGGATTTGAGACTGGGCGGCAGAACCGCGCTCGTGACCGGCGCGTCGGCGGGCATCGGCGCGGAGATCGCGCGGGTACTCGCCGCGGAGGGCTGCCACCTGCATCTGGCCGCCCGCAACGAGGAGCGGCTGGACGAGATTGCCGAGCGGCTGCGCGCCGAGTACGGGGTGCACGTGCGCTCCCACCCGGTGGACCTGCGGTCGGCCGAGGATCTCACCGGGCTGGCGGACGCGGCCGGCGCGCCGGACATCCTGGTCAACAATGCCGGCGACATTCCGGCCGGACCCCTGGCGGCGGTCGACGCCGAAACCTGGCGGCACGCGTGGGAGCTCAAGGTCTTCGGCTACATCGACCTGAGCCGCCGTGTCTACGCGGACATGAAGCAGCGCGGTGGCGGCGTCATCGTGAACGTCATCGGTTCGGCGGGCGAGCGGCCCGATGCCGAGTACATCGCGGGCAGCACCGGCAATGCGGCGCTCATGGCGTTCACCCGCGCGCTGGGCAGCCGCAGCTGGCGCGACGGCATCCGGGTGGTCGGCATCAATCCGGGCCCGGTGGCCACCTCGCGCATCACCACACTCATCGAGACCAATGCCCGCTTCGCCGAGATGGCGGCGGACTTCCCCTTCGGCCGCCCGGCCCATCCGCGTGAAATCGCCGATATGGCAGCGTTTCTCGCCTCGGATCGGTCCGGCTACACCACCGGCACCATCGTCACCATCGACGGCGGCCTGAGCCTGATCTGAGGCTCAGGCGACCGAGGTCGTCCTGCCCGTGTGCAGGGCGACCAGGTCGGCCATCTGCTGGCCGGCCCGTTCCAGGGGTGCGGTCGAGCGGGTCGCCAGCGACATGACGACCGCGCCCTCGACCGCCGCGATGATGGTGGTCGCCAGGGAGCGGGCAGTGGCGGGTTCCACGGCCTCGGCCTCGAGCCGGTCGGCGAGGATGCCCTCCCACTCGCCGAAGGTCTCCCCCGCCACGTCGGCCGCCTCGGGCGATTCCGAGCGGCCGAGGGCCGCGGCCACGATCGGGCAGCCCGCGGTGAAGTCGCTCGAGACCAGCACGTCACGCCACAGAGCCGGGAAGGCGGCGATGGCGCCGGCCAGATCGGTGCCGGCGGTGACGGTTCGCATGAGTGCGCTGGTGGCCTGTCCGGCGGTCCGGGTGGCCTCGGCGACCAGTTCGGATTTGCCGCCCGGGAAGTTCAGGTAGATGGACCGGCGGGAGATGCCGCTGTGCTCGAGCAGCTGCGCGATGCCGGTCCCGGCGATGCCATTGCACCGCATCAGGGCGATGGCGCTGTCGATGAGGCGGTCGCGGGCACCCATGGACGGTTCCTCCTTGCTCTATACCGATCGGTGTACTACCGTTTTCGGATATACCGATTGGTCTACTCAGTGTAGTCCGCCGCTCAACTCTTCGACGAGGAATCGGGGCCACACCATGCCGTCAGCATCCACCGCGCGACAGTCGACCCTGCACGATCCCCTGCCGCTGGCCAGCGGTCAGGTGCTACCCAATCGGATCATGAAGTCCGCCCTGAGCGAAGGGCTGGCCAACGGCGACAATGCCCCCGACGCGCGGCTGGAACGACTGTACGGCCACTGGAGCCGCGGCGGCTACGGCCTCATCGTCACCGGCAATGTCGTGGTCGACCGCCGCCACTGCGGCGAACCCGGCAATGTGGCCATCGAGGACGAGCGGCATCTGGAGGCCCTCACCCGCTGGGCCAAGGTCGCCAAGGACGGCGGCGCGAAGGTCTGGGTGCAGCTGAATCATCCCGGACGGCAGGCCAATCCGATCGTCACCCGCACCCGCGCGGTCGCACCCTCGGCCATTGCCATGGGCATCCCCGGCGTGCCCGCCCCGCGTGAGCTGACCGAGGACGAGATCCTCGACATCATCGCCCGCTTCGGCCGCGCCGCCAGGGTCGCCGAGGCCGCCGGATTCGACGGGGTCCAGATCCACGGCGCGCACGGCTATCTGGTCTCGCAGTTCCTGTCCCCGCTGTCGAATCAGCGCACCGACGGCTGGGGCGGCGACGCCGAGCGGCGGCGGCAATTCGTCGTCGAGGTGGCGCGCAGCATCCGCGCGGCGGTGAGCCCGGGCTTCGGGCTGGGCATCAAACTCAATTCGGCCGACTTCCAGCGCGGCGGCTTCACCGAGGACGAGTCGCGCACGGTCATCGAGGAGCTGTCCGGCGAGCAGGTGGACCTGTTCGAAATCAGCGGCGGCAGTTACGAATCCCCCGCCATGATGGGCCGGCCGCGCACGGCCTCGGCCAGCACCCGCGCCCGCGAGGCGTACTTCCTGGACTACGCCGAGACCGCCCGGCAGGCCGCGGGCTCGGTCCCGATCGCGGTGACCGGCGGTTTCCGCTCCCGCGCCGCCATGTCCGACGCGCTGGCCGGCGGCACCTGCGACCTGGTCGGCCTGGGCCGTCCCACGGCCGTGATCCCGAGCGCCGCAGCCGATCTGCTCACCGAGCGCACCGATGCGCTGCGCCCTCCGCACATCTCGCTGGGCCTGCCCCCGCGCCTGGCCGCCAATAGCGGCCTGAAGTCCTTCGACGGCGCGCTCGACCTGCAGTGGCACACCGATCAGCTGCACCGGCTCGGCGCGGGCAAGGATCCCGATCCGGACCGCTCGCCCTGGCTGACGGCGGTGACCATGCTGCGCCGCAACGGCTTCGACGCCTTCCGCAGCAAGCGATCCGCCGCCCCGCGCACCGCCGACGCGCGCACCACCGCCGACCGGGCGGCCCGCAAGTTCCGCACCGAGCGCGCCCTGGGCCGCTACGTGATGAACCCGACCGTCCGCGCCCTGGACCGGATCGGCATCCGCACCGCCTTCGCCAGCGAGATCGAAACCGTCGGCCGCAAGTCCGGGCAGCCGCGCCGCGTGCCGGTGTCGCTGCTGTTCGACGACGAGGGCGCGTGGGCCATCTGCCAGCACGGCCTGCGGTCGGGCTGGGGCCTGAACCTCACGGCGAACCCGAATGTCCGTGTCCGCCAGGGTGATAACTGGCGCACCGGCACCGCTGCGCTGCTCCCCGACGACGATGTGGTGGCCCGCGCCCGCACCTTCGCCCCGCATCCGGCGCTGGCCCCGTTCACCCGCGGCTTCTTCGCGGCGCTGGAGAGCGATCCGGTGACGGTCCGGATCACCTTCACCGATCGATAGTCCGACGGCATTTCGCCGTAATCGGGAATTCATTTCCGTGTGATATGGTGAAAGCGAAATCGAATTCTCCTGTCTACCATCGGGTCTCGCGGTAGCGATTACCGATAATGGGCTGCCGAGCATCCTTACGTGGAGGGAGAATTCGATGGACAACGGCTCGACGGACAACAGGGGCCCGAGCCGGACCGCGATGATGGCGGCGGCCGGGCGCGCCGCGCATCTGATCGTGGATCGCCCACCACATCTGTTCCAGGACACCGTGGCCGAGACGCTGCTGGGCGAGCGGGCCGCCGAACTCATCTCCTATCACCGGGAGTCCGGCGATCACCCGGTGCTCAGCGGCACCAGATCCCAGGTCAGCGCCCGCAGCCACTACACCGAGGCCCGGCTGGCGGCCGGCGAGTTCGAGCAGTACGTGATCCTCGGCGCGGGCCTGGACACCTTCGCCTACCGCTCGCCCCTGGCGGGGCGGGTCGCGGTCTACGAGGTGGACCATCCCGCCACCCAGGCGTGGAAGCGGGAATTGCTCGCCGCCGCCGGAATCGGCGTCGCCACGGTCGAATTCGTCGGCGTCGATTTCGAACGCGACGACCTGGCCGCGGAATCGACCGCGCACGGCTTCGACCCGAATCGGCCCGCCCTGGTGAGCTGGCTGGGCGTCACCATGTATCTGACCGAATCGGCGATCGGCGCCACCCTGGACACGCTGTCGGGCTGGGCGCCCGGCACCGAATTGGTGATGGAATACGCGCTGCTGCCGGAGCTGCGCGACGAATCCGGCCGTGTCTTCGCCGAATTCGCGCTCGCCGCCACCGCCGAACAGGGTGAGCCGCTGCTCAGCTTCTTCTCACCCGAGGCCGTGACAGCGCTGCTCGATCGGCACGGATTCACTGTGTCCGAACATATTTCGCAGCACACCGCCGTCGACGCCGCCCTCTGGCAGCGCGCGGACGGCCTGCACCCGGTCGACTTCTGCCGGCTGGTGCGCGCTCACATTCCGGGACGGACCAGGATCTGAATGTGATCGTCGGGATTGCGCAGTGACTCGATGGCGCCCGCGACCCCGTCCAGGCCCACCTGATCGGTGATGAGCGAGGCGGCGTCCACGGTGCCATCGGCGATGCGGCGCAGGGTCTTCGCGTACTCCTCGTGCGGGTACACCATGCACATCTGGAGCGAGATGTCCTTGTAGATGCCGACGATGGGCCGGATGACATCGTCGGTCATGACCGCGCCGATCTGCAGGATGGCCGTCTCACGCGGGACCTTGTACATGAGGTCGTTGAGCAGTCCCGGCACCGAGGCGCACACCCACACGTGCAGCTTCTGCCCCGGCGCGGACAGCTCCTGCCACACCTCGACCGGATCCTCGACGGCCGGATCCACCACCCGGTGCGCGCCCAGCCGCAGCGCGGCCTCCCGGCGCAGCTTCGACGGATCCGAGGCCACGACGGGTGCGACGCCGCGCTCGGCCAGCGCGGCCACCGCACCCAGACCGACCGGCCCGCAACCGATCACGATCCCGGTCCCGTCCGGCCCGATGCCGGTGCGCGCCACATTGCCGAACCCGACCGCCAGCGGCTCGGTCAGGGCGGCGACATGCGGCGGCACCTGATCGGGAATGGGCTCGAGCGCCATGGCCTGCAACACCATGCGCTCGCCGAAGCCGCCCGGGAACTCGTTGGAGTATCCGACTCCGTGGATCCCGCCCGCGGCATCCAGCGCCCAGGGCAGCGCGACCACGTGCTGCCCCGGCACGAACGGCGTGTCCGGTCCGGCGCCGATGACCCGGGCGGCCAGCTCGTGGCCCAGCACCAGGTCCCGGTGCGGATCGAACAGGAAGGTCGGCACGCCGCTCTCGCGCGAGGCCTGCAGGAACTCGTCGGTGTGGTCGAGCGCCTGCCTGTCGGATCCGCAGATCCCGCAGGCGATGGTCTCGACCAGCACCTGCCCGGGTCCGGGGACCGGTTCGGGCACCTCGTCGACCACGAGTTTCCGATTCCGCATGACTACCGCACGCATGTCACTGTCCTTCCGTGCCGGGAGCGCGGGTGCGGGTGGGTCAGCCCCTAGCCCACTCGTGGCCCCAGTAGCTGTCGGCGGTCATCTCCTCGGCGACGTAGTCGTCGCCGACGAGCATGCCCTCGCAACCGAATTCGAGATCCCAGTTGCCCGGCGTGCGGACGTAGAAGGAGATCATCTTGTCGTTGGTGTGGCGGCCCAGCGTGGAGGACAGGTGGTAGCCCGCCTTGTTCACGCGGTCCAGGGCGCGGCCCACATCGTCGAGCGAGTCCACCTCGATCATGACGTGCACGATTCCCGGGCCGTCCGGGCGCGAACCCGGGATGAGCGCCAGGCTGTGGTGGCGGGCATTGACGCCCATGAAGCGGATCCAGATCGGATGCTCGGGCGGACCCACCCGGAACGAGCCGCGGGAGGCGAAGCCCAGCACCTCGGTGTAGAACTTGCGAGCCTCTTCGATATCGCGCACCGGCAGCACCACGTGGCCCAGACCCAGGTCCCCGGTGACGAACCGATTGCCGAACTTGCCGACCACCGGGCTGTGGTCCAGCAGCGGGCCGTGGAAGACCTCGATGGTGAACCCGGACGGATCGACGAAGGCGATGGCCTCCTCGACGTGCCGGTTGGCGGCCTCGGCGAGCGTCAACGTGGTGACCGCGACGCCGGCCTTCTCCAGGATCTCGCGCACCAGCTCGAGCGAGCGCCGGTCGGCGACCTGCCAGCCGACGGCGATGACCGCGTCACGGTCGCCGGGCACCAGCTCGAGCCGGTAGGTGTGCTCGTCGACGCGCAGGTACACCGAATCGGCGTTCGGGCCGGAGCCCTCGGCGAAACCGATGGTGTCGAAGGCGAATGCGCGCCAGGCGTCCACATCGGCGATCTGGGCGCGCACGTAGCCGAGCGAGGCGAAGGCAGCCATGGTGATACTCCTCGGGAGATTCGGGATATCAGGAATAGGTGACGGTGACGTCGTCGGTGACGGGAACGGCCTGGCAGGCGAGCACATAGCCGTCGGCGATGTCCTCCTCCTCCAGGATTTCATTGCGGCGCATGCTCACCTCGCCGGAGACCACCCGGCACACGCAGGCGCTGCACGCGCCCTCCTTGCACGAGTACGGGGCGTCCAGGCCCTTGGCGAGCAGGGTGTCGAGCAGGGTCTGCTGCCGCGGCCAGGTCAGCTCGTGGTTCTCGCCGTCGAGCTCGACCCGCGCGAGGGCGGCGTCACCGTCGTCGGCCACCACCTCGGTTGCGGCCGTGTCGATCTCGAACGGGTTGCCCGACAGCGAGACGAACTTCTCCGAGTGGACGCGCTTGCGGTCCGCGCCGAGCTCGGCCATGGCCGACGCGACCGCGTCCATGAACGGACCGGGACCGCAGACGAAAACCTCCCGGCCCGCCCATGGACGCGCCATCGCGGCCAGACCGGCCACGCGCGGCAAGCCCTGCACCGACTGCAGCCAGTGCAGCACCAGGAGCCGATCCGGGTGCGCGGCAGTCAGTTCCGCGAGCTCCTCGGCGAAGATAACCGAATTCTCGTGCTGGTTGGCGTAAATCAGCGTGCAGTGGCCGGAGCCCTGTGCCAGCACGGATTTCAGGATGGACAGTACCGGCGTGACACCGCTGCCGCCGGCGAACAGCAGCAGGTCGGTGTCCAGCGAATCCGGGGTGAAGATGCCGGCGGGCGGCAGCACGTCCAGGGTCAGGCCCTCGGTGGCGTTGTCGCACAGCCAGTTCGAGCCGTAGCCGTCGACGGTCCGCTTCACGGTCACCTTCAGCGGACCGCCCTCGTGCGGCGCGCTCGACAGGGAGTAGCAGCGGCTCACCGACCCGGTGAGATCGCTCGGGATGCGCAGGGTCAGGAACTGTCCCGGACGATACGAGAACCGGTCGGCGTGCGCGGCGTCCGGCGCCAGCTCGAGCGACACCGCGTCGGCCGTCTCGCGCACCACGCGCACGATCCGCACCGATGTGATCCCGCTCACCTGCGCGGCTTCCACAGCCGCGTCCACCTCGAAGTCCGTGACCGTCATCCGTTCCACCAGTTCCATTCCTGTGCTGTCAGTTTCGACCCCGTCCCGGAGGGGTATCCGCTACTCGGGGCCGACCGCCGACGATGTCGGGAGGCCCACCCGGAGGACGCCGACCGCAGCCGGCGACTCCACTCAGGCCAGAGTTCGCCCGCGAGTGCGCACGTCCACGTCACGCGTGCTGACGGTCAATGCACCCGAGGCGACGGCCTCGTCGATGCTGGCCCGCAGCGCCGGGCACGTGTGAGCTCGCAGCCCGGTGTCCGCGAGTTCCGTGCAGGCGGCCTGGGCGTCCCTGTTCCACTGCACGCTGGTGTGCTGGTCGCTGTACTTCTCCACCAGCACGCAGGTCCCGCAGGACCGGCACGAAACCTTGTCCATGGCAGCGTCTCTCAGCCCTGCGCCACTGCGCCGGAGACGTTGCTCGCAACGGCGGCTTCGCGCTTGGCGATATTGTCGGCGACCTCGGCCTCCCACGCGGTGACCGCGCGGGTGGTGTCCACCTCGTACTCGAAGCGGTCGGTCATCTCGTCCTTGACCTCGGCCGTGTCCACGTAGAACTGCTCGTACCAGCGACGCAGCTGGTAGACCGGCCCGTCCTCCTCGCACAGCAGCGGATTGTTGATGCGCGACTTGCGCTTCCAGATGGCCGCGTCCTGCTCGAAGCCCTTGCCCAGGCCGCCCACGAACTTCTCGGCGATCTCCTGCGCCTGCGCGGCGGGCACGCCCTCCGGCTTCTTGGCGATCGCGCCGTACATGAGCACGAACTGGCTCTCGTTGATCGGGTAGTGGCAGTTGATCAGGTAACCCTCGACGACCAGCCCGTTCGGGCTCTCGCTCTTGAGGTAGTCGATCATGTAGGAGGGCCCGTAGTAGGAGGCCTCCGACTGCAGGACGTTCTTGCCGCCCAGCGCCTTGGCGGTCTCGCCCATCATGTCCTCACGCGACACGGAGGTCATGTACTGGCTGGCGGTGTGGCCCTCGAAGACGTTCTTGAAGAAGGTCGGGAAGCCGTAGTGCACGTAGAAGAAGTGCGCCATGTCCACGACATTGTCGACGACCTCGCGGCAGTTGGCGTCGACGATCATCGAGTTCCAGGTCCAGTCGGTCCACTCGTCGTCGAAGGCGGCGTCGATGCGCGGGATCGCCAGCTCGGCCGGCGGCTGCTTGCCCTCCGGGTCGTTCCAGACGAACAGCATCTTGTTCTCGACCATGGTCGGCCACGCCTTGGTGCGGGCCAGCGGGGGCACGCGGCGCGCGTACGGGATGCCGGTGCACTTGCCCTTGCCGTTCCAGCGCCAGTCGTGGAACGGGCAGGCGATGGAGTCGCCCTTGACGGTGCCGTCGGCCAGGTTGCCGCCCATGTGGGGGCAGTACGCGTTGAGCACGTTGAGGGTGCCGTCCTCGGCCGCGAACACCACGATCTCGGTGCCGAAAGCCTTGACGGTGTGCGGCTTTCCATCGCGGAAGGAGTCGGCCAGGCCCAGGCAGTGCCAGCCGCGCGCGAATCGCGCCGGGGGCTTGCCCGCGTCGATGACCCGCACCTCACCGTCCATGGTGGTCATGTGAATTCCTCTCCCTTGCCTTGCTTCGATGGTTGCGGCCGATGTGACGGCGACGACAGCGCAGTCTCACTGGCCGGGCTGTGACTACTGATGGACGAGACGACCGCGCCGGCCGATGGCCGGGGCGACTACGCCCACTGATGCTCGGGACGACCGTGCCTACTGCGTGTCGAGACGACCGAACGCCGCGCGGTAGAACAGCAGCGGCTTCGCCTCGGAATGCTCATTCAAGCAGGTCACGCGACCGATGACGATGGTGTGGTCGCCGCCGTCGGCTTCGTCGTACAGCTCGCAGTCGATGGAGGCCATAGCCCCGGCGAGCAAGGGCGAGCCGTTCTCCGAGCCGGTCCATTCCACGCCCGCGAACTTGTCAGCGCCCGGACGCCCGAGCTGACGGCAGATCTCGGCCTGATCGTCGGCCAGGATGTTCACGCAGAACCGGCCCACCTCGCGGATCCTCGGCCAGGTGCTCGAGGTCCGCGCCGGGAAGAAGCTCACCAGCGGCGGGTCGATGGACAGCGATGCGAACGACTGGCACGCGAAGCCGAGGGGTTCGTCCTCGGCAAGGGCGGTGATCACGGTGACTCCCGAGCAGAACCTGCCGAGAACGGTCTTGAATGCCGTCGCGTCGATGGCCGGTGTCCGGCCGCCGGGCACATTGACACCAGTAAGCACCGGCGCCTCCTTATTTCGATCCGAAATATAGCTAGCAGTCATGACAGCAGGTCGCGCGCAGGAGGCGTCAACTCCGTGGTTCGGTGATCGGGACACGGATGCGTAGGTTTTACGTAGTTCTCCCGATTCCGCAGGTTGTGGCACAAGGCACTGTGATGGCTAGCACAAGCTCCGAACTAGGTACATGCCTAATCGGAATAGTCCTAGACTGGATATGAACCAACGGAGGTACATATGTCCGTCACCATGCTGCCCCCGGCGGAGTCTCGACACCCACACAACCCCATGCGCGCCAAGGAATCTCGCGCCAGCGCTGAAGTTCCCGTCTCGATGATCGAGCGGATGACCTTGATCCTGGACGCATTCGACGCATCCACCCCCACCCTCACGCTGCTCGGCCTGGTCGAGCGCACCGGGCTGCCGCGGTCCACCGTGCACCGGATCCTCGACCAGATGATCAAGCTGCGCTGGCTGGCCCACACCTCGGGCGGCTACCGGCTGGGCATGCGTGCACTCGAGCTCGGCGGACTCACCGCCGACCACAACGAGATTCGCGATGCCGTGTCCCCGCTGCTGCACGAGCTGAGCCAGCGCACCGGCATGGTCGGACACCTGGCCGTCCTCGACGGCCGCGACGTGGTCTACCTGGACAAGGCCGGCGGCCGCTTCGCCGCCAGCCTGCCCACCCGCCTGGGTGGCCGGATGCCCGCGCACGCCACCGCGCTCGGCAAGGCCATGCTCGCCTGCCTGGAGCCGAACATCGCCGAGGCCGCGCTGCGCACCCGGCTGCCGCGCCTGACCCCGCGCACCATCTGCGAGCCCGAGGCGCTCTCGCGCGAGCTGCAGCAGATCCGCATGCGGCAGGGCGTGGCCATCGACCGCGAGGAGGCCGTCGCCGGAATCGCCTGTGTCGCAGCGCCGCTGCGGGGCCGCGGCACCGCGCCCGCCGCGCTCTCGCTGTCCGGGCGCGCCGACGGCATGAGCTACGACCGGCTGGCCCGCGTCGTGCTCGAGGTCGCGCATGAGGCCGGCCGCACCCTGTTCCCGCGTCGCGCCCACTGGCGTTGAGCGGAGCCAGGGCATGCGGGGGCGATACAGTTCGATCATGACCGATGGCGTGCCTGCCGAAGAGGCGCAGGCGATTCCGGAACTTCCCACAACGGCGTGGGCGGTTCTCGGAATGCTCTCGCACGCCGAAGAACTGTCCGGATATGACCTGAAGAAATGGGCCGACTGGAGTCTGCAGTTCTTCTATTGGAGTCCGTCGTTCAGCCAGATCTACGCCGAGCTCAAGCGTTTGGAAAAGCACGGCTACGCGATCTCCCGGACCGTGGTGTCCGAGGACGGCATGCGCGGCAAACGCATGTACGCGATTACCGAGAGCGGGCGCGAAGCAGCGTCGAACTGGGTCAACCACTCCCCCGTCGAGGCCCCCGTCCTCAAGCACAGCGTGATGCTGCGGGCCTGGCTGGGGCACCTGGCCGAGCCCGAGCGCATGCGCGAGATCCTCACCCAGCACATCGAATACACCGAGACCATGCGGCGGCGCGCACAGGCCGACGCCGAGGGCGCGGATGTGAATCCGGACTGGGCATATCCCAGCGCGGTATTGCGCTGGTGCGTCAAGCATTACGAGGCCGAAAAAGAATTCGCCGAGGACCTGCTGGCAGATTTGGACAAATTGGCGAGACAGCGTAGCCGCCGGAAGCCTGTGAAGAAGCAGAATTCCAGCGATTCCCACTGAACGGACTTGGTGATAGTCGGCGCCCAGTGGCCGTGACACGGTTCACACGATCGTGTTACTACCCACCCTGGAGGACGCCACATGTCCTTGAACGACGACAGAGCCACCTCCGTCGACACCGCGGTACCACCGAGCCCCGCGCCGAACGAATCCGGACGCCTCGACGGCGCCTCCAATCTGAGGATCTGGTCGGTCCTCGCGGTCATCGTGCTGTTCACCGAGGTCTCCCCGATGCAGTACGTCATGGTCGCGTCGGCACTGCGACAGATCGCGCCCACCTTCCCCGACCAGGGCGCGAACATCAACTGGGCCATCATCGTCTTCGGCATCTTCGGTGCCGCCGTGTCCCCGCTGATCGGCAAGCTCAGCGACATCTGGGGCAAGAAGAAGATGTTCCTGGTCTGCGGTGTGCTGTTCCTCATCGGCACGGCCTTGTGCGCCGTCACCAGCAACTGGGCGGTGTTCCTCGTGGGCCGCGCGCTGGAGGCGACGGCCATCGCGACGACCGTGGTGTCCTACGGCCTGATCCGGGACCTGATGCCGCGCAGGCTGGTTCCCGTCGGCCTCGGCATCGCCTCCACGGGTCTGGGCGTATCCGCCCTCGCCGGTCCGCTGATCGGCGGCTACATCACCGATCACTACAGCTGGCGCGGACTGTTCTGGTTCCTGTTCGTCTTCACCGTGATCATGATTCCGCTGCTGATCATCGTGGTGCCGGAATCGAAGCTGCGCACCCCGCAGCGCCTGGACATCGTCGGCGCGGTGCTGCTCGGCGCGGGCGCCACCCTCACCCTGCTGTACCTGGACAAGGGCCAGGACTGGGGCTGGACCAAGCCCTCCACGCTGGCGTGGCTGATCGGCGGCCTGGTGCTGCTCGCCCTGTTCCCGATCGTGGAAATGCGTGCCAAGCAACCGATCATGGACATGAAGCTGCTGTTCAACCCGCGCGTCAGCGTGGTGCTGTTCATCGGTCTGCTGGCCTCGTTCATGATCGGCTACCAGTCCTACGCGACCGGCTACATGACCCAGTCGCCGCCGTCCGATCAGGTCGTGGCGCAGGTCAAGGACGCCACCTGGGATCAGGTGAAGGCCGGTGCCCTGACCCAGGCACAGGCCCAGGCTCTCACTCAGGCGCGAGCACAGGGGCTCGCCGCGGCCGAGGCACAGGCCAAGGCTGCGCTGCCGCCGGGCATGGACCTGCCGCCGGATGTGGTCAAGAAGCTGACGGACACGGTGAATGCGCAGGTGACTCCGGAGGTCGTGAACGCGCAGGTGCCGCCGGAGATGGTGTACCAGCACTTGCCGCCGGACATGGTCAAGGTGGATCTGCAGCCGGGCTACAGCTACGGCGACAACTTCTCGCTGCTGAAGTACGCCACCCACGTGACCCTCGCACAATCGTTGATCGCCATGATCTTCGGCTTCCTGGGCGGCCTGTGGATCCGGCGCTCGGGCGCCCGCTGGCCACTGGTGACGGCACTGGTCATCTTCGTCGGCAGCGGTCTGGCCTATGCGGCGCTCTCGCACGGCTGGCAGACGCAGGCGCTGATCAGCGCGGTGTACGGGATCGCGTTCGCGCTGTACTACGCATCCACGCCGAACCTGATAGTGGAAGGCGTGCCGGCGGAACAGCAGGGCATCAGCGCGGGCATGCTGGGCGTCATGCAGGCCATGGGCGCCGGTATCGGTCTCGCGGTGGCCACCGCGTTCCTGACCGCGAATCCGGTCAAGGCCGTGGTGTCGGTGGCGGGCCAGGCGCCGGTCACCAAGGACATCCCGCTGCTCTACGCCGACAAGGGCTACGAGATCAGCTTCTACTTCGTGGCCATCTCGGCCGCGGTGGCACTGATCGGAGCGCTCATCATGAAGCACGGCCGGACCCCGGCCACCGGTGGTGCCGCGCACTGACACTCGTGTGAGGCACTGACAACCGAATGAGCAACGGCCCGGAGGCGATTCGCCTCCGGGCCGTTGTGTCGTACTGAAAACTCCGTCACCACTATGGCCCGAGGCGTGCACTGACCGCACTTTCCTGACCGCTGAGCGGGACCTCACCTCGTTGTTCCGCACTCGTCATATTTCGATTGGAAATAGGTCGCCAGCCCGTGCGGCCGGAGGAGGTGGTCGACGATGACCGGTGAACTCGACTCGATCGCGGCCGCGGTGGCGGCGGTGGCCCGCGGCGGCATGGTGCTGGTCGTGGACGACGAGAACCGCGAGAACGAAGGCGATCTGATCCTGGCCGCCGAGCACGCGACTGCGGAGAACATCGCGTTCCTGGTGCGGCACACCAGCGGGGTGCTCTGCGTGCCGATGGCCGGCGAGGACTGCGACCGCCTCCAGCTGCCGCCGATGACCTCGATCAACGAGGACCCCAAGGGCACCGCCTACACCGTCTCGGTGGACGCCGTTTCCGGTGTCAGCACCGGCATTTCGGCCGCCGACCGCGCGCACACCATGCGCCTGCTGGCCGACCCACGCACCACCGCGGCCCAGCTCTCCCGGCCCGGGCACGTGTTCCCGCTGCGCGCGAATCCCCGTGGCGTGCTGGGCCGTCCGGGCCACACCGAGGCCGCCGTCGATCTGATGCGACTGGCCGGGCTGCGTCCGGCCGGTGTCATCGCCGAGGTCGTCAATGACGACGGCAGCATGGCGCGGCTGCCCGAGCTGCTGGTCATGGCGCGGGAATGGGGTATCCCGCTGGTCTCCATCGCCGACCTGATCGCGCATCGGAAACAGCTGGAGCACGGCATCATCCGCGAGGTCGAGACCCGGCTGCCCACCCGCTTCGGCGACTTCCGCGTCTACGGCTACTCCGACGCCCACACCGGCGCGGAACACCTCGCCCTCGTCCACGGCGACCCGTCGGGCGAGAACACGCTCGCCCGAGTGCATTCCGAATGCCTCACCGGCGACGCCTTCGGCTCGCTGCGCTGCGACTGCGGCGAGCAACTCGACGCCGCCCTGGAGGCCGTCGCCGAGGCCGGGCGCGGGGTCATCGTCTATCTGCGCGGCCAGGAGGGCCGGGGCATCGGCCTGCTCAACAAGCTCCGCGCCTACGAACTCCAGGACGCGGGCGCGGACACCGTGGACGCGAACGTCCGGCTGGGCCTGCCCATCGACGCCCGCGATTACGGCGCCGCCGCCCGCATCCTCGCCGATCTGGGTGTGCGGTCGGTACGCCTGCTGAGCAACAACCCCGCGAAGCAGTCGGGCTTGCAGGCCAATGGCATCGCGGTGCACGCGCGGATCCCTCTGCAGACCCAGCCGACCGAGCACAATGTGCACTACCTCGCGACCAAGCGCGATCGGATGAGCCACCAGCTCCCCCACATCCCCGCGGTCGGGTAGCCGTATCCCTGGGTAGCGCGGGCGTCAGGTGTCGTCCGGCTCCCGCTCGTCCCACTGCAGTCCGAGCCGGAATGCCTGCAGCCCGGGCTTCGAGGGAGACAGCCACGCCTGAAACCGCAAGTCCGACGGATATTTCGCGCCCGACCGGCGGATCGCCGCCTTCGTCTCCGCCGCGATCTGCCGTGCCGAGGCGACACCGTGATTGAACATCTGGCCGCGCACCCTGCCCTCCTCGCGCACCTCCAGGCGAGACTGGGCGTTGGAGGCGAAGAAGCCCTGCGCCACCCACTCCGGCTCGTCGGCCAGGGTGAGAACCCAGATCGCGTGCGGTACCAGGGGATGCAGGACCGGGAGATCCACCGCCAGGGAGAGGAACAATCGGTCGATGTGGTCGTCGAGTTCGTCGAGGGTCTGTGCGTCGGGCTCCTGGTAGCCGAGGGCGCCGACCTCGGTGCGGCGCGACTCGTCCGGCCACGCCAGCCAGCACTCGGTGGGCCGGTGCTCTTCGTCGTATTCCCAGTCGAATTCGCGCTCGACCGTACGCGGCCCGCGCGGCTCGATCCGCAGGCTCACCTCGATCGGGCGGATCGATCGGCCCAGCGTCACGATGTCGTCGGGGCGCAGCCAGATCGCCAGAGCGCCGGGGCCGCCCACCAGATCCGGTTCGCCGAGGACGCCGATGCACTCGGCCAGCGCGGTCGTGAACACGTGATCGACCAGCGCAGGCGGACAGGGGTACGACAGCAGGAGCTGTTTGATCTCCCCGTATCCGAAGCCCGGCGCCGTGATCGAATGCGGCGTCTCGACCGCGACGAGCGCTGCGCCTTCCGCAGTCAGCGCAGCTGCGTCGCCGGTCGATTCCCACCCCAATTTCGCGTAGACGCCGTCGATCTCGGTCCGGGACCACGTATCGAGTTCGGCGGCCAGCAATACCGACATGGCCTGACCGAAGCCACCGAGTTCCACGCGGCGTCCGTAGTTCCGCGCCCACCACTGGTTGGCCTCCGCATTGCGTTGCCGCCGTTGCTCTTCCGTCGGGTGCCGGACGTCTTCACTCAGGTCTTCGCTCACCGCGGCAGCGTATGTGACGGGGACGCATCGGATGGCCGTGGGATTCACGGCAGCCAGTGGACCGGGGTCACCTCCCGGATGTGGACGAGAATGTCGAAGGCCTTGGACAGGTCGCGAATCGCCAAGTGCTCGTCCGCATCCCGGACGGGGTCGTAGACGCCGCTGATCACGCGCATCTTGGCGGGGGCTGCGATCGGGACGGTGCGCATGTCGAGCCAGAGTTGCGGAAGACCCATCTCACCCAGCGTCGCGTCCAGGAAATCCGGTGCGGGGGAAGGGATCTCGGCCACACCGAGATTGCCGTGGTGGAAGCCGATGGCCACCGGGGCATAGTCACGGCCGAAATGCTCACGGAGAACGCTGCCCACACTGGATTTGGAGACCTGGTCCCCGGCCAGACCCAGGGCCGCATCATCGGCGGAGACATGCGATATGCCGTCCCAGTACACGGTCCGCAGTCCGGTGCGCTGGTAGTGGCCGATGATCGAGGAAGCCCACAGTTCGGCTTCACCCGCGTAGCTGCCGCGGCCCGCGACGCTGTGGCGGTGGAAGTCCTCGATCAGAGCCATTCGGGCCCGGACGGTTTCGCTGATGTCCGGGATCGAGGCGAGGAGCGTCGAGGCGTCGCGGGCGTGGTCGAGGAACGGGCGGCCCGGGTGGACGCCTCGGGCACGTTGGACGTGCTCGTCCAGCGTGTGGGCGGTGCGGATGGGCTCCAGATGCACAGCGAGATCGGCCACACGATCCGGAGCCTCGATTCGGACCGCATCGAGCACGGCGTCGTAATCCTCCGGTTTGGCCTGGGCCGGCTTGACGCCGATGACGCGCACTTCATCACCGGGATGGGCCTCGTTGAACTCACGAATCCAGGTCAGTGCCGCAGCCATCTCCGCGGTACGCCAGGGACGCCAGGCCAGCTCGAGAGCCGACACCGCCGTCCCCCTGCCCTCCCGCACGTAGGCATCCAGGGTCTCGCCGACATCGGCACTGTCCTGGACAGCGAGCGTACGGAATCCGTGGTGCACAACGAGATTCCGGAACAACTCGTCCCGAAGCGCAAACGTCTCCTGAGCGAACCGCGTCGACTCCCCGATCCCGACCACTGTCGCGGCTGACAGTGACTGCGCGAGGGTGTCGATCGTAGTGGCATCGAAAGGGGCTGCGCTGAGTGTGGTTTCGGTTGGCATGACCCCACTCTCCAACCTCGACCAAGGTTCAGGTCAAGCCCGAAAGGACAAAACCCGAAAGCAAAAGACAAAAGACCAAAAGATCAAAGACAAAAGATGCCTGGAGAAGGGAGGGGAGGCCGGGCTCACGTCCGCGCCTGCACCTTCCAGCCCCCTCACCTTTGAAGCCGCATGTGGGGTTGCTGCAGGAGGTATTGGGGTTGGGGTCGCCACGCGATGGCTTGCACCCCTTGGGGGGACATTGCAGATCAGTAGTGACGCCGTGGATCGACCTCCCGGCGGGAGGCGATGTGGTGAGGACGGGGGTCGGGATTGGAGATGGTCCGTACTGCCGGGATTGGGTCACCGGCCTGATGGGCCCGAGGGGCGGCCGCGAGCGCCGACCAATTGGCAGGACTCCATGGGCCCTGAAGACGCGGTCAACCGATTCGGTCGCGATCCCCCGGTGCCGGTCGCCTGTCGAAGCAGTGGTGATGGCGGCTGTCGCAGTGGTGGCCGCCGGAGGTGCCGAATACGGTCGCGGTCGGGGCGGCGGTCCAAGCAGTGACCGTGCTGGCCGTCGCAGGTGACGATCGCGGTGGCAGTGGCGGAATGCCGGTGCGGGCGTCCGGCGATCGGAGATAGTCGGTCAGCCGGCAGTGGCCCGGGGGTTGTCACTGGCGGTCACGGTCGTGGACGCGGCGGTAGTTGCGGTCGGAATCCCGGTCGCAGGGTGGTAGCGGTTGCGAGGGCCGTGCCGAGTGTGGCGGTAGCGGGAATATGACTGTGGGCGTTAGTGGTTCGGGGATCCTCAGTGAGTTTGCGGTGGGGGTGTCTGCAAAAGGTGATGCGTGCAGTCCCTGGGCCGGAATCGGCGGGAGACGGCTCTCAGCCCGGCGTCAGCCCAAGTCCGGCAGGGCAGGCGAGGTGACCACACCTCCCCGTCCCTGCGCACACCAGCAGCACACGAGCAGCCGGGAATCACGCGGCCCGTGAACCCCACCTCCGGCAACTGGAATCGATCGCAGCGGCGACCCACAGTCCAACGTGATGTCTATCGTTCACCCGAGGAATACCGGTCGGGTCAAGACGTTTCGGAGCAATCCAACCGGTCCGCCCCCGATACGGGGAATCCTCGCCCATAACAACGGTTCTCCAACCCTCGGCACTGTCATTGACCAGCGCATGGCAGTGATCGCACACCAAGGTCAGATTGGTCAGATCCGTGGGCCCGCCCTTGGCCCAGTCGGTGATGTGGTGCACCGCGCACATGCTCGCGGGCGCCTCACATCCCGGGCGAGTACAGCCCCTCCCGCGGGCGATCAACGCCAACCGCTGTGCCGGAGTGGCCAGGCGCTCGCAGCGACCCAGGTACAACGGCAACCCGTCGGCGTCGAGGACCGCCAGCACCGGCCGGGTACCCTCGGCCAGCTTGAGGGCCTCGTTGATGCTCACGTGGCCGCCGGAGGCGGTGGTCGCGACCCCGGCCCCACGCTCGAGGTCGGCGAGGTTCATGGTCAGGATGGCCTGCACCGGCAAACCCCGGTGCGAACCGAGCTTGGCGGGGTCGACACCGGGCTGCAGCAGCGCGAACAGCGCGTCGTGGGTGCGTTGACCGGCATCACGACGGTCACGACGGGCGGCGGCCTCGAGGACCTTCGAATCGATGACACCGGCGGTGGCGGTGGGGCTTTCGGGGTCTTCGAGGTTGCACATGCCCGGACGCGCCAGCTTCGCGAACACCACATCGAGCAGGGCCCGCAGTTCGGGGGTGATCCAGCCTTCGATCCAGGACATGCCATCGATGCCGGGGCGGCACAGCATCATTCCGCGCTTGCGGCGGCGGTCGGCGTCGGAGACGACCTTGCCGTCGGGGTCGATGCGGGCGAGGATGTCGCGACCGATCTTGGGCAGGTCATCGGGCCAACCAGTGCGGGAATGGCCGACCAGGATGTGTTCGGCCTCCGTACGAGCCTCGGCGGGGATGTCGGCGGGCAGGTGGTTCATGACGTCGATGATGTTGCGGACATGATCACGCGAGATACCGCCCGCCTCATAGGCTTCGGCGGCCTCGGCCAAGGTGGGCGGGCGCAGGTGTCCGGTGGGTTCGAAGAATTCACCGCACTGGCGGGCGATCTTCACTCGCACCGATGCGTCGTACCTCGACAGGCCCAACGTCTGCCGCAGGAACGGCACCACGCCCTTCGCCCCGCTGCCTTCGGGCAGTGAGCGGTTGCAGGCCTCGATGATCATGCGTTAATCCAGCGCCGACAGTTGACGTTTGCAGGTTTCCAGGCGCTGCATCAGCTCCACGACATCACTGTCGGAGAACGGGTTCAGGTTGCCGTGCAGGACGGAATTCGACAGGGTTTCGACGGCGGCTGCCAGGTCGGCGATACCGCATGCGTTGAGTGTCACCCCCGTCGAATTCATGCATTTATTTACCGCCAAATAGGCATGCTATGAACCCGAAATATCCAGTATCCCTTGCCTTTTCACAATTTCTGCGACACGGGCACCCATCGTTTTGCCGGCGGCCAAAAGCGGCTCTGTCGATCGCAGGGTCCGACTGAGAATGAAAGCTCCTTCCAGCGCACCGAGAATCGCAATCATCAGTTCCCGGGCGTCGGCCGCTTCCAGGCCACGGCGGATGAAATAGCCTGTGCCCTCGTCGATCCAGGAGTTCATGACTTCCGCTGCCACGTCGCGGATTCCGGGTTCGCTGTCGGCGACTTCCCCGGCCACGGTGCCGACCGGGCACATGTTCATCCAGCCGGCCTGCTCGATGGTTTCCGCGGCGGCGGTGAAGGCGGCCGGGACGGCTTCGCGGAGGTCGTCGTGGGCGTCCATCAGGAGCGGTAGCAGCTGGATGTAGGCGGCGCCCGAGACGCGGAGGGCCTCGGCAGCGATGGCCGACTTTCCGGCGGGGAAGTGGTGGTAGAGCGAGCCCATCGGGGCGCCCGACGCCGAGGTGATCTGTTTGACGGTGATCGCGCTGTAGCCCCGGACCCGCATGAGTTCGGCGACGGCGGTGACCAAGCGATCCCGGGTGGTGGTTGACAGCTTCTCGCTCACCCGTCCAGACTAGAGCAAACGCACTAGAGCGTATGCTCTAGAGGGGAGCTATCATGCCGGCTGTCGAACTGAGTGCGGGACGGGTGCACTACGTCGAGCGGGGCGAGGGGCCACCGGTGGTGCTGTTGCACGGGCTGCTGATGAACCACACGGTGTGGGACGAGGTGATCGGCAAGCTGCCCGAGGGCTTCCGGTACGTGTTGCCGGATCTGCCGCTCGGGTCGCATCCGGAGCCCTTGCGTGAGGGCACGGACCTGACTTTGCGCGGGCTCAATCAGCTGGTCGCGGATTTCCTTGCCGCCCTGGACCTGCGCGACGTCACCCTGGTGCACAGCGACTGGGGCGGCGGGCTCTTCCTCACCGCTTACGGCCTCGACGAGCGCGTCGGCCGGTTGATCGTGCTGCCCTGCGAGGCCTTCGCCAACTTCCCACCCGGTCTGCCAGGCAAGACCGCCATCGTGGGCGCGGCGCTGCCCGGCGGAATCACGATGGCGCTCAAACAGTTACGCGTCCCGTGGCTGCGCTCCTCGCCGCTGCTGTTCGGCTGGATGGCACGGTATCCACTCAGCGACGAGATCATCCGCGGCTGGACCGATCCCGGCCTGCGGGACAAGCGGATTCAGCGTGATCTGCTCGCCTACGCCCGATCCCGCCGCAACAAAGCCGAACTCATCGCGAATACCGAAGCGCTGCGCGACTTCCGGGGCGAGGCCCTGATCCTGTGGTCGTCGGCCGGCAAGGTGATGCCGCGCGAGCACGGCCGCCGCCTGGCCGAGCTGATTCCCAAGGCGCGCCTCGTGGAGATCGACGACGCCTACGTCCTGTCGATGCTCGATCAGCCGGATGCCGTCGCCGCCGCCATGTCCACCTTCCTGACCGGCGCGGTCATCGAACACAGCTAGGGCATTGGTCCGATTCGGTATGGTCGAGGCCGGAGACGGACTACCGCACGGGAGGCGCTGATGCCCAGCTTGCTCAGTCGGGCGGTGCCCGCGTATCTGCGGGTCGTCCGGGCCAATCGGCCGTTCATCAGCGCCGAGGGGGCACGCGAACACATTAGGGAGCGCAGCCTCCGGCCCCAGCCGTATGGCCCGCCGCGCCTGTTGCGTACGGATGTGACCATCGAGGTGCGCCGGGAGAACGGCTGGCCGATCTACACCCTCACGCCCCGATCCGGCCGCGCCCGAGGCAATGTCGTGTACTGCCACGGCGGCGGCTGGGTCAATGAGATCGCCAGGCAGCATTGGCAGCTGGCCGCCGATATCGCGGCCGAGGCGGGCACGACGGTCACGGTGCCGATCTATCCGCTCATCCCCTACGGCACCGCCGATCAGGTGATCCCCGCCTTCGCGAATCTTGTTCGCGCCAATCGAGACCAGTACGGCGAGGTCTGCCTGGCGGGAGATTCGGCGGGCGGCCAGATCGCGTTGTCCACGACGGTCCTGCTCCGCGACGAGCAGCAACCGGCCGTGCCTCGGACAGTGCTGATTTCACCCGCCCTGGACCTGAGCCTGAGCAATCCGGAGATCCTGACCGTCCAGTCCGAGGATCCCTGGCTCGGACGCGATGGGGGCCTGGTCCTCGGCGACCACTGGCGCGGCCCGCTCTCGATCACCGACCCGCGGGTCAGCCCGCTGTTCGCCGACTTCACCGGCCTCGGCCCGCTCACCGTCTTCTGCGGCACCCGCGACATCCTCGTGCCCGACACCCGGATCATGGTGGGCAAGGCTCGGGCCGCCGGTGTCGAGGTCGACTATCGCGAGGCGCCCGAACTGGTCCACGTCTATCCCCTGACCCCGACTCCCGAAGGTACCGAGGCGCGCAAGCTGATCATCGACGCCCTGCGCGGCGCACTGACGCCGGCGACCTCCCCGGCCTGAGCCTCAGCCGGATTTGCCTGTCCCCGGCGCGTTTTCGGCCAGCCACCGTCGCGCCCTGGTCGCCGAGGCGCGCGAAAGCCAGGCGTCCTGCACGACCTCGGCGAGCTCCTGCAGGCCGAGTTCGGGAATTCGACTGCCGCGCACCAGGACCGAGAGATGCCCCCGGAAGTGCGGGGTCGTGAAGAACGGTGAATCCGGGTCCTGGGTGAGGGCCAGCTTGTCGTCCTCCGACGGCACCCAGAAGATGATGACGTCGTCGTACCGCTCCCCCGTCTCCGGGTCGGCGGCGTCGGGGCGCGGCGTCCGGAAGTAGACGAAGGACTTGCGGCCGACCTGGTAGACCGGGTTGCCCGCGGGCCCGTGCTCGATGGTCACGTGCGGCATACCGGCCGCCAATTCGTGGACGTCCGCCAGGCGGGCTCGGCGCGTTCGGCTCGGCACCCGGTCGAGTGTATCGCCGCACACATCAGCAGCGGCCGCGAGCTGCGTTTATGCCAACCTGCTGGCACAGAATGCGGCAAATCACATAGGTTTGACGCCATGGCGCGGCGTGTCAATGGAAACCTCCCCGAAGAGGTAACTAGCTTCGTCGGCCGCCGCGAAGAGCTGGCTACTGCGAAGCGCCTGCTGCCCACCACCCGGGTGCTCACCCTGCTCGGTCCCGGCGGCATGGGGAAGACCCGCCTGTCACGACAGATCGGGCACCTCGTCGCGCGCGCCTTCCCCGACGGCGTATGGCTGGTCGAGCTGGCCGATGTGCAGGACCCGGCGCTGGTCACCCTGAGTGTCGCCGAGTCGTTGAATCTGCGCGACGAATCCACCGCGCCGCTGCCCCGGCTCACCGAATTCCTGGCCGACAAGCGGCTGCTGCTCATTCTGGACAACTGTGAGCATCTGATCGAGGCGTGCGCCGCGCTGGTCGGCCGGATCATCGCCACCACACCGGATGTGCGGGTGCTGGCCACCAGCCGCGAGGTGCTCGGGATACCGGGCGAGCAGGTCATGCCGGTACCGCCGCTGACCGTGCCCCGGACCGCCGGCGAGGACAGCGACGCGCTGCAGCTGTTCATCGAGCGCGCCAGCGCCGCCAACCCGGGCTTCCAGGCCAGCCCCGGCAACCGGCCGGTGGTGGCGGAGATCTGCCGCCGCCTCGAGGGCATGCCGCTCGCGCTGGAGCTGGCGGCGCTACGGCTGCGCATGTTCACGCCGGAACAGATTCTGGACCGTCTCGACGACACCATCGGGCTGCTCAGCGCCGGGCCGCGCACCGCACCGCAGCGCCAGCAGACCATCGAGGGCGCGATCCGCTGGAGCTACGACCTGTGCACCGCGGCGGAACAGGCGCTGTGGGAACAGCTTTCGGTGTTCGCGGGCGGTTTCGACATCGATGCCGCGGAGGCGGTGTGCGAGCTGGGGTCCGCGTCGCTGATGGAGGCGCTGACGGGGCTGGTGGACAAGTCGGTGGTGATGCTGCGCTTCGACGGGGATGTCGCCCGGTACTCGATGCTGGAGCCGATCCGTCAGTTCGCCGCCGACCGGCTCGCCGAGCGCGGCACGGACCAGGAGGTCCGGGCGCGGCACCGCGAGCACTACCGGCAGCTGGCCATGCGCGGGCAGACCGCGTACTGGACCGCGGAGGACGTGGCGTGGTTCCGGGAGCTGAGTCGCGAGCACGCGAATCTGCGTGCCGCCCTGCGCACGGGGCTGGAGGACGAGCCGCTGCGCACCATGGCCACGGTGACCGTGCTGCGCCCGTTCTGGGAGCACAACCGCTTCCTGTCCGAGGGCTACCGCTGGCTCACCGATTCGCTGGCCCGCAATCCGGAGCGGACCGCCGAGCGGGCCAAGGCGCTGTCCTCGGCCGCCTCGCTGGCCGCCCTGCTGGGCGATCAGGAGTCGGCGGCGCGGCTGGTGAGCGAGTGCATGGAATTGGCTGCCGCCCTGGGTGATACCGACATCATGGCCGAGGTGGCGCTGGACCGGTCGCTGCTGGCCTTCGCCTCCAGCGACCGCGAACGCTCGCTGGAGCTGGGCCGCAGCGCCATCGAGCTGGCGGCCACGCACGGCCAGCACGCCATTGAAATGGACTCGCACGCA
This sequence comes from Nocardia sp. NPDC059229, assembly GCF_042754165.1. Taxonomy (NCBI): domain Bacteria; kingdom Bacillati; phylum Actinomycetota; class Actinomycetes; order Mycobacteriales; family Nocardiaceae; genus Nocardia; species Nocardia sp. NPDC059229. Next base: position 191,181 of record NZ_JBHZAK010000004.1, read on the forward strand.
TTCTCTTTCATGGCGGCCATGGTGCTGGAGGCGCCGGGGCGCACCGAATTGGCCCAGCGCTTCCTGGAACTCACCACCGACAGCGGTTCGCACCTGCTGGGCGGGCTGGCGCTGTGGACGGTCGGGATCGACCACTGGCGGCGCGGCGAACTCGAGGCCGCCGCCGAATTCCACGGCCGCGCCATCGAGGAGCTGGCCCTGTTCGAGCGCTGTATCTGGCTGTCGTCGGCCTTCGAGGGGCTGGCCTGGACGGTCTCCGCGGACGGCGACCACGAGCGGGCCGCCCGCCTGCTGGGCGCGGCGGAATCACTGCAGCGCAGCACGATTCGGCTGGCCCACACCATCACCGTCGCGGTCGGTGAGAAGGAGCGGCTCAAGGTCCGGGACGCGCTGGGCGAGGAGGCGTTCCGCACCGCGTTCGGCGCGGGCGCGAGCCTGCCGCTGGAGGAGGCCATCGATTACGCCCTCGGCCGCACCGCCGCCGAGCCGGAACCCGTTGCGCCGCCGCCCGCCCTGAAGCGCGCTCCGCGGGCGGCCACCGCGACCCTGTCGGAAACCAGTGTGCTGACCCGCCGTCAGAAGGACGTCGCCCGCCTGGTCGCGGCCGGTCACAGCAACAAGCGCATCGCCGCCGACCTGGTCATCTCGGTCCGCACGGCCGAGACCCACGTCGAGCACATCCTCACCAAGCTCGGGCTCACCTCCCGCACGCAGCTGGCCGCCTGGGCGCACGAACACAACCTGTAGATCCGCTACCCGCGCGCGACCCGAATCTGTCGCAGCCGAAGGCGCATTCGGATCGGACGCGTGTCGGGGAAGCCCGGGCTACTGGTAGCCGGTGGCCCCATCGATGCGTTCGCGCAGCAGGTCGGCGTGGCCGGCGTGGCGGCCGTACTCCTCGATCATGTGCAGGTAGGTCCAGCGCAGGGAGAGGTCGGTGCCGGTGCGCGGATGGGTGACGGTGTGGTCGAGGGGAAGATCGGCTATGGCCTTGTCGCACACGGCGATTTCCTCGAGGAATCGGGCGTAGTCGGCCTCGGCCTGCTCGGGAATGGTGTCGTCGAAGTCGGCGTCCTGGCTCGGATCGCTGGAGTAGAGGTAGCCGACCGACTCCCCCGCGGCCCGCTTGCGGAACCAGCCGCGTTCCACCTCGGTCATGTGCCGGATCAGGCCCAGCAGGGACATGGTGGACGGCGCCACGCTGCGGGTCGCGAGCTGTGCTCCGGTGAGCCCCTGGCATTTCCAGAGCAGGATCTCGCGGCCGCGGGTGAGCAGGGAGTGCAGCATGGCCCGCTCGTCGCCGACGAGCACCTGGGCGGATCGGGTGATGTCCGGGGCTGTCCACGTCATGCTCGGACTGTAGCGCCGGGCCGAAACCGGGAAAACGAGTTCGGGGGTGGGAAATCCCACCCCCGAATCATCGGAAACCGCTTGCTACAGGCCGTTGTTCAGGAAGTCGACCACGGACCGCTCGAAGGCGTCCTTGCGCTCCACCATGACCCAGTGGCCGCAGCGGGCGAAGGTGCGCAGGTCCGCGTTCGGCAGCTGCCGGGCGGCGAAGAGCGAGCCCTCCACCGGGGTGACCCGGTCATCGCGGCCCCACAGGATGAGCACCTCCTGCGTGATGCCCTTCAACCGCGCCCACAGCGGGACCGGTTCGGCCAGCCTGGGGTTGTAGAAGGTGGCGTACGCGTCGCGCAGGGCGGCCTGGGCCTTGGGATCGGCCGCGGCCTTCAGGCGCTTGGCCACCAGTTCCTCGGTGAGCGTGGCCTGGTTGTAGACCATGGCCCGCAGGAAGCCCATGGCCTTCTCATCGGTGGGGTCGGCATTGAACTCCATGAGCCGCGTAATGCCCTCGGACGGTTCGGGTCCGAGCACGTTCACGCCGACGCCGCCGGGCGCCATCAGCACCATGCGATCGACGCGACCCGGGTGCTCGAGCGCGAGCAGGGTCGCGACCGTGCCGCCCATGGAATTGCCGAGCACGTGCGCCTTCTCGATGCCCAGCTCGTCGAGCAGCCCGATCACCGCGTCGGCGGCGATGCGCAGGTAATTGCGCTCGTACACCTCCGGGCGGCCGCTCTCGCCGAAGCCGGGCTGATCCAGGATCAGGCAGCGGAAGTGCTGCGCCAGCACCGGCAGGTTGTCGCCGAAGTTGGCCCAGCCGGACACGCCCGCGCCGGAGCCGTGCAGCAGCACCAGCACCGGGCCCTCGCCGGCCTCGTGATAGCGGAGCTCGAGGCCGTCGACCGTCACCCAGCGGGTGGTGTTCTCCGCGGTCAGGGTCATCAGAGCATCCGATCCGCGACCTCGAGGCCCATGGCGCCCTTGCCGTACATGGCCAGGGCCCGCTCCACATCGTTGATCACGTGCACGCTGCCGGCGTGCGCGTCACGCCAGTTGCGCTCGATGATGTTCGGGCGCCGGATGGCGTGGCCGCCGGAGTTCTTGAACAGCAGGTCGATCGCCTCGAGCGCGCGCTCGGTGCCGCGCACCTGATCGCGGCGGGTGGCCAGGCGCAGTTCGAACGGGATCTCCTCACCGGCCTGCGCGTAGCGCAGCTGCTCGCCCATATTGCGCTCCATCTGGAGCACGGCGGCGTCGATTTCCGAAGCGGCACGGGCGATCCGGACGTGGGCGAAGGGATCCTCCGACACCTTCTGCCCGCCGTAGGACAGCCGCACCCGCTCGCGCTGGCGCTCGATGTGCGCCTCGTACGCGCCCTGGGCCGCGCCGATGATCGGGGCGGTGATGGTGTTGGAGAACAGCGCGCCGAACGAAATCTTGTACAGCGGAGAGGTATTCACCTGCTGGCCGGGACCGACCAGGTTGGCCTGGTCCGCGGCCGAGTAGGCGCGGTGGGCCGGCACGAAGGCCTTCTCGATGACGATGTCGTTGGAACCGGTGCCTGCGAGGCCCGACACGTCCCAGGTGTCCTCGATGCGGTAGTCGGTGCGCGGCACCAGGACCGTGTAGTAGTCCATGCCGGTCGCGGTGGGCACCAGCGCGCCCAGGAACACCCACTGGGCGTGGTCACAGCCGGAGGAGAACTGCCAGCGACCCGACAGCTCGTAGCCGCCGTCGACCACGGTCAGCTTGCCGGTCGGCGCATAGGAGGAGGACACCAGGGTGTCGGAGTTCTCGGCCCACACGTCCTGCTGGGCCTGATCCTCGAACAGGGCCAGCTGCCACGGGTGCGCGCCCAGTACCGAGGACACCCAGGCGGTGGACGGGCAGACGGTGGCGATGGTGCGGATCACCTCGTAGAAGGCGACCGGCGACTCCTCCAGGCCGCCGAAGCGGGCCGGCTGGAGCATGCGGAACACGCCGGCCTCGGTGAGCTCGGCAATGCTGGCGTCGGGCACCCGCCGCTGCTCCTCGGCCTGAACCGCGCGTTCCCGGATCGCGGGCAGCAGATCGCGGACCCGATCGAGCACCTTGTTAGTCATGCGGGCGTTCCTCCTCGTGCCAGAGTTTCCTGCCCTCGAAGCTATGGCCAAGGCGGTGTTTCGATCCGAAATAGTCCCGATGATCGGAACCCGGGTTCCGCTGGATACGGACCGATCGCCGTGCAGCGGCTATTTGTGGGCGTATTCCCAGGTGATGTCCTCGTCGAGGGCCTTGCGGATGCTGCGTTCCAGGTCCGGGTTCCAGTCCTGCGGCTGGGCCACCGCGACCCACCCGTCCAGGGGCAGGTCGCCGTAGCGGTGGCCGTGGCCCGACGGGACGCCCTGGGCGTTGGCCAGGTCCGCGCTGATCTGCCAGAAGGTGACGATCGGCCACCAGCGGATGGACTTGGAGACGTCCGCACCGCGCGGTTCCTTCAGCCAATCCGGTTGCGTGAACAGCAGATCCGGCGACCACCAGACGATCGGGTCGGAGGCGTGCTGCAGATACACCACGCGCGGGTCGAACCACGTCCGGTCCGGGCGGCCCAGTTCCGGTGCGGTGGCGGCGAAGCGGACGATCAGGCCGTCGGCGTAGACGGGCAGGATCTCCGGCGTTCCCGGATCGCGGCGCTGCTCGAGCTGACGCCAGATCCGGTTGGAGTTGGGCGGGCCGACCCACAGCACGCCGTCGACCATGGTGCGGATGTCGTCGAGCCCGGTGAAAGCGCCCTCGGAGCCCTGCGAGCCCAGACTCTCCCCGTACACCAGCAGTTTCGGGCGCTGTCCCGGCGGCAGCTGCGCCCAGCGCTCATGGACGGCGTGGATCACCGCATTCCCGGACTCGGTGGCCTTCTGGCGGTCGGACAGGAACGACAGCACGCTCGGCAGGTAGGAGTACTGGGTGGCGGCGATGGCGGTGTCACCGCCGTACATGTACTCGATGGACGAGGCGGTGGTGGAGTCCACCCAGCCGGTCCCGGTGGTGGTGACCACGACCAGCACCTTGCGCTCGAAGGCGTGGGTGCGATCCAGTTCCCGCACCACCAGATCGGCGATGTCCTGCTGCGTGTTCGCCGAGTCCAGGCCCGCGTACACCCGAATCGGTTCGCGCGCGGGCCTTCCCGTGACCTGGGCGATCCGGTCGGCGGTCGGCGCGGTGGCGACGAACCAGCGGCCCTCCGACCCGAGGGTGTCCCAGGGCGCCAGTGACTGTGGGCTGCCGGACCTTTCGGGCAGCTGCGGCTGGACGGCGCTCGGCGAGGTCTTGCCGTTGCGCAGGCTGAACGCCGAATTCGCCACGGAGAAGAAGGCTTTCGCCAGCACACCCTGGAACAGCAGCACCGCGACCACCGCGACCACGATCACCGCGCCCGGGTAGGCGATGTTCCTCGGCACCCGCCATTCGATGTTGAGCAGCCGCACGATCAGCCGGATCAGCCACCGCACCAGGCGATACGCCACGATCACCAGCGCGAGGGTCGCCGCCGCCACCAGTTCGGCGCGCAGGTAGCTCGAGGTGGTGGTCGGCGTCATCCCCATCAGTACTTCGAGATCGCGCTGCCAGCGCGCCGACCGGGCCAGCACCAGGGCCGCGCCGGCAATGGTCCCGACCACGATCACGGCCTTGCTGACCGCCCGCGTCGTCTCGCTCGGATGCCACAGCTTGGCCAGGCCCTCCGCCGACTCCGGCAGCCGTGGCCGCACCCACTTCTTGAAGGCCCACTCCAGCACGCCACCCACGCCGTACCCGATGGCCGCGCTGATCCCGCACACCAGACCCTCGAACAGCCAGGTGCGCGGCAGCAGTGAGGGCGACACCGCCCAGAGGAAGAAAATCCAGGCCACCACCAACCCCGGATAGCTCGGATTGACGGCCCGCTCCGCACGATCCGCGACCGCCCATACACGTGAACGCAGCGATGCCGGCCGTGCCGCGCCTGCGGCCTGCCCATTCGTCTCACCCGTGTCGGTCGACTCACCAGTCGCGGTTAGCTCTTCGCGCGCTGTCGTCTCATCACGCCCGGTTGTCTCGGCACGTTCGGTCGTCTCATCACGTTCGGTCGTCTCGGCAGGCTCGGTCGGCTGCTCGGGCTCGGTCGGCTGCCCCGGCTCGGTCGGCTGCCCCGGCTCGGTCGGCTGCTCGGGCTCGGTCGGCTGCTCTGGCTCGGCCGCAGGATGAGATACGGGCGGCTGGGGTTCGGTCGTTTCGCCGCGCCCGGTTGCCGCGTCGGGGGCGTCGTCCCCGTGCTCGTCACCCTGCTGTTCGTCCGCCGTCATGCCCCGAGTCTGGTCGCCCGACGGCGGCCGCACGATAGCGACACGCACGGGCACGGGCGCCGGCACCGCCCGGACAACGGGGGCTCAGTCCGTCGCCCGGCGGTGCTGGCTATCCGAGATCGCCTCACCGGGTAAATGAGGCAGTCGCGAGCCTTGGGCGGGCTCGCCGGTGGACGCCGCAACCCCCGCGTTGACCGCCCACGCGGAAACACATTAGAGCGCAGGGGAACCGGTGTGAAACAGCTATTTCCCAGCCATTGACAAGCCCCAATTGTCAATCACAGATGCTGCGGCAGGGTGCAGTCGTCGAGATCGGGTTGTTCCAGGCGCGCGACCAGGTCGGGGTTGGCGTCGCGAACACGGCGTGCGATGTCCACGAACGACCGCACCAGCGGCGTCTCGTGGTCGACGCGCCAGCCGACCGTCACCTGGTTGTGCGGGGCGTCCGCGACCGGCAGCACCCGGACCCGGGGAAAGGGCATCCACCGCGCCGACGCCACCGTCAGCACGACGCCGACCCCCACCGCGACCTTGTGCAGCTCCTCGAGCAGCGAACTCGACCGGGACACCACCGGGGCGGGCCGCCCGTCGCGGTGATCGTGCAACTCCCAGAAGGCATTCCACTCCGGATCGGTGGTGGCCGCCCCGAGCAGCGGCTCGTCGAGCAGATCCCGCACCCGCACCTCGGGCAGTTCCGCCAGCCGGTGCGCGGCGGGCACCAGCGCCACCAGCGGCTCGGCGAACAGGGGCTCGAAGCGGATTCCGGCCGCGCGGAACGGGAGTCGCACGAAGGCCACGTCGACGGTCCCGCTCTCCAGTCCGGCCGCGGGCTCCTCATAGGTGAACTGCCGCATGTCGACCGTCACCCCGGGATGCTGCTCACGGAAGGCCGCGAGGATCGGCTCGGTGAGGGTGAGCGCCGCGCCCTCCAGATAGCCGAGCACCAGCCGATCCGATTCCAGCCGCTGCGCCACCCGCGCCCGCTCGACCGCCATTTCCAGTGTGGTCAAAGCACTTCGGACACCTTCGAGCAGGGCCGCCCCCGCCGCGGTGAGCTCGACGCTGCGGGTGGTCCGCGTGAACAGCACCAGATCCAGCGCCTTCTCCAGCTGCCGGATCTGCGCGCTCAGCCCCTGCTGCGCCACATGCAACCGCTGCGCGGCGCGCGTGAAGCTCAGCTCCTCCGCCACCGCAACGAAATACCGCAGCTGCCGCATGTGAATTTCCATAGCGCGCGAGTCTAGAACCTGTTCTCGGTGGCAAAAGGGCCATCGCCCACCACAACTCACCCGACGCGGCAGCAACCCGCCCGCCGAATCGCCACTGCGAACAAGGGGCAGCGACCACAGACGCCGAGCGGCGGCGGTGCCGGCGCGGCGGCAGCCATGGCCCTCGGCCCGATGCGAGCGGTGTCACCCTCATCGCCTGCGAGTCCCGGCTGCTGGGCCGCCTCGAAGCCTTCTCGCCTCGATCCTGGAGCGACTGGCCCGTTACGCCGCCGAAACCCTGTTCCGCAGTGGCTTCCGTGCCCTGCCGCCGGGCCGAGAGTGTCGACAGAAGGCGATCGGCTATGCGCGGCGGGCGGCCGCGGTGCCCGCGCGGCGGCCGTAGAAGGTGCCGTCGCCCAGGGAGGTGCCGGAGATGTAGCCGAAGCCGTGCAGGCCGTTGGCGGCTCGACCGGCGGCGTAGAGGCCGGAGATGGGACGGCCGTCGAGGTCGAGGACGTGGCCGTCCAGGTCGGTGTGGAGGCCGCCGAGGGTGAAGACGGACGCGCCGGTGCCACGCCGGTCACCGGCCTCCGACGGCGGGCGCACGCCGGCCTTGACGTCGATGGCGGCGAACGGAGGAGTCAGTTCGCGTAGCCAGCGGGGCGACTTGTGGTGGTCGAGATCGGTTCCCTGCCGGGCGAATTCGTTGTAGCGGCTGATGGACGCGGTCAGCGAGCCCGCCGGCAGGCCGGTCAGCTCTTCCAGTTCGGCGGGCGTCTCGGCGACGTGGGTGGGCCGCACGCCCCAGCGCTGCGGTTCGGGGACGTCCTCGAAGCCGTCCTCGTCGACGACGACCCAAACCGCGGTGTCGTCGCCCGCCCAGCTGCCGCCCATGTTCTGGCGGTAGAGCGCGTGCTGGCCGATGCGGCCGGGGTAGGTGTCCTCGTTGATGAAGCGGCGGCCGAGGGCATTGACCACCAGGCCGCGCGCGGCCAGCCCGGGAATGAGGGACATGCCGACCTGACCGGCGGACATGTGGCGCACTGCCGCGCCGAGGGCCTGGGCCATGCGGATGCCGGAACCGTCGTCGGTGCCCGCGCTGACCTTGGTGTGGCCCAGCAGTTGCGGCGCGTGGGCGGCGAGCATGTCGTCGTTGTCGACGAAACCGCCGGTGGTGAGCACGATGCCGCGACGGGCGCGGATGGTGATCTCCTTGCCGTACCGCCGCGCGACCGCTCCGACCACGACACCGTCGCCGTCCACGATCAGGGTGCCGACGTGGGTGTCGAACAGTGCGGTGGCGCCGGCGGATTCGGCCGCGTCGGCCAGGCACTCCATCAGCAGCTTGCCGCCGAAGTCATTGGCGGTGGGCCGGTGCCCGCGCGGGGCCGGGTACGCCAGTTCGGTGAAGGGCCAGCTGTTCTCGCCCAGCCACATGAGCCCGTCATCGGTGGGCGGCACCCAGGTGGGGGCGTCCCACATGGTCGGCTTGAACGGCACGCCACGGTCAACCAGCCAGTGGAAGTGCTCGACGCTGCCCGCGCAGTACTCGTCGATCTTGGCCGCGTCCGCGCCCGCGCCGAGCGCCGCCTTCAGGAAGGCCGCCATCGCCTCGGGGGTGTCGTCGTAGCCGCAGGCCACCTGGATCGGGGTGCCGCCGCCCAGATAGATCTCGCCGCCCGACATGGCCGACGCGCCGCCCGGACCGCCGGACCGGTCCACCACCAGCACCCGGGCGCCCGCGTAGGCCGCCTCGTAGGCCGCCGAGGCGCCCGCCGCGCCGTACCCGACAACCAGCACATCGGTCTCGATGTCGTAGTGGCTCACCTCGCCGGCCGCCCGCGGCGTGACCGGATTCCGCACTGTCATGCCTCGACGGTGCCCGCTCCGACCGCCGTCACTTAGCGCCCCATCTTGCTGAGCGATTCACCGATCCCGTTGACCGGGACTGTGACCCGTCACCACCCGTTGCACTGGGGATGGTGTGTGAACGGCGTCACTGTGGTTGGGGATGCCTGCACGAGGAGGAGAGTCAATGCGGATTCTGGTCACCGGTGTCACCGAGCCGAGCGGCCGTGCCGTGGCGCGCATGCTGCTGGCGGCCGGCCACGAGGTGGTCGGCCTGGACCGGCAGCGGCACCGCTACGTGGACCCGCGGGTCGAGGTGATCGTCGGCGATCTGTCCGATGCCCAGGTCTGCGTGCGGGCCGTGGCCGGGGTCGACGCGATCGTGCACCTAGCGGGTCCGGCGGTGGCGGCAATCGCCCAGGCGGCCAAGGATTCCGGTGCGCGCCTCGTGGTTCCCGTTGCGGCAGGCGGTGATTCGAGTGTCGAGAAGATCGTGACCGGCTCCGGCGCGGACGCGCTCATCGTGCGCACCGCGCTGGTGGCCGGCCGGCGCATCGACCGCGGCAGCTGGCGCGCGCTGGAGAGCCTGACCGGCGGCGGCAAGGGCAGCATCCAGGTGCTGCACTACGACGACCTGGAGCGCTTCCTGGTGCTGGCGGCGCTGTCGCAGCGCGGCGGCGTAGTCGAGCTGGCCGCGCCCGGCAACGTGTCGAGCGCCGAGGTGAAGCGCATCCTCGCCGACGCGGGCGTGAAATACGGTGCGTGGCTGCCCAAGTCGTCGGCGTCGCAGACCCCGGTGGACGCGAGCGCCGCCCGCGAGGACTGGGGCTTCCGCTACGGCTGGACTGCCACCGAGGTGATCGCCGACGTGGCGCGCGCCCTGCACGGCCGCAAGAGCGGCGGCTCCGGTATCCGCGCGCGCCGCGGCGCGATTCCGCTGCCCACCCACGTGGTGCCGCAGAACGCCCCGACCTCCGACGGCTACGCGCTGAAATCGGCTGCGCCCGAAGGCCTGCAGGGCGAGTTCGACGACATGGTCGACGACCGCATCCCGGTCTACACCGCCACCAACACCTCCGAGGCGCTGCCCGGCCCGCTCACCCCGCTGACCATCGATCTGCAGGCGGGCGCCATCCGGCTCGGCAACGAGGCCATGGGCCACATGATCGCCATCGAGGGAATCGCGCTGGAGCACTGGGTGTCCCGCGTGACCAGCGTGCTCGGCCACAGCGTGTACATCAACGCCTCCATCGGCGTCTTCTCCGCGCAGAACATGCCCGGCTGGGACGAGGAGAGCGTGCGCCGCGACGTCTACGGCACCATCGGCGATGTCGAACTGCACCCCAAGGGCCGCCCTGCCATGCCGACCGGCCTGGCCGCCCGCGCCGGCACCTTCAAGGCCATGGGCCGGGTCGCCGCCACCGCGCTCGGCTACAGCAAGACCGCCGAGCACATCAATGCCGCCTCGCACGCGGAAGCGCTGACCCGCGACCAGATCTCGGAACTCACCGACGAGCAGCTGCACGCCCGCGCCCTGCTCTGGCGCGACCGCCTCAACCAGGCGTGGCAGGCGGCCTCCATCGGCGTCATGATGACCGGCGCGGCCACCGCCGCCCACAAGGGCGAGGTCAAGATCGACCTGAACCGCCTGGAGTCGGCCAAGACCATGCTGGCCGTGGAGCGACTGGCGGCCCTGTGCCGCAAGGATGCCGGACTGCAGGCGCTGGCCAAGACCGGTGACGTGGCGGCCGCCCGCGAGAAGTCGCCGGAGTTCTCGCAGGCCCTCGACCAGGAGCTGGCCCGGATCGGCCACCGCGGCCCGGGCGAGTGCGAGCTCATCAACGCCACCTTCGGCGACCGCCCCGAGCTGCTGGTCACCGCCGCCGGGCGGGCCGCGGAAATGCCCGCGCCGCACCGCGAACCGGTGCCGGAGCCGACCAGCCGCACCGCCAAGATGGCCGTCGGCGCGACCGTCTACCGCGAGCGCGCCCGCGACGCCGTCGTGCGTGTCACCCACTGCCTGCGCCTGGCCACCCAGGAGCGGGCCGCGCGCCTGGTGCACGCGGGCAAGCTCACCGCGATCGAGGATTCGGCGTTCCTGAACCTCGACGAAATCCTCTGGGCCCCGGCCGATCTGCAGGAGCGGGTGGCGCGCCGCCGCGCCGAGCGCACCCGCTTCCAGGCCATCCGGATGCCCGATGTGGTCAACGGCCCGTGGGAGCCGGAGGAGATCTCCGGCGCGATCGCGGTCGGCGACACCATCTCCGGCCTGGGCGTGAGCCCGGGCGTGGTGGAGGGCACCGTCAAGCGCGTGCTGACCCTCGACGACGACATCGAGCCGGGCGACATCCTGGTGGCCGCGGTCACCGACACCGGCCACACCGCCATGTTCGGCTACGCGGGCGCGGTGGTCACCGATATCGGCGGCTCGGCCTCGCACGCCGCCATCGTGGCCCGCGAGTTCGGCGTCCCCTGCGTCGTCGACACCAAGACCGCCAGCACGGCGCTCCAGGACGGCCAGCGCGTCCGGGTCGACGGCGCCGCCGGAACCATCACGCTGCTGGCCGACGCGGAATAGCTCGGCCGGCAACCGCACCGTGCCTCGGGCGCTCCCGCGCTCGCGCCCGAGGCCGGTCGGTCATGCCCGGACCCGTGGGCCCCGCGCCGTATCCGGCGGCCGGGCCCGCGTCAGAAGCCCGGACCGGGACACCCCACCACCCGGTCCGTGACCGAAAGGAACCCCCTAGTGACGATCTCGCGCGCCGTACGCGGCACACTCACCGGTGTAGCCGCCACGCTCATCGCCCTCACCCCGATCGCCGTCACCCCGGCGCTGGCGGCGCCCGTCCCGGTGCTACAGACGCCCAAGGGCACGTCACTGGACCTGCCGTCCGCGCCGAACGCCCGGGACCTGAGTGGCATCCCGACCCAGGGCGGCGGGGGCAAGGTCAAGGACGGTTCGGTCTTCCGCTCCGACGCGCTGAACAAGCTGAGCGACGCCGAGCAGCAGCAGCTGGTGTCGGCGGGCATCGTCGAGATCATCGACTTCCGCAGCCCGACCGAGCGCGGCCAGAACCCCGACAAGCTGCCGGCCTCGATCCCGGAGAAGTCGCTGCCGGTCTACGACCCGAACAACGACTTCTACCTGTTCTTCGCCAAGGCCGTGCAGGGCGGCCCGGCCGTGCAGCAGCAGCTGCTCGGTGACGGCAAGGGCCATCAGTACATGGTCGACTACTACAAGTGGATGGTCACCGACCCGACCGCGCGCTCGCAGTTCAGCGCCGCGGTCAAGGAGATCGCCAACGCCAACGGCCCGGTGCTGTTCCACTGCACCGCCGGCAAGGACCGCACCGGCTGGATGTCGGCCATCCTGCTGAGCGCCCTGGGCGCGCCGAAGGGCCAGATCTACAACAACTACCTGGCGTCCAACGACAACCTGGCCGCGTCGAACAAGGCCACGCTGGACGGCCTGGTCGCCAAGGGCCTGGTCACCGATCCGTCGCTGTTCGAGCCGGTGCTCGGCGTGGACCGCGACTACCTGGACGCCTCCTTCGACGCGGTCCAGCAGAGCTTCGGCTCCTTCGACAACTTCCTGTCGCAGGGCCTGGGCGTCGACGACGCGACCGTCGCCGCGCTGAAGTCCAAGCTGGTCGGTAAGTAAGCAGTTCCGGAATGCCGACGCTGTGGGCCCGGGGAGGCGGCGGCCATGGGACGGCGTCGGCATTCGCATGTCCGCCGCATGTCCGCTTCACATTCGTGATCGACATGCGAAAATTCGCATGGTGCACGAGATCTGGCAGCTGGACGGGCGGCGCACCCGCTCGGTGAGCGCGGAGAACCCCACCGGCGAGGCCGGCGGGGGCGGGCGCGCCATCTCCGGAACCGGGGCCTTCGCGGCCGCGGGGCTGGGACGCGGGTGGAAGGTGTCGCCGTCCATCGATCTGCTGCCCGGCGAAACCGCCACGCTCGCCGACCTTTCCGGGCCCGGCGTGATCCGGCACCTGTGGCTCACCACCGATCGCGCGCTGCTGCGCGACTTCACCCTCCAGATGTATTGGGACGGTTCGCCCGAACCGGGCGTCGCGGTGCCGCTGGGCGACTTCTTCTGCAACGGCTGGGATCAGCTGGCGCTGATCAATTCCGCCATGGTGGTGGTCGCGCCCGCCGGCGGGCTGAACAGCTACTGGCCCATGCCCTTCCACACTCGCGCGCTCATCACCCTGCACAACGGGTCCGAGCGAGCCGCGCCGGTGTACTACCAGATCACCTATCTGGAGGAGGAGTTACCCGGCGCCGCCGGGTATCTGCACGCCCGGTGGCGCTGCTCCGATCCGCTGGGCACCCCGGCGGAGCATCCGATCGTCGAGATCGACGGCGGTCCCGGACGGTATGCCGGGACGTATCTGGCCGTGCAGCCGCGGGCGGCGGGCTGGTGGGGCGAGGGCGAGCTGAAGTTCTATCTCGACGACGACACCGAATTCCCCACCCTGTGCGGAACCGGCACCGAGGACTATTTCGGCGGGGCCTGGAATTTCGACCTCGACGGCGCTTATCGCCCCTACTCCACCCCCTATCTGGGCATGCCGCAGGTGTTGCCGCCGCATCGAATCTACGAACCGCACCAGCGATTCGGCATGTACCGCTGGCACATTCCCGACCCCATCTGTTTCGACCACGGCCTGCGCGCCACCGTGCAGGCGCTGGGCTGGCGCGCGGACGGCCACTACCTACCGCTGGACCAGGCGCATGTGGCCTCCACCGCCTTCTGGTATCACGCCCTCCCCTGATCCCCCGCGTGTCCCCGTAACGATTGCGGGAAAACAGAAAGATTGCGATTGCTATTGCGTAAAACGCGTCGAACGGGTGGCACGCGGGTGCATGGTTATTGCTATGCGCGCCTTGGTGGTCGAGAAGCCCGGACAGTTCTCGGTCGAATCCGTGCCGGACCCTACTCCGGGCACCGGTGAGGTGGTGATCCGGGTGGATGCGGTCGGGATATGCGGGACCGATATCCATATCGTGGAGGGTGAATTCCCGCCCACGCCCTATCCGATCGTGCCGGGCCACGAATTCGCGGGGGAGGTGGTGGCGCTCGGCGCGGACGCGGCCGGGGTGCGGGCCGGTGACCGGGTGGCGGTGGATCCCTCGCTGTTCTGCGGGCGTTGTCACTACTGCGCGATCGGGCGCGGCAATCTCTGCGAGAACTGGGGCGCCATCGGCGACACCGTGGACGGCGCGATGGCCGAGTACGTGAAAGTGCCCGCCGCCAACTGTTATCGGCTCCCCGGGCATGTGCCGCCCGCGCACGGCGCACTGGTGGAACCACTCTCGTGCGCGGTGCACGGATTCGATGTGCTGCCACGGCGACTCGGGTCGCACTACCTGATCTACGGCGCGGGCACCATGGGGCTGCTCATGCTGCAGCTGGCCATCGCGGCGGGCGCGGCGTCGGTGTCGATGGTGGACACCAATGCCGACCGGCTGGCCACCGCGCGCACGCTGGGCGCGGACGCGGCCACCGTATCCGCCGAGGACATGGACCGCCCCGAGGGCTGGGAGATCGTGATCGATTGCAGCGGAACGGTGGCCGCGATCGAGGACGGGCTGTCCCGGGTGCGGCGCGGCGGCACCTATCAGCAGTTCGGGGTGGCGCCGGCGGCGGCGCGGGCGAGCATCTCGCCGTTCCGCGTCTACAACGACGAGATCACCATCGTCGGCTCCATGGCCGTGCTGCACAGTTTCGGACGGGCCGTGGACCTGCTCGGTGAGGGCGTCATCGACGCCGACACCGTGATCACCCACGACTTCGCGCTCGACGAATTCGGCGATGCTCTGCGGACCTTCCGCGCGGGCACCGGACGCAAGATCCAGCTGCATCCCGGACGGGCGGCGGCACGATAGAGGGTGGTGGCTGGCCAATGACGGTCGTTGCCGGAGTGGACTCGTCCACTCAGTCCTGCAAGATCGTGGTGTGCGATGCCGATACCGGAACGATATTGCGGCACCGCCAGATTCCGCACTACGACGGGACCGAGGTGCCGCCGCTCATGTGGTGGGAGGCGCTGCGGGCAGCGTGTGATCGCATGATGCGCGATGTGGAGGCCATCGCGGTGGCCGGGCAGCAGCACGGACTGGTGGCGCTGGACGCGGCCGGGCATCCGGTGCGGGATGCGTTGCTGTGGAACGACACCCGGTCCGCGGAGGCGGCGACGCAGCTGGTGGACGAGCTGGGCGGGCCGCAGGCGTGGGCGGACGCGGTGGGGAGTGTGCCGCTGGCCGCGCACACGGTGGCCAAGCTGCGCTGGTTCGCCGATCACGAACCCGAGCTGGCCGACCGGACGGTCCGGGTCCTGCTGCCGCACGACTATCTGACCTGGCAGCTGCGCGGCGGTGATCCGGCCACCGAGCCGACCACCGATCGGGGTGACGCCTCCGGCACCGGGTACTGGTCACCGGCCGCGGGCGCCTACCGCCCGGATCTGCTGGCGCTGGCCTTCCGCGGCCGCAGGCCCGCGCTGCCGCGGGTGCTGGCGCCCGCCGAGATCGCCGGGCACACGCCGGGCGGGCGGCTGGTGGCGGCCGGTACCGGCGACAATGCGGCCGCCGCACTGGGTTTGGGCATCGGGGACGGGGATGTGGTGGTCTCGCTCGGGACCAGCGGCACCGTCTTCACCCGCGCCGCGCACCCCAGCGCCGATCCTTCCGGCGCGGTGAACGGGTTCGCCGACGCCACCGGGGCGTTCCTGCCGCTGGTGTGCACGCTCAATGCCGCCCGGGTGCTGGACGCGACCGCGATGCTGCTGGGCATCGATGTGTCCGGCCTGGAGGTACTGGCCGCGCAGTCGCCCGCGGGCGCGGACGGTCTCACCCTGCTCCCCTATCTCGCGGGTGAGCGGACCCCGAATCTGCCGTACGCCACCGGCAGCCTGCACGGCCTGCGCTCGCACACCATGCGCCCGCACCATCTGGCCCGCGCCGCCATCGAGGGCATGCTCTGCAATATCGCCGAGGCCCTGGACCGCCTGCCGACTGTGCCGCATCGAATCCTGTTGATCGGCGGGGCATCCAGGTCCCGCCTCATCGCGCACGCCGCCGCCACCATCTTCGGCCGCACCGTCACGGTGCCCAATCCGAGCGAATACGTCGCCCTCGGCGCGGCCCGCCAGGCCGCCTGGGCTCTGCGCGGCGGTCCCCGCCCACCCCGCTGGCCCACCCCCGCGGGCACCGAATTCCATGCTCTGGCAGTGGGGATCGGCGCCGCTATTCGCCAGCGCTACACCGAGATACGCGACACCTACTACCCGTAGACGACCGGACCGTCGGACAGATAGTCGTCCCAGGTCTGGTGCCGGGTGATGTAGGTCCGGATGGCGTCCCGGGCAATGTCGTGTTTCGACCGCCCTTCCATCGCCGCCTGCGCACTCAGCGCAGCTTCTTCGTCCTCGCTGAGCCGCAAAGTCCATGCCACCGCGAATTCATACCACCCCCGCGCAACCCTGTCTGCCGAACGGTTGACCAGTTGGCAACCATCACATGACCGGCGGGTAGCTCCGGGGCCGTGCGACGAGCCGCGATTGCGCTCACGGCGAGCGTAACCATCGTCGGTACCGGTGGCCGGGTCGTAGCTTCACGCGGTATGACGACCGAGCTGAGCACTCCGTTGAACGATATCGTCGAGGCGACCGGCCGGGCCGTGGCCGCGGATCCCGCCCAGGCCACGGTGGTGTTCCGGGCCGCGGGGACACCGGAGGGCACCGTCGGGAGCGCGATTGCCCTGGGGCGGTACACGGTTCGGGTGGACGAGCCGCCGTCGCTCGGCGGTGCGGGGTCCGCACCGAATCCCGTCGAGGTATATCTGGCCTCGCTGATCGCCTGCCAGGTGGTGACGTATCGGTTCTGGGCGCAGCGGCTCGGCGTGGCCATCGAGGAGTTGGCCGTCGACGCCGAGGGCGATCTCGATGTGCGCGGCTTCTTCGGACTCGACGACACGGTCCGCCCCGGATTCCAGGCGGTGCGCGTGACCGTGCGGATCAGCGGACCCGAGTCCGCCGAGCGCTACGCCGAATTGCAGCGGGCGGTCGACGAGCACTGCCCCGTCCTGGATCTCACCACCGGCCGGACCCCGGTCGAGACCACCCTCGTCACCCAGTAGGAACACGTCCCCAACCCACCGGAGGCCCCGATGACCGCATCCGCTCTGCCCGAAGACCCCACCGCCGCCTGGAGTTTCGAGACCAAGCAGGTCCACGTGGGGCAGACGCCCGACGGCGCGACCGGCGCCCGCGCGCTGCCGATCTACCAGACCACCTCCTACGTCTTCCGCGACACCGATCACGCCGCCGCGCTGTTCGGGCTGGCCGAGCCGGGAAACATCTACACCCGCATCATGAATCCCACCCAGGACGCGGTGGAGCAGCGGATCGCCGCGCTGGAGGGCGGTGTGGCCGCGTTGCTGCTGGCCTCGGGTCAGGCGGCGGAGACCTTCGCGATCCTGAACCTCGCGGGGGCCGGGGACCACATCGTGTCCAGCCCGCGGCTTTACGGCGGTACCTACAACCTGTTCCGGTACACCCTGCCGCGGCTGGGCATCGAGGTGAGCTTCGTCGAGGATCCGGACGACCTCGACCAGTGGCGGGCGGCAATCCGCCCGAACACCAAGGCTTTCTACGGGGAGACGGTGTCCAACCCGCAGAACCACATTCTCGACATTCCCGGCATCGCGGAGGTCGCGCACGGTTCCGGGATCCCGCTCATCGTCGACAACACCGTCGCCACCCCGTATCTCATCCAGCCGCTCGCCCACGGGGCGGACATCGTCGTGCACTCGGCGACGAAGTACCTGGGCGGGCACGGCGCGGCCATCGCGGGCGTGATCGTCGACGGCGGCGCCTTCGATTGGCGCACTGGACGTTTCCCCGGATTCACCGAGCCCGACCCGAGCTACCACGGTGTGGTCTACGCCGATCTCGGCGCACCCGCCTACGCGCTCAAGGCACGGGTGCAGCTGCTGCGTGATCTGGGCTCGGCCATCTCGCCGTTCAACGCCTTCCTCATCAGCCAGGGCCTGGAGACCCTCAGCCTGCGCCTCGAACGGCACGTCGCCAATGCCCGGGCGGTGGCCGAATTCCTCACCGAGCGACCCGAGGTCACGGCCGTCTCCTATGCGGGCCTGCCGTCGTCACCGTGGTACGAGCGCGGAAAGCAGCTGGCCCCCAAGGGCGTCGGCGCCATCATCGGCTTCGAGCTGGCCGGCGGGGTCGACGCGGGCAAGCGCTTCGTCGAAGCCCTCACCCTGCACAGCCACGTCGCCAATATCGGCGACGTCCGCTCCCTCGTCATCCACCCCGCCTCCACCACCCACTCCCAGCTGACCCCCGAGGAGCAGCTCGCGGCAGGCGTCACCCCCGGCCTGGTCCGCCTGGCCGTGGGAATCGAGGGCATCGACGACATCCTCGCCGATCTGCGCGCCGGATTCGCCGCCGCGCAGTAGCCCTCAGAAACGATCGAACGGGCGAATCGGCGGGGAGACAGCCGAATTCACCTGGAGGGCGATGATGAGCCCGATGCTCAGGTAGGTGCTGATCGGGCAGAGGACCACCGCCGCCGCATACAGCAGTTGCACGATGCCGATGCGGCGGCGGATGGCCGTCAGGTCCTCGGGTCCGGTGTGCTCGGCGAGCAGACCGGCGCGACGCGCATAGCGGAGCGCGGCGAGCTGGACCAGGCCCAGATACAGCAGGTCGGCCCAGTACACCAGCAGGGCCAGGCGGGACTGGGGGAAGGCGGCCAGCAGCGCGGTGGCGAAGGGCACCAGGCAGATTCCGAACAGGAACATGAGGTGGATCCAGGTCAGCGAGCGGTCCGCCCGGTCCATGAGGTTGAGCTGGGTCTGCTGGCCGATCCAGAACATGCCGAGGGTGAGGAAACCCAGCAGGCAGATGAGGAACTGCGGGCCCACGTGGGTGAGCGCATGCCAGACCGGTTGCTCGTCGGAGACCGCGCCCGCACTCCACAGCGAGCGCTCGTGCCACGCCTCGCCCGCGGGCACGTGCAGATCCAGCACCAGCAATGTCATTGCCACAGCGAAGATTCCGTCGCTGAGCGCCCCGAGGCGGCCGAGGTCCTGCGCCGCGATGCGGTGATATCGAGTCATCCACCTGCCCTTCCCGGGCCGGACCCTAGCGGATGTCACGGGGCGGCGCGGTGTTGCTCCCGGGCGAGGAAGTGGGCGGTGGCTCTCGTTGCGTCGTAAAGGGATCGGTAGTGGCGGTAGTACAGGGCGTAGTGGGCGGTGACGGACGGGTCGGGTTCGACCGTGGTGATGATCGGGTTCCAGGCGGCGGTGTCCAGGCCCAGGGCTTCGGCGGCGAGCAGGGCGTCGCCCAGGGCCGCACCGACCGTGTCGGCCGGAAGCTGCTGGGGCAGGCCGGTGATGTCGGAGACGATGCGGGTCCACAGCCCGCCCTTGGTGCCGCCGCCCACGGCCACCAGCCGGGTGGCGGGAGCCCCCGCGGCGGCCATGGCCTCGAGGTTGTGCCGCACGCCGTAGCCGATGCCCTCCAGGACCGCACGGTAGAGGTCGGCGCGCTGGTGGGTGACGGTGAGACCGGCGATCACGCCGCGGGCGTCCGGATCGAACAGGGGTGTGCGTTCGCCCGCGAAGTAGGGCAGCACCAGCAGCCCGCGGCTGCCCGGCGGAACGTGGGCGGCCTCGTCGACGAGTTCGGAGAAATCGCTGCCGGTGAGGGTGCGCAGCCAGTCGGTGATCGCCCCGGAGGTGGCCATGCCGGCGGCGGACGTGTAAGTGCCGGGCCAGGTTCCGCAGGTGGTCCACAGGCCGGGCTGGGGGCGGGGGTCGGTCAGCACCTGGGTGAGGAACATGGTGGTGCCGTACATGATCATGCAGTCGCCGGGGGCGCGGACGCCGACACCGGCGGCCTCGGCCCAGGCGTCGATGGTGCCGGTGGTGACCGGCAGCCCGGCGGGCAGGCCGGTGGCCGCGGCGGCCTCGGCGGTGACCCGGCCGACTATCTCGGTGGGCCAGGCCAATTCGGGTAGTCGCAGGCCGGGTGCGACGGATTCGGCCCAGTCCACGGCCCAGTCGCGGGCCATCAGGTCGTACATGGGCACGCACTGGCTGGCGGATTGATGGTCCAGGACGTAGCGGCCGGTGAGGCGATGGACCAGAAACGAGCTCGCCATCAACAGTATCCGGGTGGCCCGCCACACCTGCGGCTCGTGGCGGATGAGCCAGCGCAGCTTCGGCCCGACCGCCTGACTGGTGAGCGGCGAGCCGCAGCGCTCCAGCACGGTCTGCGCGCCCAATTCCGCGTTCAGTTCCTCGATTTCGTCGCCGGCGCGCGTGTCGACCCCGTAGAGGATGGCGGGCCGCAAGGGGCGGCCCGCAGCGTCGGCGGGCAGCAGGCACGGCCCGATGCCGCTCACCGCGAGCCCCTCGAGGGGTTCGCCGTCGGCGGCCGCCACCAGTTCGCGGGCGATGGCCGCGAAGTCGGCCCACCACACCGTCTCCGCGTCGTGCTCCACCCAGCCCGGGCGCGGCGTCGAAACCCGGTGCGGTCGTTCGGCTCTCATCGCGACCGTGCTCGCGTGGTCGACCAGGACGCCCTTGGATCCGGAGGTGCCGATATCGATGCCGAGGAACATGTCAGCTCGCCCGGCTGAATTCGTCGAGCGTGACGTCGAGCAGTTCGCAGGCCGCGCGGACGGTGGCGCGCTGGTCGCCCGGCACGGCGTGAATGTGATTGGCGCCGAAACGGGACAGGAAGTCCCCGGCGTCGGCGTCCAGGCGGGCGAAGGCGTGCGGCCACTCCCAGGTGGACTGTTTCATGAGCGATTCGTTGGTGGCCGGGTCGTAGGTCTCGAACTCGCCGAGCATCAACTGCATGCGGTAGGCGCCGCCGCGGCGGGTGAGCCGGGCCAGCGTCATCTGCCCGGGCGCGGCCAGGTGGTGCACCGACGCGCCGCCGGCCGGGAAGAAGAACACCTCCGGATACAGGTGCACCCGGGCCAGATTCTCGGCCGGATCGTCGCTGCGCGCCGCGTACCAGGTGGCGTGCTGGCCGGAATTGCACAGATCCCAGATGTCGCGGTCGGCGTGATAGTGCCGGACAT
Organism: Nocardia sp. NPDC059229; assembly: GCF_042754165.1. NCBI lineage: Bacteria > Bacillati > Actinomycetota > Actinomycetes > Mycobacteriales > Nocardiaceae > Nocardia > Nocardia sp. NPDC059229. Next base: position 212,035 of record NZ_JBHZAK010000004.1, read on the forward strand.
CGGCGAACAGCACCGGCGTGCCCGCGATCTGCTTGAGCAGCTGCATGGTGAGCGCCCCGTCCATATCCGCCTCGGTGGCGCACACGTGGGGCTGTTTGGGCCCGTTCCAGTCGTAGGGGTCGTTGAGGAACGCCTCGGTGATGTCCATGGTGGCGAAGTACTGGGTGAGCTCCGGCTGTCCCTTGATGCCGGAGAAGTCCAGCCGCCATTCCGCGATCAGATCCCGCATGGCCAGGTACGAGCGCAGCTGCCGTTCCAGCAGCTCCGGCGTCAGCTTGCCGCCGTCGTAGTGGACCCCGGCGGTATTGCGCTCCAGCCATTCTCGCGCCGCCCGGGCCTCACCGGCGTCGGCGAGTTCGGCGCGGCGCACGATCTCCCACTGGTCGATCTCCTCGACATCGATGCCGAACACCCGCTGCCACTGATCGGTATTGGCGACCGCGGTGTTCATGCCCATGGGCCGCCCGCCGATGCGCCCGAAGGTGCTGCCCCGCAGGCCGGCCACCGCCGCCGCACCGCGAGCGCGTTCCCCGATAGCCGCGATCAGGTCCGGATCGGCGGGATCGCCCCACAGCCGGGCGTGCGCGCGGCCGATCTGGTCCAGCGCGCCGCCCGCAGCCAGCATGCCCACCATGCCCGGCTGCACCGGGTCGATATTGGACAGCAGCAGCAGCGGCCCGCGCAGCGCGCCCGCGGCCAGCATGGTGAAGTGCGGGAACGCCCACACCGCGTAGTACAGCACGGTCAGGTCCACCCCGGCCGCCTCCACCTGCCGGGCCACCCGCACCGCCTGGTCGTTGCCGCCGATGGGTTGCACACCGCGAATCACGGTGTGCCCGGCCGCGGTCAGCTCGGTGACGAGCCGGTCCTCCGCGGTCCGGATGAATCCGACGATGCCGCCGTGCACATAGTCGCGGCCGTCGGAAAGACTGATCACGCCGATTCGGGCCATACTGCCTGCCTCCCCGCACTGGGTGGACTCTCGACTCCGTTCAGAATTCCAGTTCAGGCCGCACGCCGCGCCCGAAATCGGATTTTCGGGGTGAACGCGGGCCTGGCTGTCTCAGCGTGGGAAGTGCAAGCGGGCCAGCGCGACTCCGCCCTGCGCCCAGCCCGCGTGGGTGATCCAGAGGGCGTCGTCGTGGGTGATCACCTCGGCCGCGTGGGCGGGCACGTGCCCCACGCGGCCGGACGCGTCGAAGTGAAAAGGGTTGTCGCCACGGAAGATCTCGGTGCCGACATAGCCGGGGCGCGGACCGATCAGCAGATACCAGGCGCCGGCGTGGCGGAGCACGAACGGCGATTCGGTGTTGCCCGCGCCGGTTCCGGTCGCCGGGTCGGTGTAGGCGATGCGGCGCTCGCTCCAGTGCAGCAGGTCCGGGCTGGTGCGATAGGCGACGACGTGGTTGCCGCCGGTGGGGGCGCTGGTCGCGCAGTAGTACATGACCCACTGCCCGGCCACCCGCAGCACCATGGGGTCGCGGGCGTCGTAGCCGTCGCGGAAGACCGGGCCGCCCGGATGCCGGGTCCAGTGGAACAGGTCGGCGGAGGTGGCCAGGCCCATACCCGTTGCGGTGCGGTCGGTTCCGCCGCCGTCGTAGAACATGAAGTAGATGTCGCCGTCGCGGACCACGAAGGGGGCCCACAGGTGGGTCTCGCCGCGCTCGCGGTCCACCGTCAGCGCGGCGGGATGCTTGGTCCACGGGCCGTGCGGATCGTCGGCGGTGGCGTGCGCGAACTCGGTCTCGTCGAAGGGGTCGGCGGGCTCGGGATGGGTGATGCCGAACAGGTGCCAGCGCCCGCCGACGTCCTGGACCAGGGTGTGATCGTTGATGTACCAGCACTGATCCGGCTCGCTGGGGTCGTAGATGCGCCGGAACTCCCCCGCTGTCACCATGCCCATACCCGTCCTCCATATAGGACCCGACCTGTCCTATTTCCGTTCGACAATGGACCCATGCCGGAACTCTCGCTGCGAACCCTAAACCGCACGCTGCTACTGCGTCAGAAGTTGAACGAACGGGTCGCCATGCCCGCCGCGGAGCTGGTCCGGCATCTGGTCGCGATGCAGGCGCAGGAACCGAACTGGCCGTATGTGGGGCTGTGGTCGCGCCTCACCGATTTCCGCCACGAAGATCTGACCGCGCTGCTGCGTGATCGAACAGTGGTGCGCGCCACCACGATTCGCCGGACCGTCCACCTGACGGACGCCCAGGACTACCGCTGGCTGTACCCGACGGTCCGCCCGGCGATCGAGCCCACGCTCCGCTCGGCCTACCTCCGGGATGCGGTCGAGGGCCTCGATATCGCCGAATTGGCCTCGGCCGGAACAGAACTGCTGACCGGCACCACCACTTCCCGCCGCGACCTCGGCAAAAGGCTGTCCGAACGCTTCCCGGGCCGTGAACCGCGCGTCCTGGTCCACGCGCTCGGCATCATCCACCCGCTGGTACATGATCCCGCCGCGGGCGTGTGGGGCGCGTGGCGCGGCCGCTCGGTCTCGGTGTCGCCGGCCGAGGAGGCGATCGGCACGCCCCTGGCCGACGGCCCGCTTCCGGAAACCCTCGTCCGCCGCTATCTGGCCGCCTACGGCCCGGCCACCGCCGCCGACATCCAGGAGTTCGCGGGCGTCACCCGGCTGGCAGCGGTGATCGCCCGCCTGCGCCCGGAACTGCGTGTCCTGCACGATGACTCGGGCCGCGAACTCTTCGACCTCCCGGACGCCCCGATCGCCGACGCCGAACTGCCCGCCCCCGTCCGCTTTCTCCCCGCCTTCGACAATGCCTGCCTCGGCCACCGCGACCGCAGCCGCATCATCAGCGATGCCGACCGCGCCCGCATCGCCAAGATCGCTTCGGGCGGAGTGCCCATGTATCTCGTCGACGGATTCGTCCACGGCCGTTGGGATCTGGACGGTTCCACGATTCGGATCACGCCCTGGCATTCCCTCACCCATGCCACCGAGGCCGCTGTCCGCGACGAGGCCGAACGCCTGCTCCCGCTCGTCGTATCCGGTGAAGAAGGCAAGATCATGATCGAGACGCGCTGATCGGATCTCTCTCCGGCGCGGCCACATCAGGGGGTCAGCGGGCCTTTCTCGCAGCGCGGAGGAAGTCCTTGTTCAGGCGGCCGATGACGTCCTGCGGGATTTCCTTCGGGCAGGCGAGGGTGCATTCGCCGGTGTTGGTGCAGCCGCCGAAGCCCGCATCGTCGTGGGCTTCGAGCATGCCGACGACGCGGGAGTGGCGCTCCGGCTGTCCCTGCGGCAGGAGGCCGAGGTGGGTGACCTTGGCGGCGGTGAAGAGCATGGCCGAACCATTGGGGCAGGCGGCCACGCACGCGCCGCAGCCGATGCATTCGGCAGCCTGGAAGGCGAGGTCGGCGTCGGGTTTCGGGACCGGGATCGAGTGGGCCTCGGGTGCGGCGCCGGTCGGCGCGGTGATGTAGCCGCCCGCCCGGATGATCCGGTCGAAGGCCGAGCGGTCGACCATCAGGTCCTTGATGACCGGAAAAGCCTTGGCCCGCCACGGTTCCACGGTGATCGTGTCGCCGTCGGCGAACTTCCGCATGTGGAGCTGGCAGGTCGTGGTGGCCTGCTCCGGGCCGTGCGGAGTGCCGTCGATGACGAGTGAGCACGCGCCGCAGATGCCCTCGCGGCAGTCGTGGTCGAAGGCGATGGGCTCCTCGCCGGCGCCGGTGAGCCGTTCGTTGAGGACGTCGAGCATTTCCAGGAACGACGCGTCGGGCGAGACCTCCACGCCGTAGTCGACCATCCGGCCCTTGTCGCGGGAGTTCCGCTGCCGCCAGATACGCAGGGTGAGTTTCATTCTCGATTCCGCTCTTACTTGTAGGACCGCGTGCTGGGCTGGACGTACTCGTAGCTCAGCGCTTCCCGGTGCAGCGTCGGTGGCGCGTCCTGGTTCCATTCCCACGCGGCGACATAGGAGAAGTTCTCGTCGTCGCGGCGGGCCTCACCATCCTCGGTCTGCGACTCGGCCCGGAAGTGGCCGCCCGCGGATTCGGTGCGGTGCAGGGCGTCGATGACCATGAGTTCGGCCAGTTCGAGGAAGTCGGCCACCCGGCCCGCGCGCTCCAGCGACTGGTTGAGGTCATCGCCGGAGCCCGGTACCTTGACGCGCTCCCAGAACTCCGCGCGCAGTGCGGGAATCAGGGCCAGCGCCTTGCGCAGTCCCGCCTCGGTCCGTTCCATGCCGCAGTACTCCCACATGAGGTGGCCGAGCTCGCGGTGGAAGGAGTCGACGGTGCGGTCGCCCCGGATGGACAGGAGTCTGTCGATCATCGCGGTGACCCGGGCCTCGGCGGCCGCGATCGCGGTGGCCGGCACCTCCCCGACCGGACCGCGGGCGAGATAGTCGCCGAGGGTGGCCGACAGGACGAAATACCCGTCGGCCAGGCCCTGCATGAGTGCGGAGGCCCCGAGCCGGTTGGCGCCGTGGTCGGAGAAATTGGCCTCCCCGATCACGAACAGTCCGGGAATGGTGGATTGCAGGTCGTAGTCCACCCACAGCCCGCCCATGGTGTAGTGCACGGCGGGGTAGATGCGCATGGGCATCTCGTACGGGTTCTCGCCCGTGATCCGCTCGTACATCGTGAAAAGGTTGCCGTACTTGGCTTTCACCGCATCGACGCCGAGCCGCCCGATGGCGTCGGCGAAATCGAGATAGACGCCGAGTCCGCCCGGCCCGACTCCGCGGCCCTCGTCGCAGACGTTCTTGGCCGCGCGGGAGGCGATGTCGCGTGGCACCAGATTGCCGAATGCCGGATAGATGCGTTCCAGGTAGTAATCGCGCTCGTGCTCCGGCACATCGTTCGGCTTACGTTGGTCCCCAACATTTTTGGGCACCCACACCCGGCCGTCGTTGCGCAGCGACTCCGACATGAGCGTCAGCTTCGACTGATGCTCACCCGAGACCGGGATGCAGGTCGGATGAATCTGTGTGAAGCAGGGATTGGCGAAGTACGCGCCGTGCTTGTGCGCCCGCCACGAGGCCGTGACATTCGAGCCCATGGCATTGGTCGACAGGAAGTAGACGTTGCCGTACCCGCCGGAGGCCAGCACCACGGCGTCGGCCGTGTAGGACCGGATCGCGCCGGTGACCAGGTCGCGCACGACCACGCCCCGCGCCACCCCGTCCACCATGATGAGGTCGAGCATCTCGTGCCGCGCATGCAGTTCCACGGTGCCCGCGTCGACCTGCCGCAGCAGCGCCTGATACGCGCCCAGCAGCAGCTGCTGCCCGGTCTGGCCGCGGGCGTAGAAGGTGCGCGAGACCTGCGCGCCGCCGAACGACCGATTGTCGAGCAGGCCGCCGTACTCCCGTGCGAACGGAACACCCTGCGCCACACACTGATCGATGATCTGCGTCGAGATCTCCGCCAGCCGGTGCACATTCGACTCACGGGACCGGTAGTCACCGCCCTTGACCGTGTCGTAGAACAGCCGGTGCACGCTGTCACCGTCATTGCGGTAGTTCTTGGCGGCATTGATCCCGCCCTGCGCGGCGATCGAGTGCGCCCGCCGCGGCGAATCCTGGAAACAGAACTGGATCACGCGATAGCCCTGCTCCCCCAGAGTGGCCCCCGCCGAGCCGCCGGCCAGCCCGGTGCCGATGACGATGACCGTCTTCTTCCGCTTGTTCGCGGGATTGACCAGCTTGGCCTCGAACTTGCGGGTGGTCCAGCGCTCGGCGATCGGCCCGCCCGGCGCTCTGGTGTCGGCGATCGGCTCGCCGATACGGAAAAGACTGTCGTTCATGGCTATTTCACCCATCCGAAGGAGACAGCGATCGGGACGGCCAGGAAACCGGCGACCAGCAGGATCGAGACGGCGGCCGCGAGCAGGTCGTAGCCGCGAGCGCCGGCCAGACCCAGGGTCCGGGCGGCACTGCGAATGCCGTGCCGCAGGTGCAGACCCACCATGACCACGGCGACAACATAGAAGAGCGTGACGTACCAGTGGGACGGCGCGAAGTCGGCGACCACCTTCTCGTACGGAGTCGCGTTGCGGCCCAAAGGATTCACCGCGCCGAAGGTCAGATCCAGCAGATGCCAGACGAGATACAGCGCGATGATCACCCCGCCCCACCGCATGGTGTGAACGGCATAACCCTGCGCATGCGACTTCTTCTTGGCCGCGTACCCGACCGGCCTGGCGCGCCGCGCCGTACGCGCGAGCGAGACCGCCGACCACATGTGCAGGATCACGCTCACCGCGAGCACGACCTCCACAGCCGACAACAACCCCCGCCGAGGCACCGCGGGCTCACCAACCGTCCGCAGCCACTCGGCGTAGTGATTGAAATCCGACGCCCCCAGAAACACTTTGAGATTCCCGGCCATGTGGGCGATGAGGAAAAGCACCAGAATGCCCCCGGTCACCGCCATCACGGCCTTCTTGCCCACCGTCGTCCGGTAGAGCTCAGGTATTACGACAGCCACCAGCGGAAACTACGTCCGCTCCGCACCCCCGGTCCAAGTCCCCAACGCTCTGGTCTCCATGACCCTGGCCTATGCACCGAGCTGCAACCGGAATTACTACTGCAAGTAGTGAATGCGGCCCGTGAACGATGTCACACGGAGACCGAACCAGCGAACCCCGGCCGAAAGCACTCGGCCGGGGTCCGCCGCCGACGGCGTCGCGATCAGCGGATCTCTCGGGTGAGTCGGGACGACCACGGACACCAGAAGCAACCCGGCAGGAAAGCGCCGCAAGCCTCGTCCAGGTTTTCCTCGACGTAGGAGATAGCCGAGTCGCAGACCTCGATCGCCACAGTGAAGAAGCTGATCGTGTCCGGATCGAGGTGGAAGCTCCAACCCGGGTTGTAGTCGGCCACCCGCTTCCTGATGCGTCCCATGACATGGATCGACATCTGCTCCTCGCCGGACAGGATCCGACGTGCTTCCGCGATGCGCTGCGGGTCATTGAGCCGGATGATGAATTCCTTGCCGGAGTAATCGGTGAATGCGAAGTCCGCCATGACATCTCCCTGCCAGAAGTAGTGGATGGGATTCGTACGCGGTTCTGCATCGATGCACTCAGCATCGTATCGGCGCGAGAGCGCTGTGTACACGAAATTCTCTGCGCGACAATCGATTTGGACTTCCAGCCGGTTTCCGGCGGCGTTAACCGGACCGACGGGTCAGTTCTGGCCCTGGTTAGCGGCGTGGTGGCCATTGCTTCGAGAGGAAAGCTGGGGTCGGATCGATCTCCCGGCGAAAATCAACTCACGGATCGCGATAGCGCCCCGTGCAACGGGCGCGGCGACCCGGCCCTCGGCGTCGATCAGCACAGCCGACGGTGTACCGCGAACGCGATATCGCAGCGCCGCCTCGTTGCCCTGCTGCACCAGCGACGGGATCTCGCCCAGACCCTGTTCGGCACCCCAAACGGCCTGCTCATCGGCATCGCCGTTCCCGACGACGACCATGGTCATGGCCGTGCGCGCCCGCCACCGCGGCAGCTCACGGGCCAGCGCGGCGCACATCTCACAGCCCGGGTGCACGAACACCAGCAGCACTGCCCGGCCCCCCGAGAGCAGGTCCGCGAGGTTCGTACGGGCGCCCGCGAGGTCGAGCAACTCGAACTCCGGGGCGACCGAGCCGACCGGCAGGCCCTCGGCGCCCAGCGTCGAGAGCGCCTGCTCGTCCAGCCGGCGCCGCAGCGCGCCGACCTGGCCGACCAGCCACGCCAGGACCCCGCACAGCAGCGCACCGAGCGCGAGCCCCGTCGCGGCATCGGCAGCCAGTCCGGCGGGCACCGAGGGACGGGCCAAACCGCCCCATACGACCGACGCCGCGAGCACCATCAGCACACCGTTGCGCACGATGCTGCGCGCACCGATCGGCGTCGTACTCGCCGCGCCGAAGCATGAGCACGAGGGGCGCTTGCCGCGCCGCAACAAGCGGACCATGACCACCGTGAAGACCATCAGCAGGAGCAGCGCGCCGACTGCCGCCGCGACGGCCGTCCACGGCAGGACGACGCCGACCGCCAACACCGCCTCGGCGACCGGCAGCCCCCACGCCACGGCGGGCACCCACCGCACCGGCACCTCGAACTCCCCCACCGCCTGCCGCGTACCGGCGCGATCGGCCAGTTTCCCCCAGGCCGACAACCCGAACACCACGGCGAGCGCCAATCGCGTAACCCACACCCCGTATTCGATCAGCATGGGCCGCACCCTCCCACATCAGCGATTATTCGAATCGAGAATCGCCGGAAGAGTATTCGAGGTGTTGCGAAGACCCCAGCTCGGCGGCCTCGTGGAGGTCGAGACCGCCGGCTGGGATCTGATCGTCGAGTTCGTGGCCTTGCACAGCTCATGCGGCGGTAGGTACGCCGCGGGCTAGAACTGCTCGATTTTCATCCTGTCGCAGGAGAGAGTGACGGTCTCATTCGCCGGCCCGGCGTTGCCGGCCTCGAGCGAGGGAACGTTCCACGAGCGAGTCCAGGCATTTATCAGACTGATCGCCAGCACGGGCTCCCCATGGCCGTCCAGCTCGGTGATCGTGATATTCGCTCTCGCGCCGTGGGGGTCCTTCAGCGACTGCCGGATCCAGCGGTCGAATACCTCGCTCTTGTCCGGGCTCCGGGTGATGGTCACCTCACGCTGCTCGGCCTCCGGCTGGTGGTCATCTCGTCCATCGCCGAGACCCGACACCACGCGGCGCGCCTGTTCCATGAAGAACCTGTCCAGATCGATACGGAACATTCCCGTGCTGATCTTGTCCTGGGTTTGCATGTCGACCTCCTGAATTCGTAACCGATTGGTTTCTCGCTCATGAGGCAATGCCATTCGAGAGTACGGCGTGGACGGGGCCGCCGGAATGGGAAATTGCGGTCTTCTCGATCAACGGCCGCCCGCGGTCCGCACCACGCAGCGGCGGTGGCGGTGGGCATACGCGTCGGCGGATTCGTCGCGGCCTCCGGATCCACCGGGGCGTGGAATGCCCGAGTCATCACCGAAGGGTGGAAGAGGTGTGACCGGAACTTGGACCCTCACACCGTGTTCGGTGGACACGTCCCGAGGCCCGGTTCCGGCTGATCAGGGCCCCGCCGAAAGACGAAGGGGCTGTCGCCTTTCCGGGCTATTCGGGAAGTTATGTCGGTGTAGCAAGACTATTTGGACCCGGGACTATTGGGTTTTGGTGAGGGCGTGGCGGTTTGGGCTGCTGGGGATTCTCAGCCTGTTATTGGTGGCGCCGCCCAAGCCGATCAGGCCGCCCGGCAGGGCTGCCGGTAAGAATCGCGTCACCCGGTACATGAAGCTGTCGTAAAACCGGGTCAGCGCTGGCTCGCGCTCGGCGGATAGGTAGCCACGTGTCCTTCCGGCATGACCACCGACCGATGGATGTCGAGTCTGCGCTCTGTTACGGTACAGAACGTGTCGTTTCGTAATGAGCGCTCCCGGGACGCGGCCACTGGGGTGCGTACTGGACGGCCTCGGGATCGAGTGCGCGAGGTCGAGATTCTCGCGTGCGTGTTGGAACTGCTTGGCGAGGTCGGTTATGACGCGTTGACGTTCGAGGCGGTCGCGCGTCGTGCCCGGGCGTCGAAGGCGACGCTGTACAGGCGCTGGGAGACCAAGCGTGACATGGTGGTCGCCGCGGTCAAGGCCGGCCCTGCGTCCGGCAACTCCGCCGACGCGGTGGATACCGGCTCCCTGCGGGGAGACTTGATCGCTTTGTGCGAACGGCTCGACACCACTATGCGCTCGGCCGACGCGACAATGAGCTTGATGCTGCTCCAAGCGGGCCTGGAAGACCCCGACTTGTGCCGTCATATCGAAGAGGTGACGGGGCCGACCGGGGCCAAACTGCCGGCATCGGTGATGTCCGCGGCGATCGGCCGTGGAGAGCTACCAGCGGGCGCGAAACCGTTCCCCTACGAGGAGATCGCCGGGTCAGTGCTGCTTCTGCGCAGGCTCAACGGGCTTCCGGCAGGACCTGAATACCTGTCGCACCTGGTCGACACCATCCTGATTCCCGCTCTGCAAGCAAGCGGGAGACCCGAACCGCCGCTGCCGGCCATCTTCTCCTGACGACACATTTCTCAACCCAACCAACGAAAGGTGCGCGCCCATGACGGGCACGACGATCGACGGCTTCGAATACCGACAGCTCCCCGGGGAGGGTGGCGTCCATCTGAATGTCGCCATCGGCGGTGACGGCCACCCCATCGTCTTGTTGCACGGCTTCCCGCAAACTCACCTCATGTGGCGGCATGTCGCCCGTGAACTCGCCGAGCGGTACACGGTTATCGTGCCCGACCTGCGTGGCTACGGCGCGAGCGGCAAACCCGAAGAAACGACCCCGGACACCTACTCGAAGCGGACCATGGCGCACGACATCGTCAACATTGTGCGCGAAATCGGATACGAACAATTCAGCCTGATCGGCCATGACCGCGGCGCTCTGGTCGGGGTCCGGGCCGCGCTCGACCACCCGGAGAAGATCACCCACTTGGGGATCCTGGATGTCTTGCCGACCATGGATACCTGGGACGTGCTGCACGGCGTCGATGCAGCCGTCGCCTGGCACCTGTATCTGATGGCGCAGCCAAAAGGCTTGCCCGAGCGGATGATCGAAGCAGTCGCCGAAGACTTCTTCAGCTCGTTCCTCGACGCCTGGGACCCCAGCGGAACCACATTCCCACCACACGTACGCCAGCACTACATCGACAGTTCCACGCGCGCTGTACCGTCCATCGTCGCCGACTACCGGGCCACCGCCGGTATCGACCTCGAGATGGACCGAGCCGACCGAAAAGCAGGCACCCAGTTGGCCATGCCCGTGGGAGTGATCTCCCAGGACTGGGGGGCGCGCCTCGGATTCGACGCATCCGCCCTGTGGCAGCAATGGGCCCCGACCGCCACCTACAAGCCGATCGATGCCGGCCACTTCATGGCAGAAGAAAAGCCCGTGGATGTCACCGCCTTCATCCAGGAATTGGTACAACGCACGCCCGCATGAGTCGACAACCCTCGAAGAACCTTCGAGGGTTGGCAGCGGGCCTCGCCATCCACATGGTGCTGCCCTGGCTGCTGGGCCTTGGGTGATCTTGGCCCGTTGACCTTCTCGCGTGCGTCGGTTGTCGGTGGCCGCAGATACTCTGCCGCCCACAGGCGATGCGAGGTCGGTGAAGGAACGGATCGGGTTCGTCGGCACCTCGGCTCGGTTTCGGGTCGAGGAGCATCGGCAAACGAAAGCCACGCTCGGGCCAGAGACCTGGGGTTCCAGTAGCAATCGCGCGAAAAACAACGACAATGGCTCGACCAGAGGTTATGTCGTTGTATCTGCTGTGGCCAGAGCCACAGTGAAGTTGCGCCCCAATGTGTTTGGACCCGACCGCGATCAGTAATCGGTCGGGTCTTCGCCTCCTCACGCTCGGCCGCCGACAACCCCGCACCGGCCTTGCCGACCGGCGGGGCGCCCTGCGCGAGCGCCTTCTTCACCCACACCCGCAACGTCTCGTAATGCACATCCACCAGCAGGCCGATCGCCTTGGCGGCGGCATACGCGAACTCATCCAGTCGCTCCAAGACAGACGGACGGCCTTCTTACGAACCTCGGGCGGGTAACGCTCGACATGATGGAACCCACCCTCCTCAAAGGAGGAAGCGGCCCCAAACCCGTAACGGTTCCATGCCAGCCCTTGCGTAGGAGCGTCATCGATCCAGTCGACCGCTCTGAGCTGAGGCGTGAGGGTACCTATCGAGGACTCAATGGGCCGCCGACTTGTTCCCAAAGCTGGGAGGCGTCAAGCCGATCGACTGTAATAGCCAAGCCCTCGGCCAACTCGGGCCGAAGCCTACGGGCGGACGTCCGCCCGCTGCGCTCCGGCGTCTTCGCGGCGGGTCCCACGTGAGGCGCGGGTAGCCGCGGCGGTCAGGAGTAATCCACACATGGTCAGGCCCGCGGCGATGAGGTAGATGGGTCTGGGTCCGGCGGTGGAGTCGGCGATGAGTCCGCCGAACAAGCCAGCGCAGGCGGCCGCGACCTGGTAACCGGAGGCGTTGACGGCCATGGCCAACGTGGGCGCTTCGGAGGCGGTCGTCATGACGCGTGCTTGCATGCCGGGGATGATCGCGAAGCCGAGCAGTCCGATCGCCACGACCGCCACCGCGGTGAGTGCGGTCGAGGTGGCGACGAACCACGTACTCGCCAGGGTCACGGTCAGCAGCCCGAGCAGGGCTGGTTGGAAGAGTCGGGGGTTGCGGTCGTAGAGCGTGCCGCCGAGCAGATTGCCGATCGTCGCGCCGACGCCGTAGGCGAGGAGCAGGACCGGCAGCCGCGCGGCGGGGTGGCCGCCGAGATCGGTGAGCAGCGGGGCGAGATAGCTGAAGACCATGAGAACACCGACGTTGCCGATCGCGGTGATGGCCAGCGCCACCAGCACCGGCCGCTGTCGCAACACTCGCAATTCCGAGACCGCCGAGGTTCGACCCGCATCGCTCGGCGGGGTGAGTAGCCAGAACACCAGGCCCAGCCCGATCAGGCAGGCAACCGCGATCGCGGCGAACGTCGCGCGCCAACCCCACTGATGGCCGATCTGGGTGCCGATCGGCGCTCCGAGGATCATGGCCAGATTCATCCCGAACGCCAGCCGGGCCACCATGGTCCCGGCTCGTTCGGGTGGCGCGGACTGCACGGCGATCACGATGGCTTGGGCGAAGAAGGTCGAGGTCACCAGCGCGGTGAGCACGCGGGCGGCCAGGAGCATCGGGAACCCGGGGGCGAGGGCCGAGACCGCATTCCCGACGACCGCCACAACCAGTAACGCCAGCATCAGCCGCTTCCGGTCGATCCCGGCGGTCATCGCGGTGAGCACCGGGCCACCGATGATCATGCCCACGGCGTAGGCCGTGACCAGCAGGCCTGCGGTGCCGACGGCGACCCCGAGATCGGTGGCGACCTGGGGCAGGATTCCGGCCACTACAAACTCGCCGGTCGTGATGCTGAAGACGCAAAGCATGAGGATCGCAAGTCGAAGCATGCTGGCACGCTAAACTCTCACGTCGACGTGAGAGTCAAGCCCGGAGCGAACGGAGCGGCCAGGTGAAGATCGGCGAGCTGGCAGACCGGACCGGTGTCAGCGTGCGAGCGCTGCGCTACTACGAGGAGAAGGGCGTCCTGAATCCGGATCGAACCCGCAGCGGATACCGGATCTTCACCGACTCCGATGTCTACAAGGTGGCGCACATCCAGACCCTTCTCGCTGCGGGCCTCGGCATGGACCTCATCGGCCAGATCCTGACCTGCCTGTCCGGCGAATCCCTGCTGCTGGACAACTGCCGCGAACGTCTCGAAGCAGAACGCCGCCGGATCACCCACGACATCGAACAACTGGCCCACACCCGGTCGCTGCTTGACAACTTGCTTGCCACCACGCAGACCCCTGCGCAACACAACCTCACAGCGTCAGCCACCGCGTAGTAACGATTCCGGTCTGTCACTAACGTCCTGACCGAGGCACGATCCGGAGGCCCCCGCGGGGCGCACGCCGGCGCCGCATGAGCGAAAAGCTCCCCGGTGGTGTGGTTTTCGACCGCGCCGCTCTGGTCGACTTTGCCCATCAGGGCCGTACGTGCAGGCCATCGCATTCGCGGTCGTCGATATGAGCGACACACTGATCGTGCCTGCCACCGCCCTGGCCGAAGCCCGTCGCACGTTCCGGGGCTCCAGAAGTAGCAATCGCGCGAAAAACAACGACAATGGCTCGACCAGAGGTTATGTCGTTGTATCGGCTGTGGCCAGAGCCACAGTGAAGTTGCGACCCAATGTGTTTGGACCCGACCGCGATCAGTAACCGGTCGGGTCTTGGGGGTCGAGGAACATCGCTGAGAAATCCGGCGCTAAGCCTCTACCGCACATAGCCGCACACTATGTGCGGTAATTCGGATGCCGACCTGGGCGGATGCTTCGCCTGGGTGGAACCCTCTCGGGAAGCTATCTGCGGTAGCCGCGCTACCGCCAGTCTTCGACCGGATGGACCCCACATGCCGACACGGTCGTCTCGGAGATTGCTTGACCGATCGGTCAGGGTGTCGCACAATGAGAATCCTGACCGATCGGTCAGGGCGCGGATGGAAAGGTTGTGGTGTCATGGCGACGATGCAGGCCGTGGTGATATTCACCTCAGGCGGTCCCGGGGTGGTGCGGGTGGAAGAGATCGACCGACCGACTCCGGGAAGCGGCGAGGTGTTGCTCGAGGTGCATGCGGCCGGGGTGAATCCCGCAGACCTGCGCGGCCGGAGCGGGTTCGCGGACCTGCCGCCGCAGTACCGGCCTCCGATTGCGCGCCCGTCCATTCCCGGCGCGGACGTCTCCGGTCAAGTCGTTGCTGTAGGCGCGGACGTTGCCGAATTGTCGGTGGGGGACCAGGTCTATGGTCTTGTGCGCTTCCCGCCGTTCGACGGTCGTGGCCCCGGCCGCACGCACGCGGAGTATGTGAACGCGCCGGTCGCCGACCTGGCGCCGAAACCGCACCGGCTCAGCCACTTCGAGGCGGCGGGCGTGCCGATGGCGGCGCTGACCGCCTGGCAGCAGATCCACCGGCACGGCGCGGTTGAGCCGGGAGAGCGTGTGCTTGTCGTCGGCGCTGCGGGCGGGGTCGGTCATTTCGCAGTGCAGCTGGCGCGGCTGCACGGTGCCGAGGTTGTCGCTGTCGCGTCGGGTCGACACGAAAAGTTCCTGCGCGAGTTGGGGATCGAGACTTTCGTCGACTACACCGCCGGAGACCCGATCGGGGCCGTCGGCACGGTGGATGTCGCGATCGACTGTGTCGGCAGCATCGGGGGAGTCGATTCCGCACGCTGGCTGTCGGTCATCGTCGACGGTGGCCGTCTGGTTCCCATCACCCTGGGGTTCTATCCGCCCGAAGAGCTTTCGCGGCGCGGTATCGCGCGAGTCGGCGGACAGGTGCAGTCCAGCGGGGCGGATCTGCGCGAGCTGAACAAACTGTTCGACGCCGGCACGCTCACGGTCGCCATCGACAGCGTCTACCCCCTGGAGGACGCCCGCGGTGCGCACGAGCGCGCAGAACGCGGGCACGCCCAGGGCAAGATCGTCCTGGCAATGCCGGCGAGCGCCCGGTGACCGCAGGCCGTCGTGACGAGATCCTGGCCGCAGCCCGGGAACTGTTCCTGCGCAAGGGATACGCCGCGACCTCGATAGCCGACATCGCTGCGGCGGCGGGCATCAGCAAGGCGGCGGTCTTCTACCACTTCAAGACGAAGGAGAGCATCGCCGCCGAACTGCTGGAATCGCCGTTCACGGCTGTAGCCCGGCTGATCGAGCGAGCCGAGTCGCAGCGGCTGAGCCCAGCGCAGATCCTCGCCGACTACATCGACGGCGCGGCCGAAACCGGCGCCTTGTTCGTCGCATTCGCGACCGACCCTTCGGTGGTCGACCTCATCCCGCAACACGCTACCGATGCCGCATGCCGGCGGATCGTCGATCTGCTCGCCGGCCCGACGGCAACGCCAGCCGACCGTCTTCGCGCCCGCGCCGCCTTCGCCGTCGCCCAGACCGTCATACCCACACTGCAGGAGAACGCGGGCCTACTCGACGACGCGGCCCGGCGGGAGATCCGCGCTGCCGCGCTGCGGGCCCTGGGTACCGGATCAGGCTCCTGACACAGCCCCACTCACTGTTCGCGCAGACGACTTCTGACATCTGTGCACACTACTTCAGACATCGACAGCAGCAATGTGTTTCCGCAGGTCGAGCGTGTAAAGCATGCCGTATACGCAGCAGCGTCAACCCTTCGGGGCTTAGCGATACACCGCCGCTGGCCAGGACCAACGCCCATATCCGTTGTTTTTTCGGCGAGTTCTACCGGGTGACCGTCGAGTCCACCGAAGATGTTCCCGGTCGCTACCCGTTCCGGATGCCCCGCGAGAGCCTGGTCGCCGCTCCGCAGGACTGACGTGCACCAGGCCTGCAGGGCTGGTGCGTGTGTCCCCCCAATGGGGGACACACGCGCAGGCTGTCGTCAGCGGTCGTGGCTACCTCCCGAAGCCGCGACCCCGATTGAAGTAGGCGGTGAGCGCCTGCAAGGCCTTCACCGCGATCATCGCGGCGTAGTACCAGTGCCCGAATTCGCCGACGATCAGGAACGTCGCGAACCCGAAGGCCAGCAACAGCAATGGCAGCGGGTCGGTGGGCTGTTCGGGCGGAGTGGCGGGAGCGAGAGTGGTTCCAGTTCTCACTGGAGTACCTCCGTTTTCGGTGGTGCGAGGCCCGGTTGAACCTCACGCCGAGAACGCTCCCAGCCGCTGAAATCGGTGTTGCAATTCTCGAGTCAGAAATCCGCTAGTGCATCGAAAACTGTTGTGCTGCACCGTATTGCAGTGCGATTGGCTCACGAATCCGGATGTTCTGGACACCTTTTGTAGCTGGTGTCGACAGCGCAACGGGCCTTCGCGATCAGTTCGCGAAGGCCCGTTGTCGTATGGGTATTAGTTGGGTTCGATCGGTGGATCGCCTTGGCGCCACATGTAGAGCTGCTGCTGCCAGCATGCCCTGCGCTCGGACTAGAGCTGAACGCGTCGGAAGCCTCGCTGTTCGGATTTCACGATGACCAGACCAGGGTTTCGTCTGTGTAGTTCAGCAGCGATGTCGTCCAGCGATATTGGGCGCAGCCAGCGCTCCGAGACGGTGAGCGAGTAGCCGATTGTGATCTTTCCTATTGGGCCGTAGATCCATCTAGGCCAACGACTTTCGCCGAGTTTCGGGCCACCCTCGACCAGTTCGACGGCCAGATACCTCGTCCCATGGGCGGTGATCAGATGGATACGCGATATCGCAGTCCACAGGATTCGGCCGAATGGGCTGAGCACCATCCCCTGATCGCTGACTACCACATCGGGTGTGCGACGGATGAAACCGTGCAGTCCGAGGACAAACGTCAGAGCTCCCACGAGGACCGGAGCCAGCACGGGAAACGTCAGCGGGGACCCGGTGGTCGTAGTTGTTACGAGCAGTACCCAGCCGCCCGCGATCCCTATCGGACCCAACACCATCATCTCGGCCCAACGGACCCACGAAGATCGAAAAGTGCGTGGCGGTAGTGATACTTCCTGCGGCTGGTCCACGATCATGAACCGTAACGTACGCCGGCAGGGCAGCACGAAGTCAATAGTGCAGCTGACGCCGGACCTCACGCCCGATACGCCACCAGCCCCCGCTCGAGAGCACGAGTGTTCGTGATCATCGACTCGGAATCGGAATGGCGGAGTTCATAGTTCTAGGCTATCGACTGTGCAGTTGCAGCAGTTGTCGTACTTTTTGGCTGTGGCGCAGGCCAGGCATTTCACCAGGGCGGCCGATGCGCTGGGGGTCGCGCAGCCGTCGTTGTCGAAGCAGATTCGGACGCTGGAGAGCGAGCTCGGGGCTTCGCTGTTCAGCCGGGCGCGGGGGAATATCACGCTGACTCCGGCGGGTGAGGCGTTGTTGCCGCTGGCCACCCGGATTCTGGCGGATGTGGATACTGCGCGGCTGGAGGTGCAGGAGCTTGCGGGGCTGCGGCGGGGGCGGGTTCGGCTCGGGGCGACGCCGTCGCTGTGTTCGGGGCTGCTGGCGGATGCGCTGCGGCGGTATCACGACGCGTATCCGGGGATCAGGCTGCTGGTGGAGGAGGGTGGGTCGCGGGATCTGGTGCGGCAATTGACCAGGGGCGCACTCGATTCGGCGCTGGTGATCCTGCCGCTGGGCGAGGACACCCCGCTGGCCACCACGCCGATCCTGCGCGAGGATCTGGTGGTCACCGCCAGGGTCGACGACAGTTCGCTGCCCCAGCGTCCGCACCTGCGCATCACGGATCTGCGGGATCGACCGCTGGTGATGTTCCGGCCGGGCTACGACCTGCGGGAGGCGACGATCGGGGCCTGCCGGGAGGCGGGGTTCGAACCCCGCTTCGCGGTCGAGGGCGGCGAGATGGATGCCGTGCTGCGGTTCGTGGAGGTGGGGCTCGGGATCGCGGTCGTCCCGTCCACGGTGCTGGCCGGACGGCCCGGGCTGCGCGGGATTCCGCTGTCGGGCGACGGCGGGCGCGAGTCCCGCGGGCTGCACCGGACGGTCGCGCTCGCCCATCGCAAGGACGTCACACCCACGCACGCCGCCGGGGCGTTCCGGGCGACGCTGGAGAGTTTCGTCCGGGAGGCTGCCGCGAGCGGCGGCCTCCCGGCGGGGGTCCGGTCGCTACTGCCGCAGGCTGGAACGACCGGGACCTGAGGTAGCGGCCGGGACCTGAGGCCTAGGCGACGACCAGGACTTCGCGGAGCCGCTGGAGTTCGGACTCCGAAAGCCCGTTGGCGAGTAGCCAGTTGGCGGCCCCGCCGTGCTCGGCATGCAGGTTCCTCAGGAAGCCGAGCATGACCTCCGGGGAGACGGCCAGGATGCCCGTATTGGTCTGCGGCAGGCCCTCGTAGGACGGGAGCGCGTCGAGTCGGTCGCGGACCTTCTGGATGCGCTCGTTGGTGAGGGCGTAGTCGTGGGCGATCGCCTCGGCGGGGACCCCGACCGCGTCCAGCAGGACCGCGGCGAGCACGCCGGTGCGGTCTTTGCCTGCGGCGCAATGGAACAGCACCGAGTGGCGGTCCGGATCGATGATGAGATGAACCGCCTCGACGATGTGCTCACCACTGCCGCCGAGCAGCTGACCGTACAGCTCGGTCAGGTCGACGCGGGTCTTGTCGGGGACCAGATCCCGTGCGGCCAGCGAGGATTGCGGCGACTTGCGGATCGGCAGGTTGGCGATGCGCAGACCGGAGCCGGCGAGCAGGCCGTAGCCCTCGCGCTCCACCTCGTCGGGCAGGCGCAGGTCGATGACCGTGCGCAGGCCCAGCTTCTCGACCAGGTGCGACAGGTCGTCACAGGTGGCCTGCTGCAGCGTGGAGGAGCGCAGCACGATGCCGAAACGTGTGGTGCCGCCGCCGGTTACGGGGAGCCCGCCCAGGTCGCGCACATTGTCGATCTGGGCGAAGTCGATCCAGCGGGTGGGCATGGAATCAGTGGTCACGACGGGCTCGGTGGTCACAACAGGCTCAGTGGGCACGGCCGGCCGCCGCCTCTTCCGCGCGGGTCAGGCCGCACAGGCCGATCAGGTCTTCGTGCAGCTCGAACCAGACGGTGTGGTAACTGTCCATGATGGGCCGGGCCACGTAGGTGTGGTCGCCCTCGGCGATGCGCTCGACCGCGCGGTCGAGGCGGTCCAGGTAGCGGGACAGGCGCGGGGCGAGCCCGCCCAGGCGGCCGATGAGCGGGCGCAGGCGCTGGTGAGTCTCGTTGAGCCGGCCCAGCACCGAGGCGTCGTACTCGGCGTCGGCGTGATCGTTGACCGTGGCCGGGTCCTTCATCTGCCAGTCGGTGATGATGACCTTGAGGTCGCCGTTGAAGACGCAGAACTCGTCGTAGGCGGCGGTCATGGCGGCCGCGTCGACGGTCGCGCGCTCCTCGGCCAGCAGCTGCTCCAGGCGCGGCCGGCCCTCGGGGGTGATGCGGAAGCCGGCCGGGGTGGTGGCGCAGTAGCCCGCGGTCACCAAACCCTCACAGCAGGAGGCGATCTCGGCGGTGTCGGCGAACAGGCTGGCGGCCAGATTGTCGGCGTTCACCCGGCCCTTGATGCCGACCAGCCGCAGCACGGCCAGCTCGGTGACGGGAGCGTTCACGGAAACCTCTTCCTGCTCGGCGTTCTCGGTGGCGGCCTCGGCGTCTTCCGCTGCGACAGCGCGGTTTTCGAGGCGGTCGGCGAGCTGCTCGCCGGTCACGCCCGCCCACTGGGCGAGCTGACGGACATCGTCGAGGACGGCCTGCTCGACCGGCTTGGCGACGACCTCGCCGGGCAGCACCAGCCCGGCCCCGCCGTCGACGGTGACGGACTTGCCGGTCAGCGCCGCGACCACGCCGGGCCCGCAGCCGACCACGCACGGCCGGCCGAGTTCCCGGCTGACCAGCGCGGCATGCGAAGTGGTGCCGCCCAATTCGGTGACGATGGCCCGCGCGGCGATCATGCCGTGCAGATCGTCGGGGCTGGTGGTGGGACGCACCAGGATGACGTCCTCGCCCGCCTCGGCGCGCGCCTCGGCCTCATCGGGATCGGTCACGACGATGCCGGAAGCCAGTCCGGGACAGGCGGATTCGCCGCGGGCGAGGGGCTCCTGACCGCCGGTGTCGCCGGAGGCGGGGCGCAGCACCTCACGCACCTGGTCCGCGGTGACCCGGTCCAGGGCCTCGTCGGCGCTGATCAGCCCCTCCTCGACCATGGCGACCGCGGTGCGCACCGCGGCCCGCGCCGAGCGCTTGGCCGGACGCGACTGCAGCAGCCACAGCGTGCCGGATTCGACGGTGAACTCCACGTCCTGCAGATCGCGGCCGTCGTGCTCGAGCAGCTGGGCGGCGGCGATCAGCCGGTCGTGCACCGCGGGCTGGGTGGCGGCCAGCTCGTCGAGCGGGCGCGGGGTCAGGCGGCCGGACACCACGTCCTCGCCCTGCCCGCCGACCAGCCACTCGCCGTAGACGGGGCCGTCGCCGGTATTGGGGTTGCGGCTGAAAAGCACACCGGTGCCGGACAATTCGTCGAGGTTGCCGAACACCATGGCCTGCACGGTGACCGCGGTGCCCAGGGTGTCGGGCACGCCGCGGTTGGCGCGATAGGTCTTGGCGCGCGCGGAATCCCAGGACCGGAACACGGCCTCGATCGCACCGCGCAGCTGGTCCCACGGATCGGCCGGGACCGCGCCGTTCGCGTCGCCGAGCACGGTCTCGCGGTACTGGTGCACGAAACGCTGCCGGGTGTCCTGCGCGTAGGCCGGATTGCTGGTCTCCACGGCCAGCGCCTGCTGCACCGCGTCGGTCATGCCGAGGTTCAGGACGGTGTCCATCATGCCGGGCATGGAGATGGCCGCACCCGAGCGCACCGACACCAGCAGCGGGCGCTCCGCCGACCCGAAGCGACGGCCGGTGCCGCGCTCGATCATGGCGATGCTGTCGAGCACCTGTGCCCAGATCTCATCGGCGATGGCGCCGCGCCGCGTGTAGTCGGCCCAGCCGTCGGTGGTGATGACGAACGCGGGCGGCACCGGCAGGCCGAGAGCCCGCATGTGGTCGATGCTCCACGCCTTGCCGCCGATCTTCTCTCGCGACAGTCCGCACGCGCCGTCGAGTTCGACAACGGTCGCGCCCGCCGCAAGGTCCAGACGCTGCGCAAGCTCCGTTCCGGCCGTCATGTCACTCCTTCGAGGTCCTGGATTCATTCGCACTCCAGCGCTCCGCCGCTGCTCGAGCGGCCTGCCGGGCAATATCCCGTCCCCCACGGGACCACTACAACGAGCCTGACGGGTGAGCACGCCCACACCCAACTCCCATCCCGATCAGCGGAATGGACGAGCCGACCTTCGCGGGCCGCACCGTTGCCCAACGCGACAACCGATTTCGCGCCGACCGGGGTAACTCCCCGGGTACGCCCAAAATCGGTGCCGCTCCTGACCGCCGGCACGCGTGCGAAACCGGCAACGGCTCCCAAACCGTGCGCTGAAGTCTCGGAGAGGCGGTACCGGCGGCACGCCCGGTCAGCGGGATGGCACTTCGAAAATGGGCTACGTGGACTGCGGGTTGGGGCAGGATGGGCGGATGGATCGGCGGCACTCGGGCGGCAGCTCCGCGGCCGGGCCCGTGACGACCATTCCGGCGCTGGTGGCGGACCGGGCGCGGCGCTATCCGGAGGCGGTGGCCATTGCCGGGCCGGCGGGGCGGCTGACGTTCGCCGAACTCGCCGACGATGTCGCCGCGGTGACCCGGGCGGCCATGGCGTCGGGGCTGGAACCAGGTGACCGGGTGGGCATGTGGGCCCCCAACAGCGTGCGCTGGATCGTGACCGCGCTCGGAATGCTCGGTGCGGGAGCGACTCTGGTGCCGATCAGCACCCGGCTGCGTGGCGCGGAGACCGCGGAGGTGCTGGCCCGCAGCCACGTCAAGGCGGTGTGCACGGTCCAGGAGTTCCTGGGCGCGGACTATCCGGCCATGCTGGCCGAATCCGGCCGTCCCCTACCGGATCTGGAACATGTCATCCTGCTCGACGACGCCCGCGGCGAGAACGCGGCCGACTGGGACATCAGCTCCTGGGCAGGATTCCTGGCCCCCGGCACCGTGATCGAGCCGCAGTCCGCGGCCGAGCGCAGCGCCCGGGTGGATCCGGAGTCGGTGTCCGACATCCTGTTCACCTCCGGCACCACCGGCGCGCCCAAGGGCGTGCTCGCCACGCACCGGCAGACCCTGGAGGTGCTCGCGCAGTGGGCCGACGCGGTGACGCTGCGCCCGCGCGACCGGTATCTGCTGGTGAACCCGTTCTCGCACACCTTCGGGTACAAGGCCGGCATCCTGGCCTGCCTGCTGCGCACCGCCACCATGGTCCCGATGGAGCGCTTCGACGCCGCCCGGGCGCTGCAGCTCATCGAGAGCGAACGGATCACCGTGCTGGCCGGGCCGCCAACGCTTTTCACCGACCTGCTGGCCGCCGAGCACGATCACTACCTGCTGGGCTCGTTGCGCCTGGCCGGGACCGGCGGCGCGACCATCCCCACCGAACTGGTGCGGCGCATTCGCGAGGATCTGCGCGTCCCCTACGTCTTCACCGCCTACGGCCTCACCGAATCCATCGGCGTCGTCTCCATCTGCCCGCCCGACGCTCCGACCGAACTGGTCGCGGGCACGGTCGGAAAGACCCTGTCCGGCAGTGAGATCCGCATCCTCGACCGCGACGGCACACCGGTGGCGCCGGGCGAACCCGGCGAGATCACCGTCAAGGGCCCGAATGTCATGCTCGGCTACCTCGACGACCCCGAGGCCACCGCCGCCGCCATCGACGCGGACGGCTACCTGCACACCGGCGATGTCGGCACCCTTGACCACGACGGCTACCTGCGCATCACCGACCGGCTCAAGGACATGTTCATCGTCGGCGGCTTCAATGCCTACCCGGCCGAGATCGAGCGAGTCCTGCTGCAGCACCCGGATATTCGCGATGTCGCGGTGATCGGCATCCCCGACGAGCGGCTCGGCGAGGTCGGCCGCGCCGTCGTGGTGCCCGCCGACGGGGCCGCGACCGATCCCGCCACCCTCATCGAGTGGTCGCGCTCGCGCCTGGCCGGCTACAAGGTGCCGCGGGAGATCGTCTTCGTCGACGACCTCCCGCGCAATGCCGGCGGCAAGGTGCTCAAACAGCAGCTGCGCGATCCCAGCTGATCAGTTCGGCAGCACCGCTCGCTCAGTTCCCCAGCACCGGGCCGTCGGCCCAGCGGTACAGGTGCGCGATCGCCGGTTCCACGATGGAATCCGGGATCTCGCCGTCGAACCAGCGATCCACGTGCGTCCAGTGGTAGGGATGCAGCAGGTAATCCCCATTGAGCCCGTCCGGGTCGGCGAATTCCTGCTCCCACACATGGGTCCAGCGGCCGTGGCCCGGCACCCGGCTCAGCGACCAGGACCGGATGGCCGAGATGTGCGCGGGCATGGCCATCAGGTCGGATTCGAAGCGCGCCACCGTATCCGGAGCCGTGCCGGACCGCACCGTGAGCAGCAGGGTGCGCTTGACGCGGCGGGCGGAATCCAGCCGCACCACGCGGGCGTTCACCGGGGCCAGTGGCACCACATCGGCGGTCGCGGGCAGGACGGGCAGGACGGTCGCGGGCGCCGAGTCGGCGGCCAGATCCCAGACCGCGCCGAGTCCGCCCGTGCTGCCGGGCAGATCGACACCGGCCGAGCAGTGCGTGACCCCGGGTGTCGCGGCCGCCGCCGTGGCCTGCGCGGCGAGCTGCCCGTCCGCGTCGTCTCCGGCGGGCGGGGCGGTGAGAATCACCCAGCGGCTCATGACAGTTCCTCCTGTACCGCCAGGACGTGCCGCTCCCGCGTCAGCGCGACGGCGTCGGTGTCCGACCAGAAGGCCGAGACGGCGGGATCGGCGGCGGCCGCGCCCCGCATGCCGTAGAAGTCGTAGATGCCGGGCAGTTCCCAGATGATCTGCACGGCAACCGAATCCGCGCCGGTGTGCTCGTGCAGTACCTGAGGCGAACGCAGTCCGCGGGCGGTGGCCCCCGGCAGATAGTCGCTGCGCCAGTGGGTCAGCCAGTCCTCGGCACGGTCGGCGGGCAGGACAATACGGTCGACAACGCGGACAGGCGTCGCGGGATTCACAGCTTCGCCTCCACCTCGTTGCGATACCGATCCACGTAGGCCGCAAGGTTTTCCACGCCGTTGAGCAGGGACTCCGGGCCGAACATGGGCGGGGTGAGCACGACGCGGCTCGCGCCCGCCGTGACATAGGGGCGCACATAGCCGGGGTCGAACTCACGCGTGAAATCGAAGGAGCCCGGCCAGATGGTCATCTCGACCGCGTCCTCGGCACGTCCTGCCTCCCGTGACAACTCACGAATCCGGTCCGCGCCGCGCGCGAAGTCCTCGGACGAGATGGTGTACGGGAACCAGCCGTCCCCGACCCGGGCCGCACGCCGCACCGCCGGAGCGCTGTTGCCGCCCAGCACGATCGGGATCGACCGTTCGGGCTGCGGCAGGCAGAACTGCTTCTCGAACGACACGTGCTTGCCCTGATAGGTGGCCGGGGACTCCGTCCACAGCGCCCGCATGGCCCCGATGCAGTCGTCCAGGCGTCCGCCGCGATCCTCGAACGGTACCCCGATCGCCGCGTATTCCTCTTTCTGCCAGCCGATTCCGAGCCCGAGCAGCAACCGCCCGCCCGACTGCCGATCGATGGTGGCGGCCCGCTTGGCCAGCACCACCGGGCTGTGCAGCGGCGCCACCACCATGGCGGTGCCCAGCTTCAGGGTGCTCGACGCCGCCGCCACGAACGCCAGCGTCTCCAGCGGATCCGTCATCGGCACCCCGAGATCCCCGCCCGGCATCCGTCCGTCGGGCGAATACGGGTACAGCGGCTCGTAATCCTGCGCCACCACAACGTGTTCCACGGTCCAGATCGAATCCAGGCCGCATTCCTCCGCCGCCGCCGCGAACTCCCGCAGAAATCCGCCCGAGGTCACCAGACCCTCGAGATATGGCATGAGCATGCCGATGCGCATCGGCCGCCTCCGTCCTTCCGGGTACGACCCGCCACTGGGCCACCCTCCGATCGTGGCGTGTTAGCGGGGTCACAAATCGCCCCGGTCCCGCTCACCGAGACCCACGAAATCCCATGTCACAGCGGTAATTTCACGCAACGACAGCTGGCCCCGCACCGTACGGTGCAGGGCTGATGCGGGCGCGGCCGGACAAGGGAGCCGACGCGGCGGCGGGTCGCAGCGGCGACGGCAACCTGTTCGCCGCTATCGGTGAAAGGCCGGCGGCAGACCGCCCGGCGCAGGTCCGAGCAGCCGGGCCGATCAGCAGCTATCGGCGCCAATATGACTGGGCGGCAAGGAGTATGGGCCGATCACCACCCCTCGGTCCGTGTCCCGGTGCGGAACGCACCGGGACACGGGAGCTCCGAGAGTGGGTCAGATTTCCTTGCGCATCTGGGCGGTGAGGGGCTTCATGTAGCCCGAGCCGAGCAGGCGGCGCATGATGTTCATGGCCTTGGCGTCCTTGCCGATCAGGATCAGCGGCTTGTTCTTCCGGATGCCGTTGACGATGGTCTTGGCGCAGTCCTCGGGGCTGGTCTGGGCCAGGCGGTCGAAGTTGGCGGCCAGATCGTCGCGGTCGCGGGTGGCGGCGGCGCGGGCCTTCCAGGCGATCTCGGTCTTGATCATGCCGGGGTGGATGCTGGAGACGCCCACGTTGTAGCCGGCGATGATCATCTCCTGGCGCAGTGCGTCGCTGATGGCGTGCATGGCGTACTTGGAGGAGCTGTAGCCGCCCTGGCTGGGGCAGGCCACCAGGCCGAACATGCTGGAAACATTGGCGATGTGCCCGTCACCGGAGGCGATCACGTGCGGCAGGAACGCCTTCACGCCGTGCAGGGTGCCCCAGTAGTTGATGCCGAAGATCCACTCCAGGTCTTCCCAGGAGACTTCCTCGATATTGGCGGTCAGCGAGACGCCCGCATTGTTGACGACGACATTGACCTTGCCGAAATCCGCGACCACCTCGTCGGCGTGCGCGTACACGGCCGCCCGGTCCGTCACGTCCAGCTTGTAGGCGCGGGCCTTGGCGCCCTCCTTCTCGCACAGCGCCACGGTCTCCGCGACATTGTCGAGATTGCGCCCGGACAGCGCCAGCTGCGCGCCGTTCCGGGCCAGCTCCAGGGCCAGCGCCCGGCCGATGCCCGCTCCCGCACCGGTGATTACGGCGACTTTGCCGTGGAAGTCCTTCATGGGTGTTTCCTTGTCTCGCAGCGGAGTTGTTACTGGGTGGTGAAGCCGCCGTCGGCGATGAATTCCGCGCCGGTGCTGTAGGAGGAGTCGTCGGAGATGAGGAACAGCACCATGTTGGCGAGTTCCTCGGGGGTCGCCGGGCGGGCGATGGGCTGATTGGCCGCGATGTTCGCCGACCGCTCGGAGGCCGCGACCATCTCGGTCGCCACGATGCCCGGGTGCACGGAGTTGACGCGGACATTGTCGGCCGCGAATTCCTGTGCGGCCGTTTTGGTCATGCCGCGCACGGCCCACTTGGAGGCCACGTAACCCAGGATGTTGGAGTAGCCGATGAGCCCGCCGGTCGAGGAGATGTTCACGATGGAACCCACCCCGGCCCGGCGCATGGACCCGATCACGGCCTTCATGCCCAGGAACACGCCGACCTGGTTGACGTCGATCACCTTGCGGTAGTCGGCCTCCGAGAGCTTCTCGATGGGGTCGACGTGCACGATGCCCGCATTGTTGACCAGGCCCGAGACCGGGCCGAACGCGGCCTCGGTCTGCGCGACCACGTCGTTCCAGGCCGCCTCGTCGGTGACGTCGAGCGGGAGGAACCGTGCGGCGTCACCGATTTCGGCCGCGACGGCCTCGCCTGCCTCGGTGAGCACGTCGGTGATCACCACCCGCGCGCCCTCGGCCGCGAGCTTGCGGGCGAAGGCCGCGCCCATGCCGCGCGCTCCGCCGGTGACGACGACGACCTTCGAATCAACCCGTCCCATGTCAGTTCTCCTGTGCCGCTTCGGATTCCGCGTCGGCCAGGTGGTTGGCCGCGATGTAGCCGAACACCATGGCGGGTCCGATGGTGGCGCCCGCGCCGGCGTAGTCGTTACCCATGACGGCGGCGGAGTTGTTGCCCGCCGCGTACAGGCCGTGGATGACCTCGCCCTGGTCGTTCAGCACGCGGGCGTGCTCGTCGGTGACCAGGCCGCCCTTGGTGCCCAGGTCGCCCGGCACCATCTCGACCGCGTAGAACGGGCCGCGCTCGAGCGGGGCCAGAGTCGGGTTGGGCTTGACGGTCGGATCGCCGTAGTAGCGGTCGTAGGCCGAGTCGCCGCGCAGGAAGTCCTCGTCGCGGCCCTTGCGGGCGAAAACATTGAAGCGCTCGACGGTGGCCGCCAGCTTGTTCGCCGGAATGCCCAGCTTGTCCGCCAGCTCGGCCAGGGTGTCGGCCTGCTTGATGATTCCCGCGTCGAAGTACTTCCGGGGCAGCGGCCGCTTGGGGAAGTTGCCCAGGAACAGGTACCGGTCGCGGAAGTTCTGGTCGAAGATGAAGTGCGCCGGGATGCTGCCCGGCACCTTCTTCTCCTCCTCGTACATGGTGTGCACGACGTTCACGTACGGCGCGGACTCGTTGACGAAGCGCTCACCCTTGGCATTGACCACGATGGCGCCCGGCTGCGAGCGCTCGGCCAGCATGAAGAACGGCGGGCCCCCGGGGTTGCGCACGGACGGACCCCACCAGGCGTCGTCCATGAGATCCACTGCGGCGCCGGCCTTCTGGCCCGCCACGATGCCCTCGCCGACATTCTCGGTCGCGCCGACGGTCCAGCCGGTGTTCTGCGGCCCGTCGATGTACTGCTTGCGCATCTCCAGGTTGTGCTCGAAGCCGCCCGCGGCCAGCACCACGCCGCGGCGCGCCTTGATGGTGACGGGTCGGCCCTCGTGCTCGGCGCGAATGCCGACCACGGCGTCGCCCTCGACGATCAGGTCGGTGAGCGGCGTGTTCAGCCACACCGGCACGCCCGCGTCACGCAGCGACAGCCACAGCCGGGCGGCGAGGGCCTTCCCCAGGCTGAGCGGCTTGGCGCCCTTGATCAGGTTGAGCGCGGTCTGCGCGCCGACCTTCATGGCGGTCTTCTTGCCGGTCCAGGTGCGCGCGATCATGTTCAGGTCGTGGAAGTCCTTGACCGTGATGGCGATGCCCTTGGGCGCGGACATGGTCGGCTGGTTGATCTTGTGCAGATCCCCGCCGAGCAGGCGGCCGTCGATCGGCTTGGGCTCGATGCTGCGGCCCTGCGCCAGACCGCCCGGGAACTCCGGGTGGTAGTCGGAGTAGCCGCGGTCGTAGGCGAAGTCCCAGTGCTTGGAGCGAGCGCCGATGTAGCGGAACATCTCCGGGCCCTGCTCCAGGAACGCGCGCTGCTTGGCCTCCGGAACCCGGTCGCCGACAACGGCTTTCAGGTAGGTGCGGGCCAGCTCCGGGCTGTCCGGCACGCCCGCGGCCTGCAGCACCGGGTTGTTGGGCACCCAGATGCCGCCGCCGGAGCGCGCAGTGGAGCCGCCGAACAGGCGGCTCTTCTCGATGAGGGTGACCGACAGGCCCCGGTAGGCGGCGGTCAGCGCGGCGGTCATACCCGCCGCGCCGGAACCCACCACAACGACGTCGAATTCGAATTCCATGAATCTCGTTCCTTAGTAGCCGCAGCTGGTCAGCATGCCGCCGTCGACGACGAATTCGCCTCCGGTGCAATAGCTCGAGGCGTCCGAGGCCAGGAACAACGCCACCTCGGAGACCTCGACCGGCTGACCCCAGCGCGGAATGGGCAATTCGGAGAAGAAGGTGTTGCCGTCCACCCCGGACGCGCCCGCGACGGACGCGGTCATGGGGGTGGCGATGCCGCCGGGATGAATCGAGTTCACCCGGATACCCGAGTGCCCCAGTTCCCGGGCGGCGGACTTGGTGAGCCCGCGCAGCGCGAATTTGCTCGCGCTGTAGGCGGAGAGACCGGCCGCACCGACGAAGCCCTCGACCGAGGAGACGTTCACGATGGACCCGCCGCCGGCGGCGGTGAGCGCGGGCGCGGCCGTCTTGATGCCGAGGAAAGCGCCGGTGACGTTGATGTTCATGATGGTGTTGAACTCGTCCAGGCTCATCTCCACGATGCGCTTGAACCGCAGGATGCCGGCATTGTTGATCAGCACATCCAGCTTGCCGAACGTGGTGGTGGCCGCGGAAACCGCTGCCTGCCAGTCGCTTTCGCTGGTGATGTCGTGGTGCACGTAGTGGACGGCAGCGCCCAGCTCGGCGGCCAGCGCCTTGCCCTCGTCGTCCAGCACATCACCGAACACGACCTTGGCGCCCTCGGCCACGAAGCGGCGCACGTGCTCCGCTCCCATGCCCCGGGCGCCACCCGTCACCAGCGCCACCTTGCCGTCCAGCTGTCCCACCGATTCCATCCCTTCCTCTGCTCGTCAACCGACGCTAAGTCCCGATGCGGAACCCCGGCACGATGTGGTCCCGGCCACTGAGACAGACCCATGACCTGAGGCTATGGGTGCAGTTGTATTCCGGTTAGGCATAAGCGCCCTGACGGGTGAGGCAGCGTCGCGGCAA
Organism: Nocardia sp. NPDC059229; assembly: GCF_042754165.1. Lineage (NCBI taxonomy): Bacteria > Bacillati > Actinomycetota > Actinomycetes > Mycobacteriales > Nocardiaceae > Nocardia > Nocardia sp. NPDC059229. The sequence continues at coordinate 241,750 of NZ_JBHZAK010000004.1, forward strand.
GGAGCCCCGGATGAAGTTCTCGATGATCTTCGAAGCGCAGATGACCGACCCCACCGCCGCGCACGAGGCCCAGGTGCTGCGCGATTGCGTCGAGCAGGCCGTGCTCGCGGATCAGGTCGGCTTCGACGCGGTGTGGGCCGTCGAGCATCACGGGCTCAAGTGGTACGCGCACATGAGCGCGCCGGAGATCTTCCTGACCTGGGTGGCCGCCAAGACCTCGCGGGTGCGCATCGGGCACGGCGTGGTGTGCATGCCGTTCGGCTTCAATCATCCGGTACGCACCGCTGAACGCGCGGCCATGCTCGACGTGCTCTCCGGCGGCCGCCTGAACCTGGGCGCCGGCCGCGGCGCGACCACCGTCGAAACCTCGATGTGCGGAGTCGATCCCGACCGCACCTATCAGGAGGTCGAGGAATCGCTGCGCATGATCGCGGCCGCCTGGCAGGACCCCGAGGGCGAATTCGAGTACCACGGCGAGCTTCTGGACATCGACCCCCACCACCTGCTGCCGCGCCCGGTGCAGCGCCCGCATCCGCCGCTGTTCATGGCCTGCACCAAGAAGGACACCCTGAAGCTGGCCGCCGAGTACGGAATCGGCGCGCTGGTCCTGGGTTTCGCGGGCATCGAGGAGATCGCCGAACTGCGCGGCATCTACGACGAGGCCATCGCGGCCCGCACCGGCGAACGCTTCGTCTCCACCGTGGTCAACGATCATTTCGCGGCGCTGTGCCCGACCATCGTCCTCGACGATCGGGAAAAAGCGCAGCAGATCGGCGCGCGCGGCCAGCGCTTCTTCGCCCAGTCCATCAAGTACTACTACGGCGCCGGTCCGGTCCCCGACGAGGCCGTGGACCCGGCCGTCGACGAGATCGCCAAGATGAAGCAGGTCGCCGACGAACACGTCGCCTACCTGCACGAGGCCAAGATCCCGGTGAAGACCGGATCCACCGCGATCTTCAATACCGAGCACGCCTACGGCACTGCCGACGACGCCATCGCCTACGTCGAGCGGCTGCAGGCGGCCGGGGCCGACGAGATCCTGTGCCTGATCCAGATGGGCACCGTGCCCCAGGACGCATGCCTGGAAACCATCCGCCAGTGGGGCGAGAAGGTCATCCCCCGCTTCCGTACCCGATAACACCGTCGTAACCAGTAGACGACCGACAAGTAGATGACACAGAAAGAGGTCGAAATGGCTGATCTGACAGGCAAAGTCGCCCTGATCACCGGCGCCGCCCGCGGCCAGGGTGCGGCCGAGGCGCGACTGTTCGTGGAGCGCGGCGCCAAGGTGGTCATCACCGACGTGCTCGAGACCGAGGGCAAGGAGCTCGCCGAATCCCTCGGCGACGCCGCACGTTTCGTGCGCCACGACGTCACCGACGCCGAGAGCTGGGACGCCGCCGTCAAGGTCGCCGTCGACACGTTCGGCAAGCTGGACGTGCTGGTGAACAATGCGGCCATCTACATCATGAAGCCGCTCACCGAGACCACCGCCGAAGAGCTGGAACGCATCCTGAAGGTCAACCTGATCGGCGCCTTCCACGGCATCAAGGCCGTGCTGCCCGCCATGACCGCGGCCGGCGGCGGCTCCATCGTGAACATCTCCTCGCAGGCCGGGCTCGAGGGCTTGATGAACCACAGCGCCTACGGCTCCTCCAAGTGGGGCCTGCGCGGCCTGTCCAAGATCGCCGCCCTGGAGCTGGGCCCGGCCCAGATCCGGGTCAACTCCGTGCATCCCGGCCCGATCGCCACCCCGATGGTGCCCTACCTGACCACCGGCCCCGGCAGCTTCCCGACCCTGCCGCTGGAGCGCACCGGCCTGCCCGAGGAGGTCGCCGAACTGGTCGCCTTCCTCGCCTCCGACGCCTCCGCCTACGTCACCGGCGCCGAGGTGACGGTCGACGGCGGCCTCGCGGCGGGCAAGTTCATCCCGCGGAACATGCAGTAAGACAGCGCGATCCAGGAAGGCCCGCAATGACACTGTCCCCCGAATGGCAGACCTTCGTCGACGCCGCCACCGCGGCGTTCCCGGCGCTGGGCACCGAGGTGCTCGACGCCACCGAAGCGCGGGCCTTCCTGGCCGCCCGCCCCGCCGCCGCCGTCGAACCGATTCCCGTTGCGGGAGTGGAGGAATGGCTGGTGCCGGGGCCCGAGAACGCGCCGGAGGTGGCGGTGCGCCTGTACCGGCCGCTGAACGCCGAACCCGTTCCGGCCGTGGTGGTCTTCTACCACGGCGGCGGATTCGTGCTGTGCAGCCTGGACTCCCACGATCGGTTCTGCCGCACCATGGCCAACGAGGCCGGGGTCATCGTGGTCTCGGTCGACTACCGCCGCGCCCCGGAGGCCCGCTTCCCGGCCGCGGCCGACGACGCCTACGCCGTCCTGCGCTGGGTCGCCGACCACGCCGAATCCCTGGGCGGGGATCCCGATCGCATCGCGGTGGCCGGGGACAGCGCGGGCGGCAACCTCGCCACCGTCGCCGCCCTCACCGCGCGCGACAACGGCGGTCCCGACATCGCGTTCCAGCTGCTCATGTACCCGCTGCTGGACCCGAACTGCGACCGCCCCTCCCACACCGAGAACGCCGAGGGCTACTTCACCACCGCGGCCCACATTCGGTGGTACTGGGAGCAGTACCTGTTCTCGGACACCGAGAAGTCCGACCCCTACGCCAATCCCACCATCGCGGACCTGACCGGACTCCCGCCCGCCCACATCGCCACCGCGGAATTCGATCCGCTGCGCGACGAGGGCGAGGCCTACGGGCAGCGGCTGCGCGAGGCGGGCGTCGAGACCGAGATCCACCGCTGGAACGGCACCGTGCACGGGTTCATGTCGATGGCCTTCCATCTGCGAGAAACCCAGCGCGCCAATGCGACCGCGTTCAGCGCGCTGCGCCGGGCGCTGGCCCGCACACCCGTCGTCTGAAATTCCCCGTGGGTTCACGGGCGGACCGGTTAGCATCACCTGCGTTCACATATCTGAAACGTCAGGAATTCTCTTGCCGGTCGCACGCCTCATCCCCTCGGCGACGAATCATGCCCGATTCGCCACGGGGGCAGCCGCTCTCACCGCGGCCATCACCCTCACCGCGGCCCTGGCGGGATCCGCCGGGGCCGCACCCCAGTCCTTCGGCACGCTGGCCCTGTCCCGGCTGAAGAACGCCGCGGTCGCCGACATCGGCACCACCAAGGTGACCGCCGACGCCGCCGCGATCCGCGACTGCGCCAACTACGACTGTGAGATCGTGCTCCGCTTCACCGGCGGCTGCGGCGCGGTCGCCCAGGGCGCGGACGGCACCTGGGGCTGGGCCCAGGGCGCGAGCCTCGACGAGGCCGAACAGAACGCCGTCAACGGGCTCGGCCAGAGCGCTCCCCCGTTCCCCGACCTGGGCAGCGCGCAGCCCCGCGCCGCCCACGTCGTTGCGAGCACCTGCACCGAAAGCGGTCAGTAGCACCGGTTTTCGAGGCTCAGTGCGGGTACTGGGCCTCGTAGGCCGCGCGTTCGGCGGCCCGGCGGGCAGCCCGCGCCGGATTCTCCAGGTCCTCGGGGAAGCCGTGCTTCACCAGGCGGTGCGCCCGGTTCATCGGCATGTAGGCCACGATGTAGAACAGCGCCAGCAGCAGGCCCAGCAGGATCACCGCCAGCTTCAGCCACAGCTCACCCGGCAGCAGGAATGCCAGCGCGAACACCGGGACCAACGGCACCAGCTGCCGCACGAGGTGCCGCGGCACCGCCCAGGGGCCGGTGAGGTCGTTGCGCACCCACTCGTGCAGATCCTCGGGCAGCACGCGCCCGCACGAGTAGCCGAGCCACTGAACAGGGTTGGGGCGCTTCATTTCCGGTTTCCCTTCGTCGATCCGGTCTGCTCGCCATCCGCCAAGACCGACCGCCGCGCCGCGGCGTTGACCCGGTTCAGCACCTCGCGCAGCTCCTCGAGATCCGCCAGGCTCACCCCCAGTCGCGCCACCACCGCCGGCGGAATCTGTTCCGCCTCCCTGCGCAATTCGCGCCCGGCCTCGGTCAGATCCACGACCAGATTGCGCTCGTCGTGACTGTCGCGCCGGCGAGTGATGAGCCCGGCCGTCTCCAGCCGCTTCAGCAGCGGCGAGAGCGTCGGCGAATCGAGTTGGATGGCCTCGCCGATGTCCTTGACCGACATCGGCGCCTCACCCCACAGGGCCAGCATCACCAGATACTGCGGATGCGTCAGGCCCATGGGCTCGAGCAGCGGCCGGTACACCGCCAGCACCGCCCGATTGGCCACCGCCAGCGCGAAGCACACCTGCCGGTCCAGCCGCAGCGGGTCCTCGACCTCCAACTCCACCGCTCAGCCCTCCTCGATCGTCTTGGTTAGGGCAATAATAGTTAATGCACTAACTGTTCGTCGACAATCGGGTGGGGTAATCGATGTCACACGCTCAACCCTGCAGCGCCTGCCGCATGGTCAGGATCCGACCGGTGTCCATGTAGTCACGGAAGAGCGTGACCAGGCCGTTCTGCACGCGAATCACATTGACAGAGCTGCGAATCCAGGCGCGCGGCTGCCCCGGGCGGGTGATGTCGATATCGACCTCGGTGATGAGCAGTTCCGGATCGCCGGTCTCGTGCACGACCGGACGGATGCCATGCAGCTCCAGACTCGGCATTCCCGACCAGCGGGAGGCCAGGTACTCGCGGATCGCCTCCCGGCCCTCGATGCGGGTGGGCTCACCGGGAATCGGGAACGGGATCTCGAATACGGCATCCGGATCGAAGAGCGCGACGAACCGGTCGGCATCGCGCGAGGGCAGGCTCTGAAACAGCTGTTCGACAAGGTCACGAGGGGTTTCGACGGAAGTGGACACGACTGCCTCCAAAAACGGAACGTTGGACCCGGTTAGTATTCGGGGCGTGCGCCCCGTTTGTCAACGGGTGGGTAGGCTGTCGGAGTGACGGATCGACCCCTGCGTGCCGATGCGCGCCGCAATCGCGAGCGGGTGCTGGCCGCCGCCCAGGAAGCCTTTGCCGCCGAAGGCCTTTCGGTGCCGCTGGACGAGATCGCCCGGCGGGCCGGCGTCGGGGCGGGTACGGTGTACCGCCACTTCCCCACCAAGGAGGCGCTTTTCGAGGCCGCCATCCTGGATCAGGTCGAGAAGATCACCGCACACGCCCGCGACCTGACCACCGCCGACGATCCGGGGACGGCGTTCTTCGAATTCCTGGAGAAGCTGGTCCTGCAGGGCGGCGTCAAACGCGACCTCGCGGACGCATTGCGCGCCAACGGCGGTGAATACCCGCGCACGGTCTCGCGCGACCTCGAAGCAGCACTGGGGACCCTGCTCTCCCGCGCCCAGCAGGCGGGCGCGGTGCGGCCCGACATCAGCGTCGGCGACCTGCTCACCATCATCAAGGGCATCTTCCTCGCCGCACACGACACGGGCGCGACCCCGGGACTGCGCGAGCGCACCTTCGCCGTGATCACCGACGGATTACGCACCTCGCGCTGACCGGCCGGAACACACGGAGACCAGCCCGTCCGGCCGTTCGCAAACCTGGGGCAATAATCGCTGAAATATTGCGGAATTGACTGAAGCGCGGGCGAATCGCGCGTCCAGTTCGGCGATGTCCGCACGTTTTCTCAACTCGGATGCTTTGATGCACCATGTGCTGACCGGTTGCCTCTCCGGCACCTCGGCCCGGGGCTGTTCTTCGACGTTCATCCGCACGAGTTGACGACAGGAGATCGGATTCGATGAAGCGTGCGATCCGCGCCGTCGCGGTCATGACCGGACTGGCACTCGCAGCCTGCGGTAACACCCCGAAACCCGACGACGCGCCGCTGTCGGCGCCACCGCGGACGCTGACCATCGGCATCAAATTCGATCAACCCGGGCTATCGGTCGAGGGACCCGACGGCAAACCCTACGGCTTCGATGTCGACAGCGCCGTCTACATCGCCGACAAGCTCGGCGTCACCCCCGACCACATCACCTGGCGCGAGGCCCGCACCGATCAGCGCGAGGACCTGTTGAACTCGGGCGCAGTCGATTTCATCGTCGCCTCCTACTCCATCACCGCCGCCCGCCAGCAACTGGTCTCCTTCGCCGGGCCCTACCTGCTGGCCGGGCAGGACCTGCTGGTGCGGCAGAGCGAACGCGCCATCGACCAGCCCGAGGACCTGAACGGACGCACCGTCTGCACCGCCGAGGGCTCGACCTCCGCAGACAAGATCCGGCGCAGCTTCGCCCAGAACGTGAAGCTCGCCACCCGCGACACCTACGCGGAGTGCGTCGCCGACCTGATCGCGGGCACCATCGACGCCGTCACCACCGACGACGTCATTCTGGCCGGATACGCGCATGAACACCCGGGCGTGCTGCGCGTGGTCGGGCACCGCTTCACCCGCGAGCGCTACGGGGTCGGCGTGCGCAAGGGCGATCTCGAATTGCAGAGCCGCATCACCACGGTCATCCGCATGATGATCGACGACGGCAGCTGGCGGCGCGCCATGGACGCCGATCTCAACGCGAGTGGATACCAGCCGCTGCCCGCGCCGGTGGTATTCAATGCGCCGGATAAAACGGTCACTCCCGGCGATCCGACCACCCTCGATCCGGAATTGGTGAATGCCGCCACGGCCGTCGCGGCCACCTCCAATGCTCGCGACTGGGAGGGCTTCCGCTCCCTGGTCTGCCCCGAAACCGCCGACACCATCGACCAGATCGTCTTCCAATACACCCCGCAATTCGACAAATCACTCGGTGCGGAAGTGAAGAACGCCGGCTACACGAACACCGTCACCGGAGTCACCCAAAACGACCCGAACTCCGCCACCTTCGCATTCCACGAAACCTTCACAAACGTCCCCGAGAAATACCGCAGCTACTTCAAGGACATCGATTACACCGGCACCATGGTCCGGCGCAACGGTGCCTGGAAGCTGTGCGGCCTCGCCGCGGATTTCGTCGAACCCTGACCGCCGGATAAATACGGTGCACCGGGACGGGCGGTGGACCTACCGTGGACGGCAGTCGAGAGGAAGGAAAGTCCCATGTTTCCCGTCGAGCTGCGCGGTACTCGGGCGCAGACGCTCATGTGGGCCCACGAGCACGAGGTCGAGCCGGCCGCGCTGCAGCAGCTGCGGAATATCGCGCAACTGAAGTGGGTATACGGGGTACGGGTGATGCCGGACGTGCACCTGGGCAAGGGCGCGACGGTCGGCTCCGTCATCGCCATGAAGGACGCGGTCGCGCCCGCGGCGGTCGGGGTGGACATCGGTTGTGGAATGGAGGCCGTGCTCACCTCGCTGACCGCGGCCGATCTGCCCGACAACCTGCACTCGCTGCGATCACGGATCGAGGCGGTGCTGCCGGTGGGATTCGCGGCCCACCACGACCCGGTGAACGTGAACCGGTTGAACGCAGAGGTTTTCGGTCAGCGCGCGGCGGGCACCACCCTGCGCGCGGGGTGGGAGCGCTTCTGGAAGGCGTTCGATTCACTGGATCCGGCCGTCCAGGCACGCGAGTCCAAGGCACACAAGCAGATGGGAACGCTGGGCGGCGGCAACCACTTCCAGGAGCTGTGCATCGACACCGAGCAGCGCGTGTGGATCCTGCTGCATTCCGGAAGCCGCAATATCGGCAAGGAACTCGCCGAGCGGCACATGACCGTGGCCCGCAGACTGCCGCACAATGCGGATCTGCCGGATCGCGACCTGGCGGTATTCCTTTCCGGGACACCGGAAATGGATGCCTACCGCCATGACCTGACCTGGGCCCAGGAGTACGCGGCGCGCAACCGCGCCGTCATGCTCGCCCTGGTCTGCAAGGCAGTGCGCGACGAATTCCACGGTCTGGACGTGCGATTCGACGATCCCATCTCCTGCCACCACAACTATGTGGCGGAGGAGATCATCGACGGGATGCCCATGCTCGTCACCCGCAAGGGCGCGGTGCGTGCGGGCGCGGGCGACCTGGCGCTGATTCCGGGGTCGATGGGCACGCGCTCATATGTGGTGCGAGGCAAGGGGAATCCGGCCTCGTTCCAGTCGGCGTCGCACGGCGCGGGCCGGCGGATGAGCCGCAATGCGGCCAAGCGCCAGTTCACCGTGGCCGACCTGGTCGCGCAGACCGAGGGCGTGGAGTCCCGCAAGGACGCCGGGGTGATCGACGAGATCCCCGCGGCCTACAAGGACATCGACCAGGTCATCGCGGCCCAGTCCGACCTGGTCGATATTGTCGCCACGCTGCGGCAGGTGCTGTGTGTGAAGGGTTGACCGGGGTCAGCGGCGGCGGAAGGTCGCCGCTGCACCCGCACCCACCAGCAGGATGCCCACGATGAGCGGGAATCCCGTTTGCAGCCACTGGAACAGCGCGATGTGCATGTCATCGGACACCGGCAGATCGCCGATCAGGCGGAAGGTGTCGTCCGGGAAGATGAAATGGATGATCCCGGGCAGCACCCCCCACACCAGCCCGGCGATGATGGTGCCCGCCGCCGAATAGGCGGCCAAGGCCGCCACCAGCAGGAACACCACTGCGGCAATGAGGATCTCGACGGTGGACCCGACGCGGTCGGCGAAGTCCCCGAGGATCGTCCACTGCCTGGTGCCGGCCGCGCCGCGGGCGGCGAGGACGATGCCGACGGGGGTCAGGATCAACCCCATCAGCGCGCCGGTCACCGTCCGCGAAACACCTCCACTACTGCGAAACTCTGTACCCGGCGGAGTCCACCCCGCGGGCGACGGAAACTTCTCCGGCATCTGCGTCTCCCTGCGCACCCCCGGACGCCCTTCGTGCCCGGAACCCTATTGTCCGTCCGTGCACGGGATTCCGCGCGATCTTGACCCCACCGCAACCAAGGCGGTCTCCACCGGTGTTGTACAGGGCAAACGTTTGTCCGGTTCGGAGTATTTGCGCGGGTCGCGCGCCCGGGCGGCATGCAAGGGGTGCGAAGTTGGCCGAAAATCCGGGCGGCGGGCAGGTGGTGTCGGTGCGGTGGGGCACGATGGAGCGCGTGACCTCGACCGACCCCGCCACCCCGCCCGGCACCGACCCTTCGGCCTCGGCGGCGACCGGCACGTCCCGGCCGTCGACCGATACCGCCGATCCCCGCTCGGCGGCCTCGGAGCCGGTTCGTGCGGGCGGCCTGCGGGAGGACGCCGAGTCGCTGCTGCGGGAGCTGGCCGGGCCGCAGGCGCGCCTGCGCGAGGATCAGTGGATCGCGATCGAGGCGCTCGTAGTGCAGCGGCGGCGGGCACTGGTGGTGCAACGCACCGGGTGGGGCAAGTCGGCGGTGTACTTCATCTCCGCGAAGCTGCTGCGGGCGCAGGGGCGGGGGCCGACGGTGATCGTGTCGCCGCTGCTGGCCCTGATGCGCAACCAGGTCGCGGCAGCCGATCGCGCGGGAGTCGTTGCGGCGACCATCAATTCGGGGAATGTCACCGAGTGGGACGAGATCCACGCGCGGGTGGCGGCCGGCGATGTCGACGTGCTGCTGGTGAGTCCGGAGCGCTTGAACAATCCGGACTTTCGCGATTCGGTGCTGCCCAAGCTGGCCGCGGACGCGGGGCTCGTGGTGATCGACGAGGCGCACTGTGTGTCCGACTGGGGTCACGACTTCCGGCCGGACTATCGGCGGATCCGCACGCTCATCGCCGATCTCGGGTCCGAGGTGCCGGTATTGGCGACCACGGCCACCGCCAACGACCGGGTGGTGACCGATGTGGCGACCCAGATCGGCACGGATACATTGGTTTTGCGCGGCAGTCTGGACCGGGAGTCCCTGCATCTGTCGGTGGTGCGCATCCCCGATGCGGTGCAGCGCACGGCCTGGCTCAGCCGGCGGCTGCACGAACTGACGGGCTCCGGCATCGTCTACACGCTCACGGTGGCCGCGGCCCACGATCTCGCCGACGTTCTCAACTCGCACGGACACCACGTCGCCGCCTACACCGGGCAGACCGACCCCACCGAACGCGAAGCCCTCGAGGCCGCACTGCTGAACAACGAGGTGAAGGCGCTCATCGCCACCTCCGCGCTCGGAATGGGTTTCGACAAGCCGGATCTCGGCTTCGTCGTACATCTCGGCGCGCCCTCCTCCCCCATCTCCTACTACCAGCAGGTGGGCCGTGCCGGCCGCGGCACCGAGCGGGCCGAGGTGGTGCTGCTGCCCGGCCACGAGGACCGGCAGATCTGGAGTTACTTCGCGTCGGTGGCCTTCCCGCGCGAGCACATCGTGCGCTCGGTGCTCGCCGCCCTCGACACCGACCGGCCGCTGTCCACCGCCGCCCTGGAACCGCTGGTCGAGCTCAACCGCTCCCGCCTGGAGATGGTGCTCAAGGTGCTGGACGTGGACGGCGCGGTGCGCCGGGTGCGCGGCGGCTGGCTGGGCACCGGTCAGCCCTGGGCCTACGACACCGAACGCTACGAGCGGCTCAGTGTGGCGCGCGAGGCCGAGCAGCAGGCCATGATCGACTACGAGTCCACCGCCGAGTGCCGGATGACGTTCCTGCGCAGGCAACTCGACGATCCCGGCCTCACCGCCGACGCCCGCTGCGGACGCTGCGACAACTGCACCGGCACCCGCCTGGACATCGCCGTCGACGCCGCCGACCTGGCCGATATTCGCACCCGCCTGGACCGCCCCGGCATCGACCTCGCGCCCCGGAAGCAGTGGCCCACCGGCCTGGCCAAACTCGGAATACCGTTGTCCGGCAAGATCACCGACGGCCCCGAGACCGGCCGCGTCCTGGGCCGCCTCAGCAACCTCGGCTGGGGTCAGCGCCTGCGCCCACTGCTCGACGGCCCCGATGCCCCGATCCCCGACGAGGTCTTCCGCGCCTGCACCACCGTGCTGCGCGAATGGAATTGGGCCCAGCGCCCCACCGCCGTCATGGCCCTGGACTCCGGCGCCCACCCGATCCTGACCCGCTCACTGGCCGCCCGCCTCGCCGAGGTCGGCCGCCTACCGGACCTCGGCGTCCTCCACCTGCGCCCCGACCTGCCTCCGGTCTCCGCCGCCAACTCGGCCCACCGGGTGGCCGCCCTCCACAATGCCTGGGAGACACCGGATCTCAGCTCGGTCGACGGCAAGCGCGGGGAGGCGGAGCGCATCCTGCTGGTCGACACCCTGACCGACACCGGCTGGACCTTCACCATGGCCGCCCGCATGCTCCGCGCCGCGGGCGCCGCCGCCGTCCTCCCCTTCGCCCTGGCCACCCCGTCCTGATCGCCCGCGAGCTCAGTCGTCGGCGGGCGGGCGGCGGTTCTTGAGGTCGTCGATGGCGTCGACGTAGCGGAGCATCAAGCGCGCGAATTCGAGGCGGTCGCGTTCGGGCCATTCGGCGGTGATGTATTCGTACGCGGCACGTTGCCGGCGACGGAAGGTGCGCATGAACTCGAGGCCCTGCTCGCTCAGCTCGAGGACCGCGCGGCGGCCGTCCCGCTGGGAGGGGACGCGCCGCAAGTAGCCCGCCTTGATGCTGTCGGTGACCATGCGGCTGGCCACCGAGGGATCGACGCACATGCCCGCGGCGATACCGCCGACCGTCATCTCCTGCCCGGGCTCGCGGGGGTCCTGGCCGGTGCCCTGAGGGCAGCCGAGCACCATGCCCAGCAGCAGGGCGCGGGTCGAATCCTTGGTGCTGATGGGGTCTTCGACCTCCTGGAGGACACCGCGGCGGAGCTTGCCGAATGCCGGTCCGATGGCATCGAGCAGCTCGTCGGGGGTGCGGTCGTCCTGGGTCATGGGCACATCGTATCTGCATGCATTCGCGAACATATGTGTTGACTCGCAAATGTGTGCATGACAGCATGCATTTGTCCATCTGCATGGATTCTCACTCGATCGGAGTACGCCATGACCATCCTCGTCACCGGCGCCCGCGGCCAGATCGGCCGCGCCGTCCTCACGACCCTGCACGCCCGGGGGCTGCCCGTCCGCGCGGCCAGCAAGGACCCGTCCGCCCTCGACCTTCCCGCCGGAATCGAGGTCGTCGCACTGCGCGGCGACGATCCCGAAAGCCTCACCGCCGCACTGGAAAACGTGCGCCAGGTCTTCCTCTACGCCGATCCCGGCACCGCGACCACCTTCGTGCGGGCCGCCGAGCAGGCCGGAGTCGAGCACGTCGTACTGCTGTCGTCCTCCGCGGTCGACTCCCCCGACGCCGCTTCCAATCCCATCGGCGCCAGCCACCTGGCGGTCGAAAAGGCGCTCGCCGCTTCGACTCTCGCCACCACCACGCTGCGACCAGGCGGATTCGACAGCAATGCCTTCGGCTGGATCCCGGCCGTCTCGGCGGGACAGCCCATCGAGCACGCCTACCCGGACGCCGCCCTGGCCATGATCCACCCGCTGGATATCGCCGATATCGCCGTCGCCGCCCTCACCGGCCCCGAATTGCGCGGCCGCACAGTCAGTCTCACCGGCCCCGAGGCGATCAGCTTCCGCGCGCAGATCGCCGCGCTGTCGGAGGCCATCGGCCGGGAGATCCCGATCGTCACCATCACCCCGGAGCAGGCGCAGGCACAGCTGTCGCAAACCATGCCGCCGTACATCGTGGACGCCCTGCTGACCATCTGGGCGCTCACCACCGAGCAGCCCGAGACCCCGGCCGACACCACCGACACCCTGCTGGGCGTCCCGGGCCGCACCTTCGCGCAGTGGGCCCGCGAGCACGCCGCCGCCTTCACCGCCGCCTGACCCGCGCCCCGCCGGGCTGATTGCGCGGCCGTCACGGAAATCACTGCCCACCAGGGACGCAGCGCGTAGGCTCAGGCAAATCCCGCAGTCGCCGAACGATCCTGGGGAGTTCATCAATGGCGTCCGCATCACTCAAAGCTCCACCGTTGCCGTTGCTGCGCGCCATCACCTGGCTCCGCGACGGCATGTACGCCCTGCATCGGCGGATGGTTCCCGGGCACATCGCGCTCCTGGAACTGGCCACGGCCGGATATCTCAGTCAGGCCACCTGCGCGGCGGCCGAGCTGGGCATCGCCGACGCGCTCGCCGAAGGCCCCAGGCAGCCGGCCGACCTCGCAGCGGCGGTCGGCGCGAACGTGGACGCGCTGCGGCGGCTCATGCGCCTGCTGATCAGTGCGGGCGTGTTCGCCCAGCGCCGGGACGGCGCGTACGAGCTGACCGGCATGTCGCAGGCGCTGTGTTCGGATGCGCCGGTCACGCTGCGGGATCTGCTCCTGTTCTTCGGGGCCGATCTGCATCGCAAGCACTGGACGCACCTCAGCGGCTCGGTCCGGTCCGGCGGATCACTCTGGCCCGAGCTGGAAGGCATGGAGTTCTTCGAGTTCGCCGACAAACACCCCGAGGCCGGGGAGATCTTCGACCGCGCCATGACCAGTGTCAGCAGTCTGTCCAACGAGCCGTTGCAGGCAGCCTTCGACTTCGGCCGGTTCGGCTCGATCGTGGATGTCGGCGGCGGGCGCGGCAGCCTGCTCGTCGACATCCTGCAACGCCACCCCTCCATGCGCGGCACCATCTTCGACCTGCCCCGCGTGCAGGAAGGCCTCGAGGAAAAGCTCCGGATACCGGGCCTGACCGGCCGTCTGACCTTCGAGCCGGGCAGCTTCTTCGACTCGGTCCCCAAGGGCGCCGACGCCTACCTGCTCAAACACATCCTGCACGACTGGTCGGACGAGGATGCCGAACGCATCCTGCGCACCATCCGCGCCGCGATGGAATCCGAGGCGCGCCTGCTCATCATCGAAATGGTCATGCCGCAACACCACCGCCCCCACCCGGGCAAGATCATCGACCTGGAGATGCTGATCCAGACCCCGGGCGGCCGGGAACGCACCCAGACCGAATTCGGAAACCTGCTCTCCCGCAGCGGATTCGTGCTCACCGGGGTGACCGCGACCGCCGCCCCCGACTGCGTGATCGAGGCCCATCCGGCGTGGTGACCGGGCCTGCCCGCCCGGTCAGTGAGGCGCCCGCGGGGCGTGTGACGCGCTAGGTCACACGCCCGACGCGGGCCTCCCGCCGCCACCCGGATGCGGTTGCCGCGCCGGCACTTCAGGCGGAGCGGCGGATTCTCGGGCCGACAACCCCTGCGGCCCGATCGGTCCAGCCGTCCGCCATCTGCGCCAGCAGGAACCAGGCGGCGTGTACTTGTTCGTCCGATACGTTCTCGGCCGTCCGGAGCAGATGCACGGCGCGCACATGGGCGGCCGCCATGGCATCCACCACGGCCCCGAGGGATTCGGCCCGCGCTGCACCCCTCGGCAGCGCCCGGCTCGTCACCCACTCGTCGATGAACGAGACCAGTTGAGCGCGTAGCTCGTCGATCCCGCCCGCATCGCCGGACTGTTCCCGCCGCTGCAGGTGCAGTTCGGCCAGCGCCCGAGCCCAGCGGGTGACCGCGTGGTCTTCGGGCTGATCACCGATGTGGCCGCAGAAGGCGGCCAGCAGTTCATGCCAATCGGGCAGTAGTGGGCGTTCGGCGAACCTCTCCTCGAAACTCGTGTCACGTCCGCTCGCCCGCCACAGCTGTGTGCTATCAGGTTGCGGTACGTACATACCTACCTCCACGGGCGGTGCGGCGCACCCGGAGCCGCGGGCGATCACCGGACCGCGAGCCCGGCGCGGCAAGGGCGGACCGCGCCGGATCCAGGCGACCGCTATCGGCGAAGGGCACATCTCGATGCGGCACCGGGTGCTCCTCAAGCATGAACCTCCGGGCCGTCCCGCCCACTGCCCTTCCCCCGCCTTCCCCCTGCCCCTCGCCCGAGCGACCAACTGACCGGTTCGTGGCGTTACTTCGCCTCTCCCCCAATGCAATTCGCCCGTAACCGGCACTTCGCCTTCGCGTGCCGGGGGCGAAACCAGACCTTCACCACGGCTAGACCTTCACCAGATCGTCGGCATGCACGACCGGGCGCTGCATGCTGTCGGGGAGGGCGGTGGTGGAACGGCCCTTCATGGTCTCCAATTCGTCGCTGTCATAGGCGGCCACGCCGCGGGCGACGAGCCGGCCGTCGGGCGCGATCAGATCGATGACATCACCGGCATAGAAGTGACCCGCCACCTCGGTGATGCCCGCCGCCAGCAGCGAGTGGCGGCGCTCCGACACGGCCGCGACCGCGCCCGCGTCCAGATGCACCGCGCCCCGGGCGTCGGCGGCGTGCCGGACCCAGAACTTGCGAGCCGAGAGCCGCACCGGACGCGCGGCGAAGGCGGTGCCCACGGTCGCGCCCGAAAGCGCTGCCGCCGCATCCGAAGCCGCGGCCAGCAGCACCGGCACGCCGGCATCCGCGGCCAGGCGGGCCGCCGACAGCTTCGAGGCCATACCGCCGGTGCCCAGCGCGCCACCGGATCCGGCGATGACGCCGTCCAGATCGGCGCTGCTGCGCACCTCGGGAATGAAGTTCGCCGCACCCTTACGCGGATCGCCGTCGTAGAGGCCGTCGACATCCGACAGCAGGATCAGGGCATCCGCGCCGACCAGGTGGGCCACCAGCGCCGCCAGCCGGTCATTGTCGCCGAACCGGATCTCTTCCGTTGCGACAGTGTCGTTCTCGTTCACCACCGCGATGGCGTGCAGTGAGCGCAGGCGGTCCAGGGTGCGCTGGGCATTGCGGTGCGGCTCGCGGCGGCCGAAGTCGCCCGCGCTCAACAGCACCTGGCCGACGACGCGATCGTAGCGGGCGAAGGAGGTGCCCCAGGCGTGCGCCAGCGCCAGCTGCCCGACACTCGCGGCGGCCTGCTTGGTGGCAAGATCCCTTGGGCGCTTGGACAATCCGAGCGGAGCCATGCCCGCGCCGATGGCGCCCGAGGACACCACCACCAGATCCGATCCCGCGCGCATGCGGGCCTCGACCGCATCGGCCAGCCGGTCCAGCCGACCGGTATCGAGGCCGCCCTCCAGGGAGGTCAGCGCCGACGAGCCGATCTTCACCACCACACTGCGCGCCGACGCGATCGCCTGCCGCGCCGCACTGAGCTCTCCGGATCCAGCACTGCGCTCCCCGAGTCCAGCGCCCTGTCCCGTCACCTGAGTGCCGCTCGAACCCACTTGCACCACACCTCAATTCGCCCGCGGCGCCGCAGCACCGTCGCACCCGAATCCGTTGCCCACTCGCATCGGCCGCCCGCTCCGTCGCGAACAGCCCTGCGGCACTGTATTACTCGTCGTCCTCGGTCACCAGACCGCGGCGCACACGCGAGGCGTGCTTGCGCTCGGCGGCGCCGATGCGTTCGGTCTGATCCAGGCGCGGGTCCACGCCGCGGCGGGTCATCAGGGTCTCCACACCGGCGGAAATCGAAGGCTCCCAATCGAAGCAGTAATCCGCGATGGTGACCGACGCACCCGGCTCCGCGCCGAGCTTGACCAACTCGTCCTCGACGCCGAGGCGGGCCAGCCGGTCGGCCAGGTAGCCGACGGCCTCGTCATTGTCGAACTGGGTCTGGTGCACCCACCGCTCGGGCCGCTCGCCGATGACGATGAAGCCGCCCTCGACCTCGGGATCCTGAATGACCCGGAAACCGCTGTCGCCCTTGGCGACCGGTCGGATGATCTGCCGCTTCGGCTCCGCCTTCGGATGCGCCGCCCGGTACTCGGCGACCATCTCCGCCAGCGCGAAGGTCAACGGCCGCAAGCCTTCCCGGCTCACCGCCGAGATCTTGTAGACCGGCCAGCCGCGCTTCTCGAACTCCGGCAGCACGAACTCGGCCAGCTCGTCGGCATCCGGGATATCGGCCTTGTTCAGGATGACCACGCGCGGGCGATCCGCCAGATCACCCAGACCGGCGTCGCCCACCAGCGCGGGCTGGTACGCGGCCAGCTCGGCCTCCAGCGCGTCCACATCCGACACCGGGTCACGGCCCGGCTCCAGCGTGGCGCAGTCCACCACGTGGGCCAGTACCGCGCAGCGCTCCAGATGCCGCAGGAAATCCAGGCCCAGGCCGCGGCCCTCGCTCGCACCCGGGATCAGACCGGGCACATCGGCCACGGTGAACGTGGTGTCACCCGACAGCACCACACCGAGGTTCGGCACCAGCGTGGTGAACGGGTAGTCCGCGATCTTCGGCTTGGCCGCCGACAGCACCGACACCAGCGACGACTTGCCGGCCGACGGGAAGCCCACCAGGCCCACATCCGCCACCGACTTCAGCTCGAGCACCAGCTCGCGCTCCTGGCCGTCCTCGCCGAGCAGCGCGAAACCGGGCGCCTTGCGCGACTTGGACACCAGCGCGGCATTGCCCAGCCCGCCGCGGCCGCCCCGGGCCGCCACGTACGTCGAACCCACCCCGATCAGGTCGGCCAGCACCTCACCGTCGGTGCCCATGACGACGGTGCCGTCCGGCACCTTCAGCAGCAGCCCCTCGCCCTGCTTGCCATTGCGGTTGCCGCCCTCACCGGGCTTGCCGTTGCCGCCCTTGGCATGCGGGTGGAAGTGGAAGTCCAGCAGCGTGTGCACATTGGGGTCGACCTCGAGGATCACATCCCCGCCATTGCCACCATTGCCGCCATCCGGGCCACCCAGGGGCATGAACTTCTCACGCCGCACCGAGGCACACCCGTGCCCACCCTTGCCCGCGCGCACGTGCAAAACGACACGGTCGATGAATTTGGACATATCGGTGATCATCCTCCTTCAGGACTAGTCGACTCTGTCTAATTTGCCCTCCGCTGCGCTCCGGGCTGGTTCGCATCGGCGGTGTGGTGCTGCTGTAAACAGCAAAGCGGGCCAGGGTTAATCCAAACCCTGACCCGCTTCGGAAGCTTGTGGAGCGAACTCCGGTGCGCCGGTCAGGCGTTCACCGGCTCCGGAACCACGATGTTGACGGTCTTGCGGCCACGCTTGGTGCCGAACTGCACCGCGCCCGCCTCGAGGGCGAACAGCGTGTCGTCGCCGCCACGGCCGACGTTGACGCCGGGGTGGAAGTGCGTGCCGCGCTGACGAACCAGGATCTCGCCGGCCTTGACGGTCTGACCGCCGAAGCGCTTCACACCGAGCCGCTGGGCATTCGAATCGCGACCATTGCGCGAGCTGGATGCACCCTTCTTATGTGCCATTTCAGAACTCCTCGTGCCGGGGTGCGAACCCCAAGTCGGATTACTTGATGCCGGTGACCTTCAGGACCGTCAGCTTCTGACGGTGGCCCTGACGCTTGTGGTAGCCGGTCTTGTTCTTGAACTTGTGGATGCGGATCTTCGGGCCCTTGGTCTGTTCGACGACCTCGGCGGACACGGAAACCTTCGCCAGCTTGTCAGCATCGGTGGTCAGCTCGGCGCCGTCAACGACCAGCACCGGCGCCAGGGACACCGCAGTGCCCGGCTCACCCTCGATCTTCTCGACCTTCACCAGGTCACCGACCGCGACCTTGTACTGCTTTCCGCCGGTCTTGACGATTGCGTACGTTGCCATCGGTCGGCTGCCCTTCTTTCTTTACAAGTGCGCGAAGTGCTCGGCACTCTGCTCACACGGCCGGTCGTCCGGTTCGCACCGGAAACCGCCGCAGACTGGTCTGGTGGTTTTCACCGCCGCCTCGGGCCTTTGGTTCTACCGAACCGAACCTGGCCCACTCACAGCACTAGTCACAACAGAGTGCCGTCGCAGGGGGCAGCGACTGACCAAGACTACAGGACACGGCCGACCCCCTCCAAACCGGGCCTCACCCCACCCCCGATGGTGTTCGTCACCGCCCGAAAAGGCCGTGGCCCCGCCGGAATTCGGCGGGGCCACGGCCTTGCTGACGGGAGCCGGCTAATTCTCGCCCTCCGGCGCACCGGCAGGACGGCCCGCGGCCCGGCGACGCGGGCGGGACCGCGGCGGCACCGCGGCCGGAGCCAGATCGTCCAGGTTGAAGCCCGGCTTGTCGGACTGATCCGTGCTGGAGAGCACGAACACCGCGCCCTGGCTGTCGGCGGCCGGGGCCGAGGCCGTGCGCGCCACCCGGCGACGGGTGGGACGACGACCGGGCTGCGCTTCCGCGGCGGCCACGGCGGCGACGGCAGCGTGGGCCTCTGCGATCGGCGATTCCGTTGCCACAGGCTCGGACTCGACCACGACAGTGTCCACGGCGGGCGCGGTGCCGTTGGTGGCCGGCGCGGTCTCGACCGCCGCCTCCTCGGTGGCGGTCTCGATCTCGGACACCGCGTGCTCGGCCAGGGCGGCCTCGGCGGCGGCGTTCTCGGCCTCGCGGACGATGACGGACTCGGCGGCCGCGACATCGGCCACGCTCACCGATTCACCCTCGGCCAGCACCGCATTCGCGGCATCGGCGGCCGCGATGGCATCCTCGTCCGCCGCGTGCACGGCCTCCTCGGCGGCGTGCGCGGCCATGGCCATGGCGACCGGGTGGGCGCGCTTGGCCGCGGCCTGCTCGGCCTTGACCTCGTGCTTCTCGGCCTTCTCCTCGACCACCGGCTCGACGGCCGGGGCCTCGGCGGCGGCCGCGCTGCGGTCCTTGCGGCGGCGGCGCGAACCCTCGCGACGGCTCACACCCTCGCCGCTCTCCCCGGCCGGAGCCGACGACTCGACGGGGTAGTTGTGCACCAGGATGCCGCGGCCGTGGCAGGTCTCGCAGGTGGTGGAGAACGCCTCGACCAGGCCGGTTCCCAGCTTCTTGCGGGTCATCTGGACCAGGCCCAGCGAGGTGACCTCGGACACCTGGTGGCGGGTGCGGTCCCGGCCCAGCGCCTCGGTGAGGCGGCGCAGCACCAGATCCCGGTTCGACTCCAGGACCATGTCGATGAAGTCGACGACGATCATGCCGCCGATATCGCGCAGCCGCATCTGGCGCACGATCTCCTCGGCCGCCTCCAGGTTGTTGCGGGTCACGGTCTCTTCGAGATTCGACCCGCCCGACCCGGTGAACTTGCCGGTGTTGACGTCGATGACGGTCATGGCCTCGGTGCGATCGATCACCAGGGTGCCGCCGGAGGGCAGCCACACCTTGCGGTCGAGCGCCTTGGCCAGCTGCTCGTCGATGCGCAGGGAACCGAACACGTCCACGCCGTTGTTCTCGTGGCGCTCGACCCGGGCCAGCATGTCCGGGGCGACCGTGCGGACGTAGTTCTCCACCGTGGTCCAGGCGCGCTCGCCCTCGATGACCAGCTTCGAGAAGTCCTCGTTGAACAGGTCGCGGACCACCTTGACCAGCAGGTCCGGCTCTTCGTACAGGGTCTTGGGCGCGCCCGAGCCGTTCTTGGACTGGTCCTCGATGGTGCGCCAGGTCGCCTGCAGCCGTTCCACATCGCGGGCCAGCTCCGCCTCGGAGACACCCTCCGACGCGGTGCGGATGATGACGCCCGCGTCCTGCGGCACGATGTCGCGCAGGATCTCCTTGAGCCGCTTGCGCTCGGTATCGGGCAGCTTGCGGGAGATACCGGTCGAGGTACCGCCCGGCACGTACACCAGGAAGCGACCGGCCAGGCTGATCTGCGTGGTCAGGCGGGCGCCCTTGTGGCCCACCGGATCCTTCGAGACCTGCACCAGCACGGTGTCACCGGGCCGCAGCGCCTGCTCGATCTTGCGCTCCTTGCCGCCCAGACCGGCGGCCTCCCAGTTCACCTCACCCGCATACAGCACGCCGTTGCGGCCGCGGCCGATGTCGACGAACGCCGCCTCCATCGACGGCAGCACGTTCTGCACCTTGCCCAGGTACACATTGCCGACCATGGACGCCGAACCCGTGGAGGTCACGAAGTGCTCGACCAGGATGTTGTCCTCGAGCACCGCGACCTGGGTGGTGGAGGTGGGGTGCTCGGAGAAGTGCTTCTCGCGCACCACCATCACCCGGTCCACCGCTTCGCGGCGGGCCAGGAACTCCGACTCGGTCAGGATGGGCGGACGCCGGCGGCCGGCCTCGCGACCGTCCCGGCGACGCTGGCGCTTGGCCTCCAGGCGGGTCGAGCCGCTGATGCCCTGCACCTCGTCCACCTGCGCGGCGCGGCGCTTGCTGCGCGGCTCGCGCTCGTGCACGACGGTGTTCGGCGGATCGTCGTCGGCGGCCTCGGGCTCGTTGTCGTCTCCGCCCTTGCGGCGGCGACGGCGACGGCGGCGACGGCTGCTCGAGCCCTCGGGCACGGCCGCGCCCTCGTCCTCGTCCTCGGCGACGTCGGTGTCGGCGGATTCGGCCGACTCGTCGGCCTCGCCCTCGGGCTGCTCGTCGCCCTCGGCCTCATCGGTGTCGTTGTCGCCGTGCTGTTCGCCACGACCGCGGCCGCGACCCCGGCGTCCCCGGCGGCGACGCCGCGAGGTGCCTTCACCGCGCTGGTCGCGGTCCTGGTCGCCCTCCCACTCGCCCTCGTCCTCGGTGTCCTCGGACGCGGCTTCCTCGGTGACGGCCTTGGCCTCGAGCTCCTGCTCCTCGGCGGCCCGCTCCTCGGCCCGGGCCTTGCGACCGGCGCGCTCGGCGCGGCGCTGGCGGCGGGCGTCCTCGGCTGCCGCGGCGTCGGGCGCCTGGAACAGCGGTGCGGCCACCACGGCGGACGGCTGGTACTGGACCGGCTCCTCGATCAGCGGCTCGCTCTGGAACGGGCTCGCGAACAGGGTGGTCTGCTTGACCGCGGGCGCGGCGGCCGCGGTGTCCTCGACGGCCTCCACCTCCTCGGCGGCGATCTCGTCGGCCGCCCGGTCGTCGCCGGCGGCGATGGCCGCGTCGACGGTCGCCTCGGCGATCGGCTCGGGCCCGGCCGGGGCGGGTTCGACGAGCTCGACGTCACGCGGGCCGAAGGCGTCGCGGACGGTTTCGGCGACGGTGCGGTCCAGACTCGATTGCGGGCTTCGCGCCTGCGCGCCCATCTCGGTCAGGTGGGCCAGAATACGTTTGCTGGTAGTGCCCAGCAGCTTCGCCAGTGCGTGCACTCGGATCCGTTCCGGCAATTGTTCGGCAGCCGGGGTGATCTGAGCGCCCTCCCCTTGACCGTTGCTCTGCGATGCTTCCAGCGGCTCTTGATCGGCCACGAAATCTCCTCGGGGCCCCCGGGCGCGTTCCTCCGAGGAGCGACGCGGCCGACGCGGGGGCGCTGTCTTGTTGGCCTCACGCCCGGGGGCGCGAGATCGTAAGTCTTCGCGCCGCGTGCCCCGTTATCACCAATATCTCGTCGTTCGGGCTAACAGGTCACGTGGCGCCTGGTTTGGTTTGGCTCAACTCCGTGTCACAAGCGTTCATCCAGCGTGCCTGCCCGGCGGCCGAGTCTTGGAAGCCGTCGGCGGCAGCGATGATCGTCCGTCGCTCCGCGGTGTCAATTCGAAGGTGATCGACACCTGCCGCAAACGGCCGGCGTCGGTCACTTCCAGAGCCAGTATCCCACACCACGCCGGGGCGTCGTGCCCGCGCGGCCCGGAGCGGGTCTCGCGAGTCTCACGCGGACCGCGCCGCATCCGACCGGTGTGCGGCGGAGAGCCGCCCGCCCGCGCCTGCCTTCCGGGGCGCAGGGGCGGGCGGCTGCCTCTGCCTTCGGGGTCTCCCCCGGACCTATCGAGTGTGTGCGGGGAGCGGTGCCCCGCACGGGTTCAGAGCGCGAATTCCGGGAACCAGAGCGAGATCTCGCGCTTGGCGGACTCGGGCGAGTCGGAGCCGTGCACGAGGTTGTACTGGGTCTCGAGGGCGTAGTCGCCGCGGATGCTGCCGGGGACGGCCTTCTCGACCGGGTCGGTCCCGCCCGCGATCTGACGGAATGCGGTGATGGCGCGCGGGCCCTCGAGCACGGCCGCGACCACCGGGCCGGAGGTGATGAATTCGATGAGCGATCCGAAGAACGGGCGCTCGGCATGCTCGGCGTAGTGCACGGCGGCCAGCTCGGGCGAGACGTTCACGAGCTTCAGCGCCGCGATCTTCAGACCCTTGCGCTCGATCCGGGTGATGATCTCCCCGACGAGGCCGCGGGCCACGCCATCCGGCTTGATGAGTACCAACGTCTGCTCAGTCACGCGGCCACTGTAACCGGCGGTCACTCAGCAGGAAAAACGCAGACCGGGACGGATGCCCCGGTCTGCGTGGATTGTCGCGAATTATTCAGGCTCCGGACATGCGCTGGCTGGGCAGCTGGCCCGCGTTCATGCGCTTCTGCACATCGGAGCGCAGGAACAGGATGAAGGCCCAGACAGCGACGAAGACCACGCCGATCACCAGGATCGACAGGTGGATGAAGCCGCCGAGCAGCAGGGCCGCCTGCAGGGCCAGGTTGAACGGGATGGCCCAGGGCCGGCGCTGCAGGCCTGCACCGAGGAACATGACCACGGCCAGGCCGACCACGTAGAGGACGGACCACCAGCGCAGGCCGCCGCCGACCGCGCCGATCACCGGCAGCGCCAGCAGCACGGTGATGGCCTCGAGAACCAGGGTGCCGGCCATGACGCCGCGCAGGCCCTTCCACGGGTCGGTGGCGGGCGGCGGGACGTCGGGCGTGGCGTCGGAGGTCATGCGGGATCCTTTCCGAACAGGCTGCGGGCGGCCCCGGCGGTGACGACCGAGCCGGTGATGACTATGCCCGCACCGGAGACCAGTTCGCCGTCCTCCCCGCCCTCGGCGAGGGCGATGGCGGTCTCGATGGCGTCGGCCAGGTCGTGGGCGACGGCCACGCGTTCGTCGCCGAAGCGCTGGACCGCGAGGTTGGCCAGGTCGTCGACGGGCAGGGCGCGCGGGGAGCCGTTCTCGGTGACGACGATCTCGTCGAAGACCGGTTCCAGGGCGTCGAGGATGCCGCCGGCGTCCTTGTCGCCCAGCACCGCGATCACGCCGACCAGTTTGCGGAAGTCGAATTCACTGGTCAGCGTGGCCGCCAGGGCTGCGGCGCCGTGCGGGTTGTGGGCGGCGTCGATGAAGATGGTGGGCGCGCTGCGCATGCGCTCCATCCGGCCGGGGCTGACGGCGGCCGCGAATCCGGCTCGTACGGCGTCGATGTCGAGCTGCCGGGACGCGCCCGCGCCGAAGAACGCCTCGACCGCGGCCAGCGCCAGCACCGCGTTGCGGGCCTGGTGTTCGCCGTGCATGGGCAGGAAGATCTCGTCGTAGACGCCGCCGAGCCCTTGCAGCTCCAGCATCTGGCCACCGATGGCGACGCGACGGGACAGCACCTGGAACTCCGCACCTTCGCGGGCGACCGCCGCGTCGACCTCGACCGCGCGGCGCAGCAGCACCTCCATGGCCTCGGGTTCCTGCTGGGCGATGACGGCGACGGTGTCGCGCGGGACGAGTTCGTCGGCGGGGGCCTTCTTGATGATCCCGGCCTTCTCCCCCGCGATGGAGGTGAGGTCGGGACCCAGATAGTCGATGTGGTCCAACCCGATCGGGGTGATGACGGCGACCTGGCCGTCGATCACATTGGTGGCGTCCCAGCGACCGCCCATCCCGGTCTCCACCACGGCCACGTCCACCGGCGCTTCGGCGAAGGCCGCGTAGGCCATCCCGGTCAGCACCTCGAACTTCGACATGGCCGGGCCGCCAACGGCTTTCGACTGCGCGTCGATCATCTCCACGTACGGCAGCAGTTCGCGGTAGATCTCGACATAGCGCCCGGGCGTGATGGGCGCGTTGTCGATGGCGATGCGCTCGGTGGCCAGCTGCAGGTGCGGGCTGGTGATGCGCCCGGTGCGCCGGTGCAGCGCGGTGAGCAGCGAGTCGATCATGCGGGTGACCGAGGTCTTGCCGTTGGTGCCGGCGACGTGGATGGCCGGATACGACTGCTGGGGCGAGCCCAGCAGGTCCATCAGCGTCGCGATGCGGGTGAGCGACGGCTCGATCTTGGTTTCCGGCCAGCGCTGGTCGAGTTCGGCCTCGACCAGCGCCATCTCGGCCAGGTCCACCGGCGAGGTGCCGCTGCTCAGCGGGGCGCCCTCGGCGTACTGACGTTCCGGTTCGTCGTTCACTGGGCCGCCAGCTTGGCGATCTCGGCGAGGCGGGCGGTGATCCGCTCGACGTCGCCCTCGGCGATCTCCTTGCGCGCCTTGATCTTCGCGACCACGTCCTCGGGGGCCTTGGCCAGGAACGCCTCGTTGCCGAGCTTGCCGGTGGTGCCGGCCAGTTCCTTCTGGGCGGCGGCGAGGTCCTTCTCCAGGCGGCGGCGCTCGGCGTCGAGGTCGACCGTGCCGGAGGTGTCGATCTCGACGGTCACCGTGGCGGTGCTCAGGCGCACCTCGAGCGAGGCGGTGGCGGCGAAGCCGTCACCGGCCGGGGTGAGCTTGGCCAGGTTGGCGATACCGGCCTCCTGGGCGAGCAGGTCGGCGGTGTCGATGCCGTTGAGCTTGGCGGCCACCTTCTGACTATCGGCCAGGCCCTGGTCGGAGCGGAAGCGGCGGATCTCGGTGATCAGCTTCTGGGTGTCCGAAACCCGGCGGGCCGCAGCCGCGTCGGCGGTGGCGCCGGAGACGGCCGGCCAGGCCGAGACGACGATGGACTCGCCCTCGGCGCCGTCGGTGAGGGCCTGCCACAGCGTCTCGGTGACGAACGGGACGGCCGGATGCAGCAGGCGCAGGACGGCGTCCAGGACGGTGCCGAGCACCAGGCGGGTGCTCGCCGCGCGCTCCTCGGACTCGGCGAACTGCACCTTCGCCAATTCCAGGTACCAGCTGCAGAATTCGTCCCACGCGAAGTGGTACAGACCCTCGAGGGCCTTGCTGAACTCGTAACGGTCCAGGGCCGCATCGACTTCGGTGACGACCTCGTCGAGGCGGTCCAGGATCCAGCGGTCGGTGTCGGTGAGGCTCTCGCGCGCGGGCAGTTCGCCCGGCTGCGCGCCGTTCATGAGCGCGAACTTGGTGGCGTTGAACAGCTTCGTGATGAAGCTGCGCGAGGCCGTCACGTGCGGGGTGCCGACCGAGAGGTCGCCGCCGGGCTGCGCGCCGCGGGCGAGGGTGAATCGGGTGGCGTCGGCGCCGTATTCGTTGATCCAGTCCAGCGGGTCGATGCCGTTGCCGCGCGACTTGGACATCTTCTTGCCGAACTCGTCGCGAATCAGGCCGTGCAGGAACACGTCCTGGAACGGGACCTGCTTCTGGTTCGGGTCCTTGCCGACGGTGAGCACCGGGTCGTCGGAGACGAACATGCCGAACATCATCATCCGGGCGACCCAGAAGAAGAGGATGTCGTAGCCGGTGACCAGCACGCTGGTCGGATAGAACGTGCTCAGCTCGGGCGTGGCGTCCGGCCAGCCCATGGTGGAGAAGGGCCACAGGCCCGAGGAGAACCAGGTGTCGAGCACGTCCGGGTCCTGGACGTAGCCCTCGGGGGCCTGCTCGTCGGGTCCGACGCAGACGATCTCGCCCTCGGGGCCGTACCAGATCGGGATGCGGTGACCCCACCACAGCTGGCGCGAGATGTTCCAGTCGTGCATGTTGTCGACCCACTCGAACCAGCGCGGTTCCTGGCTGGCGGGGTGGATCTTGACATCGCCGTTGCGGACCGCGTCACCGGCGGCCTTGGCGATGCCCTCGACCTTCACCCACCACTGCATGGACAGGCGGGGTTCGATGGGTTCGCCGGAGCGCTCGGAGTGGCCGACCTGGTGGATGTAGGGGTACTTGCGCCCGACCACACGGCCCTCGGCCTCGAGCCGCTCGCGGATCTTGAGCCGGGCCTCGAAGCGGTCCATGCCGTCGAATTCGGTTCCGCTGTCGGCGATCTTGCCGGTCTTGTCCATGATGGTGGGCATGGGCAGGTTGTGGCGCAGGCCGAGCTCGAAGTCGTTGGGGTCGTGCGCCGGGGTGATCTTGACCGCGCCGGAACCGAATTCGGGGTCCACGTAGTCGTCGGCGACGATGGGGATCTGGCGGCCGGTGATCGGGTGGTAGACCGTGGAGCCGATGAGGGCCTGGTACCGCTCGTCGTCCGGATGCACCGCGACGGCCGTGTCACCGAGCATCGTCTCCACCCGGGTGGTGGCCACGATCACGTGCGGCTCATCGTCGTTCAGCGAGCCGTAGCGCAGGGAGACGAGTTCGCCCTCGACCTCCTTGTGGTCCACCTCGAGGTCGGAGATGCCGGTCTGCAGCACCGGCGACCAGTTCACCAGGCGCTCGGCGCGGTAGATGAGGCCCGCGTCGTAGAGGCGCTTGAAGATGGTCTGCACGGCACGGGAGAGCCCGTCGTCCATGGTGAAGCGGTCGCGGCTCCAGTCCACACCGTCGCCGAGGCGGCGCATCTGGCCCTGGATCTGGCCCCCGGACTCGCGCTTCCAGTCCCAGACCTTGTCGACGAACAGCTCGCGGCCGAAGTCCTCCTTGGTCTTGCCGTCGACGGCGAGCTGCTTCTCCACCACGGTCTGGGTGGCGATGCCGGCGTGGTCCATGCCGGGCAGCCAGAGCACCTCGAAGCCCTGCATGCGCTTGCGGCGGGTGAGCAGGTCCATGAGGGTGTGGTCGAGGGCGTGGCCCATGTGCAGGGTGCCGGTGACGTTCGGCGGGGGCAGCACGATCGAGTAGGCGGGCTTGGCGCTAGCCGGGTCGGCGGTGAAGTAACCGGCGGCTACCCAGCGCTCGTACAGGTCGGCCTCGACATCGCTGGGGTTCCAGCTCTTGGGGAGGGCATCGGCACGATTACGCGGGTTCTCAGGGGCTGCGCTGGTCACCGGTCGATTCTAAGGGCTGGGATTATCGCCGAACGACCGGGTTTTTCCTAGGCCCGATTTACCGCCGGAGGGGGCCCGGATGGATAGCCGAAGGGCGAGGCTTCCGACGGATGAGGGACACCGGAAGCCTCGCCCTCGATGGTCAGCCTACCGCCGTTTCGGGCCTCCTTCCCGGATCCAAAGGCAATTCTCAGGTTCTGGCCCAAATGGGCCAGGGTAGACCAGGTTTCGTTGCATCGACGTTGCGTCCGCCGCATTGTTCTCGCGTCGTGACAAGCGCATTGCGAGGTCCTGGCGGAGTGACCGGCGGGTAGCCTGTCGAGCATGAATCCGATTGTCTCGCGGGTGATGTCGACGGTCGCCGGGCAGCTGGGAAATCCGCACGGAGTGCTGGGCAAGGGCGTGGCGCACCTCCTCAATCGCGGGAACCGGCCGATGATCGAGGCCGCGGTGACGGCGACCGAGGTGGCCGCCGGTGACGCGGCTGCCGATATCGGATTCGGCGGGGGCATCGGGCTGACCCTGCTACTGGACCGGATCGGGTCCGGCACGGTGACCGGTGTCGAGCTCTCCCCCGACATGCTGGCGCGGGCCCGATCGGAGTTCGCGGCCGACGTCTCGTCCGACCGCCTGCGCCTGGCCGAGGGCTCCCTCACCGAGCTCCCGTTCCCGGACGCCGCCCTGAATGCCGTGATCACCTGCAACACCATCTATTTCGTGCCGGATCTGGATCGCGCCTGCATCGAGCTGGCACGTGTCCTCGCCCCCGAGGGCCGCTTGGTGATCGGCATCGGCGACCCGGACGTCATGGCGAAAATGCCTTTCGCCCCATACGGATTCACCCTCCGCCCGGTCGCCGAGGTGAAGGATGCGCTGGAGCGGGCCGGGCTGACGGTTGCTCACCAGCTCCTGCCGCGGAAGCCGATTTCTGGAAACTTGCTCATCGCACGCCCGTCCTAGTCGGCGCTCCGACCGCCTGTCGCATTTGCCCGGTCAGAGCATGTGATCTGAATCACTTTTGCTAGCCGGAGTGGCATAAATCACTCGAGCCTTGCCATGGTCACCTGCGGTGATGTGTTCTGGCTACCCGGCTGGATCCAGCCGCCACAGTTCACCGCAGTAATCGATACAGCTCCGCAGGACATCTCTCCCCGCCGCTGGAAAGCGAGTCATCATGCGTGTTCGAACCTTTGCTCTTGCCGCGGCCGCCTGTGCGGGGCTCGGTCTGGCCGGAGCGGCCGGAGCCGGAACCGCTTCCGCCGCAACCCCGTTCGTGATTCCGCAGATCAGCGCGGCGGGGGTGGAGCTCGATCACGGTGAGACGCAGGCCCTGGCCGAGAGCCCGATTCCGGCGCTGATCGACCGGTATGCGCCGCACAATGCCGTGATCCTGGGGCTGCAACCCGATTCGACTCTCATCCAGAACGGCCATGCCGTGTTCGCGGATATGCCCGCGGTCGTCGGTGAGGCCGCGGCGCATCCCAACGGCTCGGTGGATGTGGTGCTGAGCCCGAAGGGTTTGGGCGTCTTTCAGGTCTGGTGAGAGTGTCGAACCATCTTCCTCCGACCCCAGATGACAAATGCGCCCCATGCCGGAAAGACATGGGGCGCACTGCTTTTGCCGGATCGACCGGACGCGGTCGGGCGGTACGACGGGGTCAGGGGACCAGCACGTCCAGGGCGCCCCGGGCGGCGCGGAAGTGCGCGGGGAGCAGTCCGGCCGGGTCGCCGTCGGCGGTGGCGGGCGCGCCGGGAGCGGTCAGGCGGATCTCCCGGGCCTGGTACTGGACCGCGGCGGGATGGTCGATGCGCTTGCCGGAGGACAGGGTCGGGAGCAGGCGCAGCATCTCCAGCCGGGACATGGCTCCGACCACGGTCAGGTCCAGCAGGCCGTCGTCGATGAGCGCGTCGGGGCAGATGAGCATGCCGCCGCCGTAGGTGCGGGTATTGCCGACGGCGACCATGACCGCGTCCAGTTCCAGGACGGTGCCGTCCGGATGGTCGGGTGAGCCGGTCAGTTCGATGCGATAGGGCACGGCCAGCTTGCCCGCGAGTTCGAGCAGGGCGGCGACGGTGTAGCGCATCGGGCCGTTGGGCCAGCGGAGAGCGTTGGCGCGCAGGGTGACTCGCGCGTCGAGGCCGGTGCCGGTGACGGTGGCGAACCAGAGGGCGCGGCCCGACTCCTCGGTTTCCACGGTGCCGAGATCGATGGCGCGGGTCCGGCCGCCCACGACCGTGGCCACCGCGGCGTCGGTGTCGTCGGGGACGCCGAGTTCGCGGGCGAGGTCGTTGCCGGTGCCGCCGGGGATCAGGCCGAGGGGGACGCCCGTGCCGACCAGGGCCTGCAGCACCACGCCGACCAGTCCGTCGCCGCCCGCCGCCACCACGGCGTCGGGGCGGGCGTCCGGGTCGGCCAGCGCCTTGCGCACCAGCCGTTCGCTCTCGGCGGCCGACTCGCCGCGGATCTCGGTGACCTGGACGCCGCGGGCGGCGAAGCGGTTGGCCGCCTCCACGGCGACCAGCGCGCCCTTGCCGTGACCGGACAGCGGATTGGTCACCAGGGCGATGGAGCAGATCGTTGTCACGGAATCAGCTTCCCAGGGTTGAGGATTCCGGCGGGGTCGACGGCATTCTTCACCGCGCGCAGCACCTGCACACCCAGATCGCCGATCTCGTCGGTCATCCACGGCCGATGGTCGGCGCCCACCGCGTGGTGGTGGGTGATGGTGCCGCCCGCGGCCACGATGGCGTCGCCCGCGGCCCGCTTGGCGACGGCCCACTGCGCGATCGGGTCCGCGGCCTGCTTGCCGACGACGGTGAAGTACAGCGACGCGCCGGTCGGGTAGGTGTGCGAGATATGGCACATGACCAGCGCGGGGGTGCCCTGGGCGGTGAGCGAATCGGTCAGCGCCGCGGTCACCTTCGCCTTGAGGTTGGCGAGATCGGCCCAGCTGCTGGCGGTTTCGAGGGTCTCGCAGAGCACGCCCACGTCCAGCAGCGCATCGCGCAGGTAGGGGGCGGCGAAGCGGCCGTGTTCCCATTCCCGGGCGGGGGCTTCGCCGAGCGCGATGCCGCCGGCGGCGGCCAGCAGGGCGGCGGCCTCGGCACTGCGGGCGGCCACGTGCACGGCCGTGCCCTCGAAGGTGGTGACCGCGAGGCAGCCGCCGACGGGCGCGCCGCCGATGTCCCCGGCGCGGGCCAGGTTCAGGCCGGTCTCGGCCTCGTCGGACAGGCGCATGACGGTGGGGGCGGCACCGGCCTGGATGACGGTGCGCAGCGCATTGGCGCCGGTGGCGAAGTCGGGGAACGACCAGGCCTGGTAACCGGTGGTTTCCGGGACCGGGTGCACACGCAGGGTGACGCCGGTGATGATGCCGAGGGTGCCCTCCGAACCGGAGAACAGTTCGCGCAGGTCGGGTCCGGCGGCCGAGGCGGGCGCGCGGCCGAGGTCGAGATCGCCTGCGGGCGTGGCGATCCGGAGCCGCTGGATCATGTCGTCGAAGCGGCCGTAGCCGGCCGAGGCCTGGCCCGAGGAGCGGGTGGCCGCGAAGCCGCCGATGGTGGCGTATTCGAAGCTCTGCGGGAAGTGGCCGAGCGAAAGGCCCTGGCGGGCAAGCAGTTCCTCGGCCTGCGGGCCGGACAGGCCCGCCCCCAGGGTGGCGGTGCCGCTGACCGGATCGACGTCGGTGAGGCTGTCGAGCCGGCGCAGATCGAGCGCGACGACGGCCGGGAAGCGGCCGCGCGCGGGATCCAGGCCGCCGACCACGCTGGTGCCGCCACCGAAGGGCACGACCGCGATGCCCTTGGCGGAGCAGTACTTCAGCAGCGCGAGGACCTGGTCGTGATCGGCGGGGAAGACGACGGCGTCGGGCGCGTCCTGCTCGCCGTCGGCCCGGCGGCGCAGCAGGTCGGGCGTGGATTTGCCGCCGGCGTGCAGCAGGCGGTCGCGATGGTCGATCGACAGGTGCTCGGCTCCGACCACCGCGACGAGCCCGGCGTGCTGTTCCGGCGTGAGCGCCGAGGCGCGCAGCGGCACGTCGCCCTCATCGCGACGGGTCACCGGCTCACCGGACACCCCGAAAACCTGTGCGAGCAGTCCCCGAATCTGCTCGGACAGCGGTTTGTGTCCGGACGGGGAGCCCCAGGCGTCCCACACCATACTCGCGCGAACCTGCGGCTCGCCCGGGTTTTCCGTGGACGCGGCAGCTGCTTGTGTGTCGACCATGCGTTACAGTCTGACATAGAATGTCAAGCAGTAACGACAACTACTCTCCGGTGGTGGCAACCATGAGTTCGACCGAACCATCCTCCGCCGTCGATCGGGCCATCCTCGACGCGGCACGCGCCTGCGTGGCCGAATTCGGCGTCCGGCGCACCACCCTGACCGAGGTGGCCCGCCGCGCGGGCGTCAGCCGGCCGACGGTGTACCGCCGCTGGCCCGATACCGGGTCCCTGGTGGCGGACCTGCTGGTGCGGGAACTGCGCGAGATCATCACCGACACCGCGCCCAGCACGGGCAGCGCGCGCGAGCGGCTGGTCGGGGCCATCGTGGGCGGCGGCGCGGTGATGCGCCGGAATCCCCTGTTCGCCAAGATCTTCCGCGCCGACACCGACATCATGCTGACCTACGTGTTCGAGCGGCTGGGCCGCAATCAGCGCGCCCTCATCGACCTGTTCGCCGACGCCATCCGAGAAGGCCAGGCCGACAACTCGATTCGCGCCGGGGATCCCGGGCAGCTGGCCGCCATGCTGCTGCTGATGGCCCAGTCCGCGGTCCAGTCGGCGACCGCCTTCGCACCGGTTCTGGATGGCGACCACCTCGACACCGAACTCGCCTACGCCCTGCACGGCTACCTGACCCCCACCGGCACCTCGCCGGGGACCGAGTAGCTCGACATTCTCGACAACCGACAGCGGCACTGATCGAAAGGCCTTCCCATGACTTCGAATACGGCTCGGCCCGACTCGTCGCTCAACGCGGCGCGGCGGCGGCGAGAGCTGTCGGCACTCGGTGACGACGCGGCCATCGACGTGCTGGTGATCGGTGGCGGCATCACCGGCGTGGGTGTGGCGCTGGACGCCGCCGCGCGCGGGCTGCGGACGGTACTGGTGGAGAAGCACGACTTCGCGTTCGGCACCAGCCGCTGGAGTTCCAAGCTGGTGCACGGCGGGCTGCGGTATCTGGCCAGCGGCGGGGTCGGGATCGCGCACGAGAGCGCGGTCGAGCGCGACATCCTGCTCACCCGCACCGCGCCGCATCTGACCCGGGCGCTGCCGCAGGTGGTGCCGCTGCTGCCGAATATCGGTGCGGCGCAGAAGCTGCTGGTGCGGACCGGATTCCTGGCCGGGGACGTGCTGCGCCGGGCGGCGGGGACGTCGGCGTCGGTGCTGCCGCGGTCGCGACGGGTGGCGGCGGCCGAGGCGCTGCGGCTGGCCCCGACGGTGCGCCGGGCCGGGCTGCGGGGCGGACTGCTGGCCTGGGACGGGCAGCTGGTGGACGACGCGCGGCTGGTGGTGGCCATCGCCCGCACGGCCGCCCGGGAGGGCGCGACGGTGCTCACCCGGGTCGAGGCCACGCATGTCACCGGCGACCGTGCCACGCTGACCGATGCGCTGACCGGTGAAACCCTGGACGTGACAGCGCGTTCGGTCGTGAACGCCACCGGGGTGTGGGCCGATCAGGTGGATCCGAGCATCGAACTGCGGCCCTCGCGCGGCACGCACCTGGTGTTCGACGCCGCCGCGTTCGGCGGTCTCACCGCCTCGCTGACCGTGCCGATTCCGGGCAGCACCAGTCGTTTCATCTTCGCGTTCCCGGCCGCGCACAACCGGGTCTATCTGGGTCTCACCGACGAGGAGGCGCCCGGCCCCGTGCCGGACGTCCCGCACGCCACCGACGGCGAGATCGACTTCCTGCTCGACACCGTGAACACGGTGCTGCGGGAGCCGTTGCGCCGCAGCGATATTCGCGGCAGCTTCGCGGGCCTGCGGCCGCTGCTGCGCACCGGCGACGACAGCACCGCCGACATCTCGCGCGAGCACGCCGTGCTCACCTCCCCCACCGGCGTCATCACCGTGGTGGGCGGCAAGCTCACCACCTACCGGAAGATGGCCGAGGACGCGGTGGATGCCGCGGTGGCGCACGCGCACCTGGCCGCCGCACCGTGCCGCACCCGCAGCCTGCCCCTGGTGGGCGCGGTGTCCGGCGCGGCCCGCGATGCCATCCAGGCCCCGCCGCGCCTGGTCGAGCGCTACGGCAGCGAGGCGACCACCGTGCTCACGCTGGCCGACCAGCATCCGAGCCTGGCGACGGAGGTGGCGCCCGGCATGGATGTCACCGCCGCCGAATTCGCTTTCGCCGTCGCCCACGAGGGCGCTCTCGACACGGCCGACCTGCTCGACCGCCGGACCCGCATCGGCCTCGTCGCCTCGGACCGGCAGGCTGCCGAGGCCGCCGCAAAGGCGGCCTTCGAGTAGCGGCTGATCAACAACACCGGGTATCGACTGGCCGACCACACCGGACCGCGGCCGGTCCACCGCACCCGAGGCGGTCGGTTCACCACGCCGCAGAGCGGTTGGTCGACGGCATCGGACGGTATCTAGTTGGCGACGCCGCAGCCGGAGCCGGTCGGCAGGCCGGTGCCGACCTGGATGTCGACGTACGGGAAGACGTCCTGCCCGTCGGGGCGGTGCTGCCAGACCTGCAGGCGGTGTGGTCCGGCGGTGACGGGTGTCCACCGGGTCTGGGCCAGCGAGCCGGAGGGAGTGGCGTAGGCGAAGGGAATCCCGTTGTCGTAGAAGACGACCGGGGTGACCGGGTCGTCGACGATGCCGTCGATGTCGTAGCTGCAGCCGGTGCCGTAGTTGGTGGCCGAGCCGAAGCTGATGCCCGGGTCGATGCCGACCCGGGTCGCGGTCGCGCCGGCGGGCGCGGCCAGTCCGGCGACGGTCGCGAGCGTGGCGCAGCCGATCGCGGCGGCGGTGGTGGTCCTGATGATCGTGCCCCTCATGGTTCGGTCCTCATCGGTGACGCCGGAGCCGGATGCACCGGCACGCTGCCTCGATCCTCGCGCCCCGATCCCGGCCAGGGGCGGCATTCCGGCAAACCGGTGGACGCGTGTCGCCGGGCGCCCCGTCGGATCGGTCGTATGCCCGGGCCGCGGAACGGTCCTATGCTTGGCTGCGATGTTGTGGGCGCCGGGAGAGGGAGGCGCGGATGGGTCGGATTCCGACGACGGTCGGGTTGATACCCGGGGCAGGACTGATCGCCCGGTTCGGGAATGTGGTCATCTTCCTGCACGGTGAAAGTCCGTCCACGGAACGGATTATCGGTGCGGCGGAGACCGCGGCGAGCGCCGCGGATCCCGGTGTGGCGATCGCGCAGCGGCTGGCGGCGACCGTGTTCACCAGCAGTTCCGCACAGCCTCCGGCCTTCGGGGTGGTCGCGCCGACGGCGGGCGGAATCCTGATCCTGCTGCGCGGCGCGGTGACCGCCGCGGTCGACGGGCCCGAGGGCGCCCGCCTGCTGTCCGGGGAACGCGCCCTGACCTGGGCCGACGAAATCGTGCGCGATCCGATCCGGCGGCTCACCGTGGTCGCCGACGGCGCGGGCAGCGAACTGCCGCACACCGATCTTCGTGCCGGAGTCGTGCCGGGCGGCGGTTTCGTCCTGCACGCCCCGGTCTCGGGACTGACGGCCCCGCGCGCCAGTGAGACCCCGCCGAAAGCCGCGCCGGAGTCCCCTCCGGTCGCCGACCTCACCCGCCGGGCCCCGACCCCGACGCCTTCCCATACGCGCTTTTCGGTACCCATCCCGGCCCCGGGCGCGGAATCCGCTGTCGGACAGCAGGTTTCCCCGAAACCTCCGGAGCCCGCCGCCGAACCCGTGAATCCCCGCAATGCCGCCACGACTCCGGCTCCGGGCTCACGGCTCGCGGGTGACTCCGGTTCGGACCAGCCTGCGCCGGCGCTCGACAAGCGGGTGCGGATCGAGGCGCAGGCCGACTCCGGACCCGATTCCGGCCGTCCGGCCGGGCGAAAGGATCGCCCCGCCCCGGAGGATCAACCGCCGACGGCGGCGTACAGCCCGGGCGCCGAAGACATCGGCGAGCCCGGAGCCCGCGCCACCGCCGGGCCGCAGCCGCCCGCCACCTCGGCCATGGCCGCGGCAGGCGGGGCGCTCACCAGTACCGAGGGCGCGGTGTATCCGCTGGATCGGCCGTATGTGATCGGGCGGGACCCGATGATCGACGAGGCGGTGCGGCGGGCGGTGGCCTCGCCCATCGTGATCGCGCGGGATCGGCACGTGTCGCGGGTGCACGCGCGGGTGTTCGTCGAGAACGGCCTCGTGTACGTACGGGACGCGGGGACGCCGGGCGGGACCTTCGTGGCGGCCCCCGGTGCGGCGGACTGGGTTCGGGTGGGGCAGCGGCCGACGGAGTTGAAGGCCGGGTGGAGCCTGCGCATCGGCGAGCGGATCCTCACCTATCGCACGGCGCAGGCGGCCCTGTAGATCGCAGTGCCGACCAGGTGGCTGCCGCGCAGGACATCCCGCGCTAGTGCAGTGCGGACCAGTCCCCTCGCTGTAGGGCACTCCGGGCCGCCCCGGGTATCGCCTTCCGGGCGCGGACGGCCTGCTGCGCGGCGGCCACATCGGTGGGGTGATGGCCCAGCACGATCGCCCCGACCGCGCGGTCGCCGGAAATGACCAGCCGCCGATAGGACGGCCGGGGTGATTCGTCCACCACGATCACCTCGTCGCGCTGTCCCGGCTCGACCTGCCCGATGCTGAACAGCTCCAGGCCGACTCCCTTGAGGATGGTGGCGGGCGTCTCCGCGGTCAGCACCTGATCGCCGCCGAGCGCGTTCACCGCCGCGGCCTGCGCCTGTTCGGCGGCGATGGGCCACAGGCCGAGCACGCGGTCGCGATGTTCGGCCACGTCTCCGGCCGCGTACACGTGCGGCACGGCGGTGCGCATGCGGTCGTCCACGAGAATGCCGCGCCGGACCGGGATTCCGGCGCGGGCGGCCAGGTCGGTATTGGGGCGGATGCCGGTGGCGGTGAGGAATACCTCGCACGGCAGGACCGTCCCGTCCTTCAGGACCGCGGACCGGACCGGATCGGAGTCCCGGCCGGGCCCGCGCGGACTGCCGGGTGCGACCGCCCTGGAATCGGCGGTCAGCGCGGCGGTCTCGGCCCGGTGCCGGACCTCGATCCCGGCCCGGGTGAAGTGGTCCAGCACGATGGCCGATGCCCGCGGATCGAGCTGCTTGCCGAGCAGCCGCGGCCCGCGTTCCAGCACGGTGACGCGTAATCCCAACTGGTGCAGGGCATATGCGGCCTCGAGACCGAGCAGACCACCGCCGGCGACCACGGCGCGGACGCAGGACCGCTGCTGGGCGTAGGCGCGAATGGTCATGGCGTCCCCCGCCTCGCGGAGCACGAAGCTGCCGGGCCGGTGCAGTCCGGCGATCTCGGGCAGCGCGGCGGACGCACCCGTCGCGAGGATGAGCCGGTCGTAGGGCAGGACGTCGCCGGTGCCGAGGTGGACCCGCTGCGACCGTGGATCCAGGTGTGTGGCAAGGGTATTGAGCCACGGCGTGATGCGGTGGTCCTCGTACCACTGTTCGGGCAGCAGGTGCAGGCCCTGCATGGCGGACCGGCCGGGTATGAGGCGGGAGATGCCCATGCGGTTGTAGAAATCGTGGGATTCCCGGCCGACCAGGTGGATTTCGCAGTCGGGGTGGCCGCGGCGCAGGAAGTCGGCGGCGGTGACGCCCGCGATGCCGGTGCCGATGACGACCAGGCTCATCAGGGAGCGATCGAAGTGGGCCGGGCGGTCGCCGGTGCCGTGCCCGGGTTCGGGGGTGAGCGAGACCCGGACGCCGCCGCCGTTCACGCGGGCGCAGCACGCCATGCGAGTGTTATCGGCGAATCCCAACCGCCGCAGGGTGTTTCGCTCGTCTGCGGTCGGATCGCACAGTTGCTCGCCACCCTCTAGGACGGCGACCGGGTCGGCGCCGCAGACGCCCATGCGGCAGCCCGACTCCAGGGGCAGGTTCGCCTTCTCGGCGAGATCGAGCAGGCTCACGCCAAGTTCGGCGGCCACGGTCCGGCCGTCGAGGTCCACCGAAGCCGCTGGGACGGTGGCATTGTCGTCGTCGGTGCGCGGCCGCGGGAAGGGCAGCAGGACGGGTTCGGTGCGGGCGCCGGTGCTGAGCGCGTACTGGAGTTCGCTGACCCGGGTGCGGGCCAGGAACAGCAGGGTCGCGGCCAGTACGAAAAAGCTGATCGGCCAGCGTAACCAGGCCACGCCGCCGACACCGGTGATGGTGGTGAACGAGCCGAGCAGCACCGGTCCCGCGAACCAGTAGAAGCCGTTGAGGGCCACCACCGCGTACACCGCCGACAGCATGGCCGGGCTCACCCCGGTCAGCGCCTCGACGGCGAAGTAGACGCCCACCGCGACCAGCAGGACCAGGCCCAGCGTCAGATACCGTTGCGGCACCGGCACTCCCGGATATCCGGCCAGCACCATGAACCCGAGCACGAATCCGGGCAGCGCGGCGGCGAACAGCTTGCGCGGCGCGCTCCAGCCGCGGTCCGGATCGGCCATATCGGCCTGGTAGGCGGCGCGCGGCTTGAAGTCGAAGCAGTTCTTGGCGCAGCCCACGCACGGGCGGCAGTGATTGTTGGCGATGGTGACGAACGGCGTCTGCCCGTAGGCGCGCTGCAGCGGGAACAGCGGGCAGATGCTGCTGCACCAGCCGCTCTTGCCCTTGAACACGACACCTCCGGTGAATGCCGCCAGCAGGACCGCGGACAGCACGAGACCCGTGGCGACGCCGCTGCGGTCCAGGCCCGCGAGGCGCGATCCGGCGATGCCGAAGAACAGGGCGACCGCGATCAGATAGCCGCGCTGCTGCAGCCACGCCGGCGGCGCGAGCGCGCGGGTGAAGCGGAACAGCCGCGGCAGCTGATTGGTGGCGGCCAGCGGACAGGTGTTGCGCCACAGGCCCGGTGCGATGAGGAACAGTCCGGGCAGCAACGGGACGACGATCCTGAAGAAGACGAACAGCCCGCCCGCGGGCCGCACGAACAGCGTGACGATGAGCGCCAGGTAGGCGGTGATGCTCAGGAAGCGCGCCGCCTGCCAGACCGGCAGCGGTATCCGGCTCGGCAGTTCGGTGAAGGCGGGGAACAGGTTTCGCTCGCCGGTCGGGTCGAGGCCGAGGATCCGGTTGGCGAGGGCCACCCAGCGCGCGGGCGTCGGCTCGCCGCCGGGCGGGCGGGGTATCGCGCCCGACGGCCCGAGCACGGTCTCGGAGGGGACGTGCTCGTCCGGTTCGCCGGTCGGGGTGTGCAGCACCAGGATCTCGCTGCGGCCCAGGCGCACCACGTCACCGGTGACGAGTTCCCGCCGACCGGTCAGGGCCACGCCATTGACGGTGGTGCCGTTGCGGCTGCCCAGGTCGACCACGGACAGGGCCGTCGGGGTGGGCACCAGCCGCAGGTGCTGCCGCGAGACCCCGCCGTCGGCCAGCACCTCGTGACTGCCGTCGCGCCCGAAGACGATGGGCCCGTCCAGCAGCCGCCGCCGCGCGGGCCGTCCCCATTCCCGGATCTCGATGACCGGCCGCCCCGCCATGTTCCCGCCCCTTCCCCGGCGCAGTCGTCGATCTCGCTGCGCTCGTGTGTCTATCGCCGGAATCCCGGTTCGCCATTACCGCCGCGCTGCCTCGAGGTCAGGCGCGCTCCCGGAGCAGTTTCACCCGCAGATAGCGGTACCGCTGGCCGACCCGGCGGCAGCCGACGGCCAGGGCCAGTCCGGCCGCAACACCGCCTGCGGCGCACACGATCACTCCGGGCAGGGTGGGTTCGCGGCCGAGCAGCACCCACGCCGCCCCGGCCGCCGCGATCCCGAGCAGTCCCGTGCTGATGGCCAGCCCGACGGTCGCGGCGAAGCGGGCACTGCCGCGCCGCAGCGTGCGGGCGTTCGATTCGGCATATGCGGCGGCGAACAGCAGGAGCAGCAGGATTCCGACGGCCGCCGCGGTGGTCGTGGCCCGCTGCCGCGTCCGCACCCCGAACCGATAGGTGGCCGTCTCGGAACCCGCACGGGACAGCGACAATTCACCGGTCAGCCGACCCGCGAGCACGTACTGGTTCACCGGCGCGGACAACTCCCCCGACCCACCCGGCAAAGCCGCACCCTGTCCCCCGGCCCGCACACCCAGCACATCCACCGACAGCTTCGCCTCATCGGCGTCCACCCCGCTGACAGTGATCGGCACCGGCTTGGACAGATCGAGATCCACGGTCCCCGCGGCGGGATCCACCCCGCCGATCCGAATCATCCCC
This sequence comes from Nocardia sp. NPDC059229, assembly GCF_042754165.1. Lineage (NCBI taxonomy): Bacteria > Bacillati > Actinomycetota > Actinomycetes > Mycobacteriales > Nocardiaceae > Nocardia > Nocardia sp. NPDC059229. The sequence goes on from NZ_JBHZAK010000004.1 coordinate 281,625, forward strand.
GCAGGCGGCACATTCCGCCCCGGCGCACCCACCCCGAGCACCGCAACCACCCCGGTCACCGCCACCAACAACGCCGCCACCAGCAACGGCACCCGAGGCGACGGCAGCGTGACCACCCGCTGCACCGGCACCAGATCCGCCCGATCCACCTCCGCCAGCCGCGCCCCACCACGCTGAATCGGCTCACGCGGCCGTATCCGCTCCATCGGCACGGAAGCCCCGGGCCCGAAACCTCCACCCTGTCCGGGATCTTGCCCCGGCTCGAAACCGCCAACCACCCCAGAACCTCCACGTGGTCCTGGACCTCCACCCGGCCCGAAACCTCCGCCCGGTCGCGGACCGCTTCCGTGCCCGAATCCCGCTGGGCCACTGCCGAATCCGTGTTCGGCGGGCATTCCGGCTCCACCCTGCCGCTGGGGCGCAGCGGGCCCGCCGTAGGAGGCGGGTGCCGGCACGCCTCGGTCAGCTCGCCGTGTCGGCTCTGAGCGGGGGTCGGCGGGCGTAGCGCTACCCTGCCCCGCGCTCGGGCTCGACGGCGATCCGTGCGGCGTGGCGGACCCGCCGGAGGTGCGGCCAAGCTCTTCCCAGGACATCGAGTCGGCGATGGGTGCGTTCGGCAGGTGGTGCGGGCGAATCGGTTGCGGCGGAGGTGTTGTCGGCCCGGCGCCGCGGTCACGGGTCACCGCGCCGGGCGGTGGGGGCATCGCACCGGGCGGCGGGGTGTAGGGATCGTGGGAGCCGGGTCTCGGGAGTGGGGTCTGTGGAGTGAAGGGGCCGGGGCTGCGCGGGCTGCGGGCGCTGCCGGTGGCGGCGGCCACGATGGTGTCCGCGCCGATGACCGGGATGCCCACGGGGGTGAGCCAATTCGCGCCCCAGAAGTGGGCGGCGGGCTCGGCGATGGCGACGCCGAAGGTTTCGGCGGTGTCGTAGCGGTCGGCGGGGTCGGAGGCCAGGCCGCGCATGACCGCCTCGGCGATGGGCTGGGGGACGAACGGGGCCACCTCGGTCAGGGGGATCGGGTCGCCGTAGGCGTGGGCGAACAGCAGGGACAGGGCGTCGGGTCCGGGTGGAAAGGGCAGCACGCCGGAGAGCAGCTGGTAGAGCATGGTGGCCAGGGCGTAGACATCGGTAGCGGGTGAAAGCCCTTGGCCGCGCACCTGTTCCGGCGCGATATAGGAGGGCGTGCCGATGATCTCGCCCGCCCGAGTCACCAGTGTGTCCGCGCCGCCGACGATCTTGGCGATCCCGAAATCGGTAAGTTTGAGCGCGCCATTCGCCGCGAACATGAGGTTGGACGGCTTCACGTCTCGATGCAGGATGCCGATGCGATGTGCGGCGTCGAGCCCGGCCGCGCACGACAGCGCTACCGCCACCGCCGCAGTCGCCTCGAATCCCGCTGTGATGAAACGGTTCTCGACGGTGCCGCCGGGCAGGTACTCCAGCACCAGCAGGCACAGGTCTTCGTGCTCGACGTAGTCGTAGACCGGCACCACGTGCGGGTGGTCGAGCGCCGCCATCATCCGCGCCTCGTCGACGAACCGCCGCCGCACCTGCATATCGTCGGCGAACTGCGGCGGAATCTGCTTGATCGCGACCCGCCGGTGCAAGCCGCGATGCACGCCGGCCAGCACCACCCCGCAGCCGCCACGCCCGATCTGCCCGCCGACCTCGTACCCCGGCAGCGCCGCCCGCACCCGGGCCAGCTCGGCGGTGCCGGTATTCCCCACGCTCATCGGCCCGCACCCTCCGACCGGAAGCCCGGTCCGCCGGGCCCGCTGCGCAGTGTCGGCTCGTCCCCCGGATCCGCCGCCTGGACTGCCGGTCCCGGATCGTTCTTTCCACCGGCGGGATCCCGCCCGATCGTCGTCTCCCCGAGCCCAGCCCCGGACCGCGGCCGCTGCACCCCGCCGGGATATCCGACCGTCGAATCATCCACGCCCGCCGCCGAGTACCGGAATCCTTCGCCGCTCGGTCTACCGACCGTCGGCAGCCCGCCCGACCCCGTGGCATGTGGACCGGTTCCGGCCTGCATCTCGGGCAAACTGCCCGATCCCGGCGAATCCGTTGCCACAGTGGCACTTTCAGCGGTGTCTGGCTGCATGGCCGACGCCAGCGGCCCACCGCCCGGATATCGGCCTCCCCCGATTCCCGGACGCGCGATCCGGGTCGTCTCACCGCTCGGGTAACCGCCGGGAATCGGGCCCGAAGCGGGCCCGCCAGGGAAGACCCGCATCGCGCCCGGGGCCCCGGCGGGACCGACCTGCGTCGCGGCCTCTCCCGAATCTGGTCCGCCGGGCGGGTGATACGGCACGAACTCCGTTGCACCGGAGTCTGATTGAGCACGAACGTCCAGGTCCGGGTAGGTGCCGCCCGGGATTCCCACCGCACCGAGGTCGCGGAAGGTGCCGCCATAGGGCGGATTGGGGCCTGCCGCGGTGGCATTGGCATCGAGTTCCTTCGCGGCGGCGAGATCTTCGGGGTCGAGGCCGAGATCGTCGGGCTGCCGCGGGGTCGGCGAGAGGTATCCGGCCACGAAGAACAGGGCGGCAGTGGCACCCGCCAGGGCGAGCCACAGGGCGGTGCCGGGAACCCACCAGCGCGCCACCGAACCAGTGAACCCGATCATCAGGCCGATGCCGAGGCCGGGCGCGAGCAGGCGCAGGCCGCGCTGCCAGCGATTGGCCGAGAGACGGTGGCGCGCAACGGTCAGGGCCGCGTCGACAATGGCCAGGGCGGTCAGGACCGCGATGATGATGCCGAACAGCCCGTACACCGACGCGAGCGAACCGCGCACATCGACGACGGTGTGCACCGCGGTGAGCGGCTTGCCGTCCGCACCGATGAGCGTGAGGTCGGAGCCGATGAGCCCGCTCGCCTGCCCGTCCAGCCCGGCCGGATCCAAGCGGTAGGTGAGCTTCTCGGTCTTGCCCGCCGCGACCGTCAATTCGACTGTCGTGGAATACGAATAGAAGTTCAGGCCGAGCACGTGCCCGGCGAGATCGACGCGGCGGACCGACACCGGATTCGCGGTCCCATTGGTCACCTCGACGACGACCTGCGCGACCCGCTTCGGATCCAGACGCACCGGATTCCCGGCATTGGCACCGGCAATGGCCCGGCCGTCGAGGGTCGCGGTCGCGCTCACCCCGGTGGCGGCGCGGGCGGGTCCGGCCACGAAGACGACCGCCACCACCACGAGGGCGACCATGAGCAGGGCGCCGAGCACGGTCCCGCCGATCGCCCGGTAGCTGCCGGCACGAGCGACCGGCCGCGATTCCCTCTCGGCGCCGACAGGTTCGGCGGGTCGCTCGGCGGCCGACCAGCCGTCGTCCCATCCGGTATCGCGTTCCCACCGGACGCATCGGTCACTCGCGCACCGGAATTCCGGCAAGTTGGGCGGCTGCACCTGGTGCGGCGCGGTTGTGCGACTGGTCATCGGAGCCTCCGTGCCGGGAGATGGGAGATCAGGCGGTGGCCGTAGAACCAGCCGCCGACGAGCAGGAAGAACAGCAGCACCGTCATCGTCGCCGCGCCGCCGCCGACCTGGCTGACCAGCACGATGGCCAAGGGCGCGGCCAGCTTTCGCCCGCACTCGGCGGTCACCTCGTGCTGGCCGATATCGGTGCCGCCGGTGGCGAGGGTGGCCGCGAAGCCGCCATCGGCCCGGGCCGTGGTGTCGGCGGCGGTGGTCCCGCCGATCGACAGCTTCACGTTGGCACCGGGATCACAGCCGGTGCCGCTGGCCTGCACCGGCGCCCCGGGCGCCACTGCGGGCGGCTCTAGGGAAAGCCCGGAGGTCTGCGCGGGAACGGGAGTGGTCGAGGCGGGCGGCTTGGCCTCCGAACTCGGCGGAACCGCCTCGGTGGTGGTCGGCGGCGGCGCGGCGGTCGTCAGCACCGGCGTGCTCGGCACCGGATTGGGTTGCGGCTGCGGCTGATTCCCGCCCGGCGTGGTGCCAGGAGGTATGACGGCTGTGACGCAAGTTCCGCTCGCGGGCTTGACCGAACCGTCCGGGCAATACTGCGGCTGCGCAGACGGACACACCCCGCTCGACGGCTCGACCGAACCATCGGGGCAAGACTGCGGCTGTGCGGAGGGGCACACCCCGCTGGAGGGTTTCACCGAGCCGTCCGGACAGTACTGCGGCTGCGCGGACGGACAGACTCCGCTCGCGGGCTTCACCGAACCATCCGGGCAATACTGCGGCTGCGCCGACGGACAGACTCCGCTCGCGGGCTTCACCGAACCATCCGGGCAATACTGCGGCTGCGCCGACGGACAGACTCCACTCGCGGGCTTCACCGAACCATCCGGGCAATACTGCGGCTGCGCCGACGAACACACCCCGCTCGCAGGTTTGACCGAACCATCCGGACAGTACTGCGGCTGCGCTGACGGACACACCCCGCTGGAGGGTTTCACCGAACCGTTCGGGCAGTACTGCGGCTGGGTGCAAGTGGTCCAGCCGCAGCCAGGGTCGCCGCCACTGTCGCACGAGTCGCCGCACTGACCGCCGGGATTCGGCTTGCCGTTGCCGTGGCTGGGCGGGCCGTCGTGGGTGCCGGTGCAATCGGTGTAGGTGCAGTCGTTGCCCGGCTGCTGGGTGATGACCGGCGGCGGATTCGGCGTGCTGGGAGGAACTTTCACCGGTGCGCGCTCCTGCGGCGCCGGGACGGAGGCGGTGGTGAGCGGAACGGGTTGGGTGGCACCCGGATTCGCCCAGCCGATGCCGGCCGGCAGCGCGAGCGCTATGGCCGCCACGAACAGCAGAACAAGGTGTAGGGTCCGGGGTGAAAGTCTCACCGCGCAGGCCAGTTTCGCATGCCGGTCCCCACCGGCACGCCGAGCAGAATGCGCACATGTCTTCATTCGGCGTGACCTCGCTTGTTCGATGGTAAGGCCATCCACGTGCCCGCTGCCTTGTCTATCGCGGTAGTGATCACCCGCGTTCACACTCGAGACCGACCAGTCCGCTGGTTCGCGCGTTTCGCGCCCTACGATGCGGGTACCGACTGGGACGCCCCATCGCGCCGGAGAGGACAATCGGGACCATGTATCGTGCCGCGCCGAAGAGCGATATCGACGAGTCCGCGCTGACGGTCACCGCACCGAAGACCGAGGCCGCGGGCGTCAAAGCGGTCACCGTCGCACTGGAGCGCGCCGTCGAGGAGATGGGCGTGGTGCGCACCGCGCGCACGCTGGCCCGGGTGAATCAGCGGCACGGGTTCGACTGTCCGGGCTGCGCCTGGCCGGAACCGACCGGTCGGCGTCGCCCCGCGGAGTTCTGCGAGAACGGTGCCAAGGCCGTCGCCGAGGAGGCGACCCTGCGCACCGTCACCCCGGAGTTCTTCGCCGAGCACTCCCTCGAGGACCTGGCCGGCAAATCCGGCTACTGGCTCGGCCAGCAGGGCCGCCTCACCCACCCGATGGTGCTGCGCGAGGGCGACACCCACTACTCCCCGATCGGCTGGGACGAGGCCTACCGCCTCATCGCCGACACCCTGTGTGGCCTGGACTCCCCCGACGAGGCCGTCTTCTACACCTCCGGCCGCACCGCCAACGAGACGGCGTTCCTCTACCAGTTGCTGGTCCGCAGTTTCGGCACCAACAACCTGCCCGACTGCTCCAACATGTGCCACGAATCCTCGGGCACCGCGCTCACCGGCTCGATCGGCATCGGCAAGGGCTCGGTCACCATCGACGACTTCTCCAAGGCCGACCTCATCATCGTGGCCGGGCAGAACCCCGGCACCAACCATCCGCGCATGCTGTCCGCGCTCGGCGAGGCGAAGGCGCACGGGGCGACGGTCATCGCGGTCAACCCGCTGCCGGAGACCGGGCTCATCGGCTTCAAGGACCCGCAGACCGTCAAGGGCTTCACCGGCGGCATCACCATCGCCGACGATTTCCTGCAGATCCGCCTGGGCGGCGATATGGCCCTGTTCCAGGGCCTGGCCAAGCTGCTGTTCGAGGCCGAGGACCGCGCGCCCGGCACGGTCGTGGACCGCGCCTTCGTCGATACGCACACCGCGAGCTTCGCCGAATACGAAAAACAGATGCGCGCGGTCGATCTCGGCATTGTCGAGCAGGCCACCGGCCTCAGCCGCGCAGACCTGGACCGCACCGCGAAGCTGCTGGCCGAATCGAAGGCCACCATCATCTGCTGGGCCATGGGCCTCACCCAGCAGGTACACGGCGTCGCCACCATCGAGGAGGCCACCAACCTGCTGTTGCTGCGCGGCATGATCGGCAAGCCCGGCGCGGGCGTGTGCCCGGTGCGCGGCCACTCCAATGTGCAGGGCGACCGCACCATGGGCATCTGGGAGAAGATGCCCGACGCCTTCCTCGACGCCCTGGACCGTGAATTCGGCATCACCAGCCCGCGCGAACACGGCTGGGACACCGTCAATGCCATCCGGGCCATGCGCGACGGCCGCGGCACGGTGTTCTTCGGGATGGGCGGCAACTTCGTCTCCGCCACCCCCGACACCGAGGTCACCGAGGCCGCACTGCGCAATTGCGCACTGACCGTGCAGGTGTCGACCAAACTCAACCGCAGCCACGTGGTGCACGGGCGCACCGCCCTGATCCTGCCCACCCTGGGCCGCACCGACGCGGACCTGCAGGACGGTGTGCGCCAGCAGGTTTCGGTCGAGGACTCGATGTCCATGGTGCACCTGTCCACCGGCCGGCTGGACCCGGTGAGCGACCAGCTGCACAGCGAGGTCGCCATCGTGTGCGAGCTGGCCGAGGCCGTGTTCGGTCCGGGCCACTCCGTACCGTGGGGCGAGTTCCGGCGCGACTACGACAAGATCCGCGACGCCATCGCCCGGGTGGTACCCGGCTGCACCGACTACAACCGGAAAGTGCGCGGCCGCAACGGCTTCCAGCTCCCGCACCCGCCGCGCGACGCCCGCGAATTCCGGACCGCCACCGGCAAGGCCAATTTCGCGGTCAACGACCTGCACTGGCTGCCGGTCCCCGAGGGCCGGCTCATCCTGCAGACGCTGCGCAGCCACGACCAGTACAACACCACCATCTACGGCCTGGACGACCGCTACCGCGGCATCCACAGCGGGCGGCGCGTGGTGCTGGTCCACCCGGAGGACATCGCCGCCCTCGGTTTCGCCGAGAACGATCTGGTGGACGTCATCTCCGAATTCGACGACGGCACCGAGCGCAGCGTCACCGGCTTCCGCCTGGTCGCGTACGCGACCCCGCGCGGTAATGCCGCCGCCTACTACCCCGAGACCAACCCCCTGATCCCGCTGGACCACGTCGCCCGGCGCTCCAATACGCCCGTTTCCAAGGCGGTCACCATCCGCCTGGAACGCCACACCCACACGGTCGCATGAGCAGGGTCACCGCGCGCCGCCGCACCCTGCGCATCTCGCCCAGCGGCACTGTCACCCGGCCCGACACCCTGGCGGTGGAGGAACCGCTCGAAATCCGTACGGGCGGGCAGTCGCTGACGATCACCATGCGCACCCCCGGCGCGGATATCGACCTCGTGCACGGCTTCCTCTACGCCGAGGGCATCATCGACTCGGCCGAGGACATCGTCAGCGCCCGCTACTGCGCCGGCACCGACGAGAACGGGCAGAACACCTACAACGTGCTGGACATCCGGCTCCGGACCCCGGTCCCGGTGCAGCCCAGGCCCTTTCTGACCAACAGCTCCTGCGGATTGTGCGGCAAGACCGCCCTCGACGAGGTGCGCACCCGGATCCGGCACGCCATGCCCGCGGATTCGCCGCGCGTCGACGTGCAGACTCTCGCCAAGCTGCCCGACGAACTGCGTTCCCGCCAGCAGGTTTTCGACGCCACCGGCGGGCTGCACGCCGCGGGCCTGTTCACCCCCGAGGGCGCGGCGCTGGCCGTGCGCGAGGACATCGGCCGGCACAATGCCGTGGACAAGCTGGTCGGCTGGGCGATCCGCGAGAATCGGCTTCCCGCACACGATCTCGTCCTCATGGTCAGCGGCCGTGCCTCCTTCGAGCTGGTGCAGAAGGCCGTCATGGCGGGCATTCCGGTCATGGGCGCGGTGTCCGCCCCCAGCTCGCTGGCCGTGGATCTCGCCGCCGACGCCGGCCTCACCCTGGTCGGCTTCCTGCGCGGCGAAACCATGAATGTGTACACCGGTGAGGACCGTCTGGCGATGTGATCGTCGCCCGTTCCACAGGGTGAGGCAGCGGGGTACTTTTGCGCGTTCCGGCTGTTACTCTCCGAAATAGAACACGTTTCAATTCTTGATGGGAGTCATCCATGGCAGCGCAGCCCCGCGATGTGGTCGAGCAGTACGTGAAGCTGGTGGCCACCGGGCCCACGTCGGCGATCGTGGACCTGTACGCCGAGGACGCGGTGATCGAGGATCCGATCGGGACGCCGGAGCGCCGCGGCCACGAGGCCATCGGCGAGATGTACAAGGCCCTGGAAAACCTCGACCGCGAGACCGAACTGCACACCGTCAAGGTGGCGGGCAACAAGGTGGCGGCGTCCTTCACCCTCGTCACCGTGTCCAACGGGCACCGCATGACCCTCTCGCCCATCGACGTGATGGAGCTCAACGACGAGGGCAAAATCATCAGCATGAAGGCCTACTGGGGTCCGGACGACATGAAGATGGAGCAGATCTGACCCACGGGGTTGTCCCCTCCCGCTCCCCGAATTACGGTGGCAGCACAGTGATTCGGCGAGGGCGGGAGGGCCTGTGCGGATCTCGTTGCGCGGCACCGGTGACGGGGTGCGGGTCAGCATGCGGCTGGAGATCAACCGGCGGCGCTGGATCGCCCTGCTCATCATGCTCGGCGTGCTCACCGCCACGGGGGTGATCACCGGCCTGTGGGCCGTCGTGGCGCCCGAATCGTTCTACACCAGCTTCCCCGGATTCGGCCTGCACTGGGTGCGCGCCGACGGTCCGTACAACCATCACCTGGCCAGTGACGTGGGGGCCTTCTTCCTGGCCCTGGGCGCCATCTCCGGCGCCGCGCTCTACTACCGCGACAGCGTCATCGCCCGGGTCACCGGGCTGGCGTGGCTGGTCTTCGGCGTGCCGCACTTCATCTACCACGCCTTCCACCGCCCGCCGACACTGAGCGGACTCAACTTCACCCTCGAACTGCTGGCGGCACTGGCCATGCCCGCCCTCGGCCTGGCCATTCTGCTCGTCGCCCCGCGCGAGCGTTTCCCGGTCCCCGAGCCCGCCCCCTTCACCTTCAAATTCCCCCGCCGCTGACCCCGCCCGCCGCGAAATTCTCTTTCCCCGATGCCGATGAAATCAGCGACGTCACCCCGTCGTAACAGGTGACCCAGCCACACCGATTTCTGAAGTAACGGAGTAGAGGTTCAACGGCGAACCACGGGGGATCAACGGCGATCCTCGCGACGGGCGCGATCGGCTCCACCGACCGTCACCGACTCCCTGGCTTTCCGGTAACGGACAGCCCACAGGAGAACACACATGGAACTGCCGGTCACCCAGTTCGTCACCCTCGGCGGTGTCTATCAAGCACTCGGTGCCACAAGGTTGTCCGCGCGTCTACCTTCCACGGTGATCAGCTCGAGCAGGTAACTCCTGCGCGGCCGCGTGGCGGGAGAACGAAACCGGCCCCGCGAGAGGGATTCTCGCGGGGCCGGTTTCTTTGCTTGCGGAAGGGCCTTACGCCGACTTCTCGCGGCGCTCCGGGGTCTGGCGCTTGCGCGGGACGATCGTCGGGAGGACGTTGTCGTTCACGGTGTCGGCATTGACGACCACCTTGGCGACATCGTCGCGGCTGGGGATGTCGTACATGACCGGGAGGAGCACCTCCTCCATGATGGCGCGCAGGCCGCGGGCGCCGGTGCCGCGCAGGATCGCCTGATCCGCAACGGCTTCCAGGGCGTCCTGGGTGAACTCCAGATCCACGCCGTCCATTTCGAACAGGCGCACGTACTGCTTCACCAGGGCGTTCTTCGGCTCGGCCAGGATGCGGACCAGAGATTCCTTGTCCAGGTTGGTGACCGAGGCGACGACGGGGAGGCGGCCGATGAACTCGGGGATCAGACCGAACTTGATCAGATCCTCGGGCATCACGTCGGCGAAGTGGTCGGCGGTGTCGATCTCGGCCTTGGACCGGACCTCCGCGCCGAAACCGATGCCGCGCTTGCCGACTCGATCCTGGACGATCTTCTCCAGACCGGCGAACGCGCCCGCCACGATGAACAGCACATTGGTGGTGTCGATCTGGATGAACTCCTGGTGCGGGTGCTTGCGGCCGCCCTGCGGCGGCACCGACGCCTGCGTGCCCTCCAGGATCTTCAGCAGCGCCTGCTGCACGCCCTCACCGGACACGTCACGGGTGATGGACGGGTTCTCCGACTTGCGGGCGATCTTGTCGACCTCGTCGATGTAGATGATGCCGGTCTCGGCGCGCTTCACGTCGTAGTCGGCGGCCTGGATCAGCTTCAGCAGGATGTTCTCGACATCCTCGCCGACATAGCCGGCCTCGGTGAGCGCGGTGGCGTCCGCGATGGCGAACGGCACGTTCAGCATCTTGGCCAGCGTCTGCGCCAGATAGGTCTTGCCACAGCCCGTCGGGCCGAGCATGAGGATGTTGGACTTGGCCAGCTCGACCGGTTCGCCCCGGGAGTCGCGGCCCTTGTCGCCGGCCTGAATCCGCTTGTAGTGGTTGTAGACCGCCACTGCGAGGGTTCGCTTCGCGGCGTCCTGCCCGATCACGTACTGCTCCAGGAAATCCCGGATTTCCGCGGGTTTGGGCAATTCGTCGAGCTTGACCTCGCTGGATTCGGCGAGCTCTTCCTCGATGATCTCATTGCAGAGGTCGATGCACTCGTCACAGATGTACACCCCCGGTCCCGCAATGAGCTTCTTGACCTGCTTCTGGCTCTTTCCGCAGAACGAGCACTTCAACAGATCGCCGCCATCACCGATGCGCGCCATCTCCTGGGTCCCTACTTCCTTGTCCGCGTGCAACCGTCTGTCCCCGGCTGCCGGCGAGCTGCCTTCTTCGAGCGTAAGCCGTGACCCCTGAGTTTGCGGATCCGGCAATTCGGCTGTGTGTATCCACGGTGCCCATTACAAGCACCTGTGTTGGATGCAGAGGCAGAGCCGACAACCACGAGCAAAGGTCCCTAGAGTGACCGTACCCGCTTCGGCTGACCGAGGTCGACAACTTGGGCACGTTTCTCGCCGGACATGTGCGTGGGCTCACCTCTGCCGGGGTGGCGGGGACGCCTGGGACACACAGAAACCCCGCCACCCGCCCAGCTCACTTCTGGGCGCTGAGCTTGCGGTACTGGAAAACCTGATCGACGATCCCGTACTCCTGCGCCTCGTCGGCGGTGAGGATCTTGTCCCGGTCGGTGTCCTTGCGGATGGTGTCCGCGTCCTTGCCGGTGTGGCGCGCCAGCGTGGTCTCCATGAGGCGACGCATGCGCTCGATCTCGGCGGCCTGGATCTCGAGGTCGGAGACCTGGCCCTGGATGCCGCCCGAGGTGGACGGCTGGTGGATCAGGACGCGGGCGTTGGGCAGCGCGGCACGCTTGCCGGGGGCGCCGGCGGCGAGCAGCACGGCCGCGGCGGAGGCGGCCTGGCCCAGGCAGACGGTGGCGACGTCGGCGCGCACGTACTGCATGGTGTCGTAGATGGCCATCAGCGCGGTGAAGGAACCACCGGGCGAGTTGATGTACATGGTGATGTCGCGGTCCGGATCCATCGACTCGAGCACCAGCAGCTGGGCCATGATGTCGTTGGCCGACACATCGTCAACCTGGTTGCCCAGGAAGATGATCCGCTCCTCGAAGAGCTTGTTGTACGGATCCGAGACCTTCTGGCCGAAGCTGGTCTGCTCGGTGAACTGCGGCAGGATGTAGCGCGACTGAGGCAGGTTGCCGGCGGCGGCGAAGGTGATCCCCGCGGCCCGCGGATCGATCATGTTGGACATACGCGTCACTCCAAAGTCTGTGTGATGGGCTGCGGAACTATTTGCTGCTGCTGCCGTTCGTCTGGCTCGCGTGGGTGACCACGTGGTCGATGAACCCGTAGTCGAGCGCCTCGGCGGCGGTGAACCAGCGGTCGCGGTCGGCGTCGGCGGTCACCTGCTCGATGGACTTGCCGGTGTGCTGAGCCTGCAGCTCGTTGAGTTCGCGCTTGGTGTAGGCGAACTGCTCGGCCTGGATGGCGATGTCAGCGGCCGAACCGCCCAGTCCGGCGGAGGGCTGGTGCATCATGATCCGCGCGTGCGGCAGCGCGTAGCGCTTGCCCTTGGTGCCGGCGGCGAGCAGGAACTGCCCCATGGAGGCGGCCAGGCCCATGCCGACCGTGCGGATGTCGCATTCGGCGAACTGCATGGTGTCGTAGATGGCCATGCCCGCGGTCACCGAACCGCCCGGGGAGTTGATGTAGAGCGAGATGTCCTTGGTCGGGTCCTCGGCCGACAGCAAAAGAATCTGCGCGCACAGCTTGTTGGCGATGTCGTCGTCGACCTGAGTGCCCAGGAAGATGATGCGCTCGCGCAGCAGGCGCTCGTACACCGAATCACTGAGGTTCAGACCAGCAGTCGCGGATGTCATGCGCACCCCTGCCTGATGATTTGTCACGGATACCTGCCCTCTCTCAATGGCTCGGTTAACAAGCCCCTACTGATTCGCTGACACAAACCCTAACGAAGCAGGGCGGCACCGAACTCCCGGTACCGCCCTGCTTCGCTCACAGCGCAAACTTACGTCAACACCTCACGTTCCCGCGTTCGGGGTTCTCGGGGTGTCACCCGAGACCCCGGACACCGGGGTGCCGGCATTTATTACTCGGACTCGGCCTCGGCCTCGGCGGCCTCGGTCGCGTCGGCGACGGTGGCGAGCTCCTCGGCGGAAACCTCCTCGGCCTCCTCGGCCGGGTTGCCGAACATCTCGGCGGTGTCCACGACGTTGCCGGCGGTGTCGGTGACGGCGGCCTGGACCACGACACCGGCAAGGGCCTTGCCGCGGCGCACGTCGGCGAAGACCGCGCCCAGCTGACCGGCCTGCTGGATCTGCTGAATGAACTGATCGGGCGACATGCCGTAGCGCTGCGCCTGGAAGATGATCCGCTCGTACAGCTCGTCCTGGCCGACCTGGGTGTTCTCGGCCTCGGCGACGGCGTCCAGCAGCAGCTGGGTCTTGACCGACTTCTCGGCGGCTTCCTTGGTGTCCTTCTTGAACTCCTCGAGGGAGGAGCCCTGGGCCTCGAGGGCCTCGGCCAGCTTGGCCTCGTCGTGGTCGAAGCCGTGGACGGCGTCGTGCTCGACGGCGTCGACCTCGGCCTTGACGACACCCTCGGGCAGCGGGATCTCGACGGTCTCGAGCAGCTGCTCGAGCACCTTGTCGCGGATCTCGCCGGCCTGCTGGACCTTCTTGACGCGCTCGACGCGGGTCTTCAGGTCTTCCTTCAGCTCGTCGATGGTGTCGAATTCGCTTGCCAGCTGGGCGAACTCGTCGTCGGCCTCGGGCAGCTCGCGCTCCTTGACCGACTGCACGGTCACGGTGATGACGGATTCCTTGCCGGCGTGCTCACCGGCGACCAGCGTGGAGGTGAAGTCCTTGGACTCACCCTCCTTCAGGCCGATCAGGGCCTCGTCCAGGCCCTCGATGAGCTGGCCGGAGCCGACCTCGTGGGACAGGCCGGTGGTGGAGGCCTCCTCGACGGTCTCGCCGTCGACGGTGGCGGACAGGTCGATGGAGACGAAGTCGCCGTTCTCGGTGGCCCGCTCGACCGACTTCAGGGTGCCGAAGCGCTGACGCAGCGACTGCAGCTGCTCGTCGATGTCCTCGTCGGTGATCTCGATCGGGTCGACCGAGACGGCGATGGAGGAGAACTCCGGCAGGGTGATCTCCGGGCGGATGTCGACCTCGGCGGTGAAGGCCAGCTCCTCGCCGTCCTCGATCTTGGTGATCTCGATTTCCGGCTGGCCGATGACCTTGGCCTCGGTGGCGATGACAGCCTCGCTGTAGCGCTTGGGCAGCACATCGTTGACGACCTGCTCCAGCACGGCGCCGCGGCCGATACGGGCCTCGAGAAGCTTGGCCGGCGCCTTGCCCGGACGGAAGCCCGGGATCCGGACCTGCTGCGCGAGAGCCTTGTAGGCGCGGTCGAAGTCCGGCTTCAGCTCCTCGAAGGGCACCTCGACATTGATGCGGACCCGAGTCGGGCTCAGCTGCTCGACGGTGCTCTTCACGGACATGCTCCTTGTTCGTAGTTCATGGTTGACGTCTAGGTTCCCCCCGAACGCATCCCGACCAGGTTAGTTGACGGCCCCTCGGGCCGTGTAACCGGTCGCTGCACGGGGCATCGCGACGCCGGTCGGTCGACCGGTCGCCCTGGTACCCGGGGTTCGGGTCTAGCTACCGACCTTGACGGCGTCGGTGACGAAGACCAGCGTCTCGTACGGTTTCATGCCGTGGCCGCCCGCGCCGTAGCCGAGGTCCGGCGGGACGATGAGCAGCCGGCGGGCGCCCTGCTGGACGCCGACCAGGCCCTGGTCCCAGCCCTTGATGACCTCGCCCGCACCCAGCGGCAGCTCGAACGGCTCACCGCGGGTGAAGGACGAGTCGAGGACCTTCTTGTCGGACCAGGTGACCAGCGTGTAGTTCATGGTCAGCTGATCCCCGGCCTTGGCGGCCGGGCCGCTGCCCGCGACCAGGTCCTTGACGATGAGCTGCTTGGGCGGGTCGCAGTCGTCCGGGATGGTGATCTTGGGAGCCTGCCCGAAGCCGCCGTCGACCTTGATGTCGTCGGCCGTGCACTCGCGGCCCTTGCTCTGGGTCGTGGTGGCGACGGCCGCGCTGGGCGTGGCCTTGGCCGTGGTGGTCGACGCCGCCTTGTTGTCACTGCTGCTGCCGCACCCCGCGGCCAGCACCGTGGCGGCCGCGACCGCACCGATCACACCGACCTTGCCCACCAAGCGCATTCCCGCTCCTGTCCGTCAGTCCGGATTGCCGCACGGATTGCGACGCCGCGCCGAACCTACACGCCGGGATCGTTCTTTGCCGGGGAGGACGCGGCCGAGCGGATGCCGAATCGGCGATCCGCGGGCTCAGCGATCGGTGACCAGCAGCGCGTACTGTGCCGCGGCCATGCGGTGGACGAGTTGCTCGGTCGGGGCGGAGACCTGCGCCAGGTAGCGGCCGTCCAGGACGAGGCAGGTGTATTCGCCTTCGCGCGCTGCGGGATTCGAGCCGGGACCCCGCAGGCAGACCGCGTCCGGGACGCCGTCCGGCGGGGTCGTGACGGACCCGCCGGGACTGGGCTGGGACAGTCGGTTCAGCGCGTGCCGGGCGGCCACGGCGTCGGGGAACCGCAGCAGCCGAGCCGAATCCGTGACGGCGATGCTCTCGACCGGGATGCGAGGGTCCGCGCCGGACCTGTCGACCCATAGCTCGGCGAGGACGGGGCCGTAGACGATGCCGCGTGCGCTGCGGTGTCCGCCCCAACCGGCGATGGGTTGCTGTACGTCGTGAAAGAGCTCGGGATAGGGCCATGTCCCGGGGTCGGCGGGCAGCAGGCGGCTCAGCATGCCGCCGGGATCCAGTGGGAGCGCGGACAGTTCCTCGGCCGGTGTCGGCGTGAAGGCGTCCAGCTTCGGCAGTTCGGCGTCGAGGGTGGCCTCGGCCAGCTGCTTCAGGGCCGCCAGATCCGTGGCCGGATGGGTGACGAACAGCGTCACCACGAACGGGCCGTGGGCGAGGGTGACCGCCATCGTCGGCACGAAGGTGCGCCAATGACCGTGTGTCGCAAAGTATTCGGAGAAGGGTACGACGACATTGTCGTGGTTGACGTCGAAGTCGCGCCCATCGATCTCGCGGGCCGCGTCGATGGCCGTCATATTGTCCCGCATGCGCAGGACGGTGAGGCGCACCGAACGGGCCGTGCCGATCTCCGGGATGCCGGTCGGATCGTCGGTGCCGCCGATGCTGAATCCGGCCAGCATGCCGTGTGCGGCCAGGGTGGCGCGGGTGGCGTCGGCGAGGATTCCGACGGCGTCCTCCGGTGTGGGTACCGGAATGGCCGCGGTCTGCGCCAGGGTCGGATCGACGGCGCGCGGCGCGATGACGGCGTCCGCCATCCGCACCGATTCCATCAGCCGCCCATAGGTTTCCCCGGCCGCCCCCGGCGCGACGAGCGGACGCCCGCTGTAGCCGCCGAGATCCAGTGCCCCCACCTGCGGCGTCGCCGCCCGTGGTGCCCCGGCGATCCCGCAGGCACTGACCAGTGCCGCGACCGCCACGAGCGATCCGGCGTGGACACGCCGACGGGTCGAATCGAATCGGTGCATGCTGCCACCGCCTGTCGCACAGCTCCCCGCCCGGGTCCCAGCTCACCAGTCACGGTGAGCCCGAACGGCGTTTCGCCCCGGCCCCTCGGATCGCCGACGAAAACCTCCCCCGGACACCTGTTTTCGAGTGTGAGCGCGATCGTGTTGCCGGGCAAGCCCCCTACACTGAGGGGTCCGCGCCCGTCGCTGATATCGGCGCAGGTCGAGACGGAAATGTATTTGCGGGCGCTCTCGGCCTACGGGAGCATCTCAGGATGCTGTTGACGATTTCTTGTACGCGACCCGAGGGCGCCGCCTGGCCGGCCTCCGATCTGGGGTACCTGCTGCACAAGAATCCTTCGCGCATACAGACTTTCGAGCAGTCCTACGGCATCGCGCACGTGCTCTATCCGGAGGCGGGCGACGACCGGTGCACGGCTGCGCTGCTGCTCGAGATCGATCCCGTCCGGCTGGTGCGCGGAAAGTCGAAGAGCACCCCCGAATTCAGCCTGGGGCAGTATGTGAACGATCGCCCGTACGCGGCGTCTTCGCTGGTGTCCGTGGCCATTTCGACGGTGTTCGGCACCGCCTTGCACGGCCGCTGCAAGCAGCGTCCCGAGCTGGCCGAGACCGCGCTCCCGCTGCGTATCGAGCTCCCGGCCGTCCCCTGCAAGGGCGGGGCCGAGTACGCCGAGCGGGTCTTCGCGCCCCTGGGCTGGACAGTCGTGGCCACTCCCCTCCCCCTGGACCCGGCCTTCCCGGACTGGGGCGATTCCCATTACCTGCGGCTCGAACTCACCGGAACGCAGCGCCTGTCCGACGCGCTGTCGCACCTCTATGTCCTGCTGCCCGTCCTCGACGGCAGCAAGCACTACTGGCTCGACACCGCCGAAATCGACAAACTCCTCCGCTTCGGCGAGGGCTGGCTCACCACCCACCCCGAACGCGAGTGGATCACCCGCCGCTACCTCACCCGCCGCCACACCCTGGTCCGCGCCGCCCTCGCCCGCCTCGCCGAGCTGGACGACGCCGACCCGGAGGAGCTCGGCGCGATCGAGCACGATTTCGACGACGAGGGGGCCGGTATCGAGACCACGCCGCCCGCGCCCGACCTCGGCGGCGAAATCTCCCCGGCCGCAACGGAGCTGATACCAGCGCAGGCAACCGACCTCGGCCTGGCCTCCGGTGGAACCGGCGATCCGGTCCCGCCGACCGATCCGCGGGCGGAGGCTTCCTGTTCCGCGGAGGCCGGCGAACGCGGCCCATCGCTGGCGGTATTGCGGCGGGCGGCCGTGCATCGCGCGCTGCTGTCGACCGGGGCGAGCCGGATACTCGATCTCGGGTGCGGGCAGGGGGCGTTGCTGCTGGAGCTGGTGGCGGACCGGGCGTTCACGGAGATCGTCGGGATCGATGTGTCGATGCGGGAGTTGAAGATCGCGGCACGGCGGCTGCGGCGGGTGCCGGAGTGGCAGTCGCGGCGGGTGACGCTGCGGCAGGGGGCGCTGACGTATACCGACGCCGCTTTGCGGGGTTATGACGCGGCGGTGCTCATGGAGGTGATCGAGCATGTGGACACGCCCCGGTTGCAGGCGCTGGAGCACACGGTGTTCGGGGCTGCCGCTCCGGGCGCCGTGGTCGTGACGACGCCGAACAGCGAGTACAACGTGCGCTACGACGGGCTCGACGCGGGCGCGTTCCGGCATTCGGATCACCGATTCGAGTGGAGCCGGGCAGAATTCGCGGACTGGGCGCACCGGGTCGGTGCGACGTACGGGTATGCCGTGCGGTTCGAGCCGATCGGGCCCGAGGATGCGGAAGTGGGGCCGTCGACGCAGATGGCTGTGTTCACCAAACGGGACGGGAAGAACGGCGATGAGAAAGGAGTCGCGTGATGGCAGAGCTGTCGGTTCCGGTGCTGTCGCTGGTCGTGTTGATCGGCAGCAGCGGCTCCGGGAAATCCACGTTCGCGCACAAGCACTTCCGGTCGACG
Source organism: Nocardia sp. NPDC059229 (assembly GCF_042754165.1). Lineage (NCBI taxonomy): Bacteria > Bacillati > Actinomycetota > Actinomycetes > Mycobacteriales > Nocardiaceae > Nocardia > Nocardia sp. NPDC059229. The sequence goes on from NZ_JBHZAK010000004.1 coordinate 299,901, forward strand.
GCGGTGCTGTCGTCGGACGCCTACCGGGGGCTGGTGAGCGATGACGAGGCCGATCAGTCGGTGACGGCCGAGGCGTTCGAGCTGCTGCACCACGTGGCGGGCGTGCGCCTGCGGCGCGGCCTGCGCACCGTCATCGACGCCACCAATGTGCAGCCCAAGGCGCGGCAGGCGCTGGTGGAGCTGGCGCGGGCGCACGATGTCCTGCCGGTGGCGATCGTGCTGGACGTGCCGGAAGCGGTGTGCGTGCAGCGCAATGCGCTGCGGGTGGATCGCGCGGATCTGGGACCGCACGTGGTGGGGCGCCACCAGCGCGATCTGCGGCGTTCGCTGAAGTTCCTGGAGCGCGAGGGTTTCCGCAAGGTGCACGTGCTGAGGGGCGTCGAGGAGATCGAGGCCGCCACCATCGCGGACGAGCGCCTGTGGAACGACAAGACCGATCTCACCGGGCCTTTCGATGTGATCGGTGACGTGCACGGCTGCCGGAGCGAGCTGGAGACGCTGCTGGGCGAACTCGGCTATGTCATCGCGCGGGACGCGGAGGGACGGGCGGTCGACGCGCGGCACCCCGAGGATCGCACCGCGGTGTTCGTCGGCGACCTGGTCGATCGCGGGCCGGATACGCCCGGCGTGCTGCGGCTGGTGATGGGCATGGCCGGATCCGGAAACGCCCTGTGCGTCACCGGAAACCACGAGTTCAAGCTGGTGCGCGCGCTCGACGGCCGCCGCGTCACGGTGGCGCATGGCCTGGCCGAGTCGCTCGCCCAGCTGGAAGCCGAGGGCGCCGAATTCCGCAAGACCGCACAGGAATTCATGCGCGGCCTGGTCAGCCACTATGTGCTCGACGGCGGCAAGCTGGTGGTCGCGCACGCCGGTCTGAAGGAGGAGTACCAGGGCCGTACCTCGGGCCGGGTGCGCGAGTTCGCCATGTACGGCGAATCCACCGGAGAGACAGACGAATACGGGCTGCCGGTACGGTACCCGTGGGCGAACGACTACCGCGGTAAGGCGCTGGTGCTCTACGGCCACACGCCGATGACCGAACTGGTGTGGGTGAACAACACCCTGTGCCTGGATACCGGCGCGGTGTTCGGCGGCCGCCTGACCGCGCTGCGCTACCCGGAGCGGGAGCCGGTGTCGGTGCCGGCCGAACAGGTCTGGTTCGAGCCCGTGCGCCCGCTCGCGGCCGCCACCTTCGCCACCGGCGAGGCGGTGGTCCAGCGGGATCCGGGCGTGCTCGACCTGGACGACGTGCTGGGCCGGCGGGTGGTGGAGACCCGCCACCTCGGCCGGGTCACCGTGCCGGAGGACGCCGCGAGCGCCGCGCTCGAGGTGATGAGCCGCTTCGCCGTGGACCCGCGCTGGCTGGTGTACCTGCCGCCGACCATGTCGCCGTGCGCCACCTCCACCCTGGACGGCCATCTCGAGCACCCGGCCCAGGCCTTCGAGTACTACCGCTCCGAGGGCGTGGACACCGTGGTGTGCGAGGAGAAGCACATGGGTTCGCGTGCGGTCGTGGTGGTTTCGCGGTCGGCCCAGGCGGCGCGGGACCGGTTCGGCGTCGAGGACGGCAGCACCGGCGCGGTGTACACCCGCACCGGCCGCCCGTTCTTCGACGATCCGGCGCGCGTCGAATCGCTGCTGGCCCGGGTGCGGGCGGCGGCCGAAACCGCCGGGCTGTTCGAGGAACTGGACACCGACTGGCTGCTGCTGGACACCGAGCTGCTGCCGTGGTCGGCCAAGGCGCTGGGGCTGCTGCGCAACCAGTACGCCGCGGTCGGCGCGGCGGCCCGGGCCTCGCTCGGCCGGGCCGCCGAGGTCTTGGCGGCCGCGATCGAACGCGGTTTGGACGCAGGCGATCTCGCCGCGCGCACGGGAGCGCGCCGGGCCGACGCCGACGCCTTCACCGCCGCCTACGGCCGCTACTGCTGGCCCACCGACGGCCTCGACGGCGTGCGCCTGGCCCCGTTCCAGTTGCTGGCCGCCTCCGGCGCGAATTGCGCAGGGCGCGACCACAACTGGCACCTGGAGCGCATCGATCGCCTGGTCGCCGCCGACCCGGAGTTCTTCAACCCGACCGGCCGCCGCCTGGTCGACCTCGCCTCCCCGGAGGCCGAGGCCGCCGCGACGGCGTGGTGGACCGAGCTCACCGCGGCCGGCGGCGAGGGCATGGTGGTGAAGCCGCTCGGCTCGCTGGTGTCCGGCACCGGCACCCGCAGCGGGCGGCCGGTGCAGCCGGGCGTGAAATGCCGGGGCCCGGAATACCTCCGGATCATCTACGGCCCGGAGTACCTGCGCCCCGACCAGCTGCACCGCGTGCGCTCCCGCGGCCTCGGCGGCAAGCGCTCCATGGCGCTGCGCGAGTACGCCCTGGGCCTGGAGGCTCTGGACCGCTTCGTGGCCCGGGAGCCGCTGTGGCGCGTCCACGAGGCGGTGTTCGCGATCCTGGCCCTGGAGACCGAGCCGCTCGACCCTCGGCTGTAGCCGACCGGTTCAGCTCGGAGTGTCGGGACGGACCAGGCCGGTGCGGTAGGCGATGACGACGAGCTGGGCCCGGTCGCGCGCATCGAGTTTGGCCATGGCGCGATTGACGTGGGTCTTGGCGGTGAGGGCGGTGATGAAGAGGCGTTCGGCGATCTCGTCGTTGGACAGGCCCAGCGCGACCAGCGTGACCACCTCGCGTTCGCGCGGGGTGAGTGCCGCCAGTGCGGGCGGCGGCTCCCAGCGCACCGGATCCGGCTGGGCCAGGAAGCGGCCGATCAGCGCCTTGGTCGCGGTGGGCGACAGCAGGGCGTCGCCGGCGACGACCGTGCGGATCGCGGCGAGCAGTTCGTCGGCGTTCATCCCCTTGCCGAGGAATCCGCTCGCCCCGGCGTGCAGGGCCTCGACGACGTGCTCCTCGTACTCGAAGGTGGTGAGCACCAGCACCTTCACGCCGGCGAGGTCCTCGTCCGCACTGATCAGCCGGGTCGCGGCCAGGCCGTCCAGCTCGGGCATGCGAATGTCCATCAGCACGACGTCGGCCCGGTGGGTGCGGGCGAGTTCGACCGCTTCGCGGCCGGTGGCGGCCTCGCCGACCACCCGCATGTCCTCGGTGGAGTCGATGAGCATGCGGAAGGTGTCGCGCAGGAGCGCCTGGTCGTCGGCCAGCACTACCCGAATCGTCATGACCCGCCCTCTCGGCCGTTGCGATGCGGCAGTTCGGCGTCCACCCGGAAACCACCGTGCGGGCCCGGGCCCGCATCGAGCGTGCCGCCCACGGCCTTCACGCGTTCCCGCATGCCGATCATCCCGTAGCCGGTGCCGGTCTCCGTGTGCAGGCGGCCGTCGTCCTCGACGGTGATCCGCACCCGGTCGGGTCGATAGTCCAGCCGCACCCGCGCGGTCCGCACCCCAGCGTGCTTGCGGGTATTGGTCAACGCCTCCTGAATGATTCGGTAGGCGGTGAGGTCGGTCAGCGAGGACAGCTCGAACGGCTCCCCGGAACGCTCGACGGTGACGTCCAGCCCGGCGTGCCGGAAGGACTCCACCAGCTCGGTCAGCTCCCCGAGGCCGGGTGAGGGGGCGCGCGGATGGCCCGAATCGTCTTCCGCGCGCAGCACTCCGACGGTCGCGCGGAGATCGTCGAGGGCGGTCCGGCTGGTGTCGCGAATGCGTTCCAGCGCCTCGTAGGCGTGGTCCGGATCGGTGCGCATCAGATGGTGCGCGACACTGGCCTGCGCGTTCACCAGCGTGATGTGGTGGGCGACCACGTCGTGCAGCTCCCGGGCGATCCGCAGGCGTTCCTCGGCGACGCGGCGGGCGGCCTCCGCCTCCCGGTCGCGTTCGGCGGTTTCGGCCCGTTCGAGGGCCGCGGCCAGCAGCTTCCGATGGCTGCGCACCGCATCACCCGCGGCGACGCCGAGCAGGGTCCAGGCGATCTGGGACAGCGCCTGGGGCAGATCCGGCGGACTCGGCTGCGAAATGAGGATGGCGGCGACCAGCGGCACCGCGGCACACACGCCGGCCAGCCAGGCGGTGCGCCGATCCATCCGGTTCGCCACCGTGAAGAGCGCGACCGCGGTGGCCGCGGGCGGCGGAGTGGAGTACGGAATCACCAGGTAGCGAGCGACTTCCACGAGCACGGTGGCGGCGACCACCGGGATCGGCCATCGGCTGCGGACCAGCAGCGGTACACAGGTGAGCGCGAGCCCGCTGACCGCCCGGTCCATCGGGCTGTGCCGCAGATACGCCATGCTCGCGGCCACCGGGGTGGCGACCAGGAAGCATCCGATCGCGACCGCGAGGTCGGCCGCCCACGGCCGGACTCGCAGCCAGCACCGCAGCTGGGCGATCATCCGCACGTCGTCAAGGTACCTACCCGCCGCACGCATCGGCGTGACCCGGCGCGGTGACGCGGCCACGGTATTCCCGCAGGGTGCGGGCACTGTTCCAGCCCACCGCCCCGACGACCCGGTCGGCGATGCGGTAGAGCGCGACGAACTTGCGTTCGCGGGGGTCTCCCGCAACGATCTCGGTCCGGGCGCCGGCGGGACACCAGCCGTGGATCTGGATCTTGCTGTCGTAGTGGTCGGTCCAGCCGAAAGGGGTTGGCGCATAGGGTGTTTCCCGTCCCGGTTCGGCGAGCAGATTGCGGGCCGCGGCCATGGCCTGCTCGCCCGCGTTGGTGCGCTGCTCGAACCGGACCCGCGCGCCGAGGCCCGGATGCGGCCAGTTGGCGACATCACCGGCGGCGTACACCCCCGGCGCGACCCGGCAGTATTCGTCGCAGAGCACTCCGTCGCCGACCGGAACACCGGATCCGGCCAGCCAGTCGACGGCGGGCACCGAGCCGATGGCGACCACCACGACATCGGCCGCCAGCCGGGTCCCGTCGTCGAGCACCACGGCGGTGACCCGGCCTTCCGCGCCCTCGATGTCGGAAACCTTGCGGCCCATCCGCATTCGCACTCCATGGTCGCGATGCGTCGCGGCCACCAGGTCCGCGACCTCGGCACCGAACTGGCGGATCAGCGGCGCGGGCTCGGCGTCCACGAGGGTGACGTCCACCCCGAGTTCCCGTGCGGACGCGGCGATCTCGCTGCCGAGGAAGCCCGCGCCGAGCACCACCACCCGCGGTCCGGCCGCCAGTTCCGCGCGCAGGGCGAGGGCGTCGTCGAGGGTCCGCAGCACGTGCATTCCGGCCAGGTCGTGCCCGAAGGGCAGGCGGCGGGGGCGCAGGCCGGTCGCGATGATCAGGCCGTCGTAGCGCACCCGGTCGCCGTCGGCGAGGGTGACGGTGCGCGCATCGGTGTCGAGACCTGTTGCGCGGCAACCCGATCGCAGTTCGAGAGCGAGCCCCGCGAGCGCCGCATCATCGCGCAGCGCGATATCCGGCGGCTGCCGGTCGCCGGTGAGCAGCTGTTTCGACAGCGGCGGCCGATCATAGGGCGCGTGGGTCTCCTCGCCGATCAGGGTGAGCGTGCCGGTGAAGCCCTCGCGCCGCAGGGCCTCGGCCGCGCTCAGACCAGCGGCCGAAGCGCCCACCACCACAAGGTGATCGGGGCCGGGCACTATTGCTCCACCCGGATGGCGAGGGCCGGGCAGCGCGCGGCGGCATCGAGCACCTGCGGCAGCAGCTCCTCGGCCGGGCGCGGATCGAGCAGGAGGACGATGCCGTCCTCGTCGCGCTGGTCGAACACCTCCGGTGCGGCCACCACGCACTGACCGCCACCGCAGCATCTGTTCTCGTCGATGTGGATCTTCATGGCATATCCCCTCCCCTACCAGGTAACCGGCAGCTCGTGGACGCCGTAGACAACCATCTCGTCGCGCATCGGAACCGCTTCCAGCGGCACCGCGAGCCGCAGTTCCGGGAAGCGTTCGAACAGGGCGGTCAGCGCGATGCGCAGCTCCAGCCGGGCCAGCTGCTGGCCGATGCACTGATGGATACCGAAGCCGAACGCCACGTGCGGCCGGTGGGGGCGCAGCAGGTCCAGGCTTTCCGGATCGTCGGGGAACAGCTCCGGGTCGCGGTTGGCCGCGGGCAGGTGCGCGACCACCGTGCCGCCCGCCGGGATCAGCTGACCGCCCACCTCGACATCCGCCAAAGCCGTTCTGCGGATACCGAATTGGATGACACTCAGGAAGCGCAGCAGCTCCTCCACCACGGCGTCGGCATGCTCGGGCTCGGCGCGCAGCAGGGCCAGCTGGGCGGGGTCGCGCAGCAGGCACAGGGTGCTCAGGGCGATCATGTTGGCCGTGGTCTCGTGCCCGGCGACCAGCAGCAGCACGCCGATGCCCGCCAGCTCCTCATCGGTGAGGTCCCCGTCCCGGACCAGGGCGCTGAGGATGTCGTCGGCGGGCTCGGTCCGCTTCTGGACGGCGAGGCGATGGATCAGCTGGTTCAGTTCCAGCTGGGCCTGCGCCACCTCCTCGGCGGGTGCGCCGAGCCGCAGCAGCGTGGCCGAATTGTGCTGGAACTCCGCACGATCGGCGTACGGCACCCCGAGCAGCTCGCAGATGACCAGCGAGGGAATCGGCAGCGCGAAGTCCTGCACGAGGTCGACCGGACCGGTGGCCGCCGCCATGGCGTCCAGGTGATCGGCGACGATCCGCTCGACCGCCGGGGCCAGCTCGCGCATGCGCCGCACGGTGAACTGGCCGGTGAGCATCTTGCGCAGGCGGCTGTGCTCCGGCGCGTCCATGAAGATGAACCAGCCCGGCGGAGGCGGCGGAATCTCTTGCGAGCCACGGTGATTGCCGGTGACACCGCGGCGCCTCGAGCTGAAGCGCGGGTCGGACAGCACGGCCCGCACGTCGGCGTATCGCGTGATCAGCCAGCCGTCGATGCCGTCCGGCAGGGTGACGTGCGCGACCGGATCCTGCTCGCGCAATTCCCGGTATTCCCCGGGCGGGCTGAACGGACAGGTCCGGACCACGGGCTGGCTCCCGGCGAGCTGGGTATGGGTCATCGACGTCCTTTCCGAACGGTGGCGATCCGCTGATCGCGGTAACAACCACCCTGCCGCCGGGACCGGGTGGCCGTCGTCGTCCGGACGTGGACTTTCGGCATACCGCGAACGCGGTATGCCGGGCTACGCGCCGGCGAGGTGCTCGCGCAGGCGGTCGAGGTAGGGGCGCTGGCCCTTGCCGAGTTTCTCGTGGGCGGTGTCGAGGTCGAACCAGGCGGCCCGATCGATTTCGGGGAATTCGGCGATTCGCCCGGATCGTGGCGGCCACTCCATTTCGAACGTGCCCGGCACCACCTGTTCCGGATCCAGGTCGCCCTCGACGGCCCACACCGTGACCTGCTTCTTGCTGCTTCCGCTGCCGTACTGGACGTCGCCGAGCGGAATCCATTCGCCATCGGGCACGGGCAGGCCGAGTTCTTCGCCGAATTCGCGGCGGGCGGCGTCGCGGGGCTGCTCATCGGTGGGCTCGTACTCGCCCTTGGGGATGGACCAGGCGGCGGCGTCCTTCTTCGCCCACAACGGTCCGCCCATGTGCCCGATCAGCACTTCGAGGCCGGTGGTGCGGCGGAACAGCAGGACTCCGGCGCTGAATCTGAGGCTCATGGCAAGGAGTTTGCCGAATCGGCGCGCGGGCGCACACCGCGGGCGTTACTGTGAGCGACACTGCGGCAATTCGGACGCCAGGGATATTTTCCCGATAACGGACGAATATTTCCCGCGCGGTGTCTTGCGCCCGAAACCTGTTCGGCACCATCGAATTCCATTAAGCTCCTGGGTTCGGACGGCCCACACCTGTTGACGGATTGGATACCGCATGGAGTTCCGCAACACCTGCGCGACTGCCACCCTGGTGATCGGCGCACTCGTGACCCAGGCCACCGCACTGTCGGTGGCAACCGGCCCGGCGAACGCCGAGCCCGCCACCCCCGGCCTGGTGTACTCGGCCAAGCTGGTGGACAAGACCGTCGTCACCACGCTCAAGGGCGGCACCTTCGAGCTGTCGCAGGCGGCCGAGGATGCCGCGCCGGCGGCCCCCGATTCGGACCCGGCGGCCAAGCCCGCCGACGTGGTGAACGTGAAGGACGCCGACGGCAAGGTGCTGCTCACGGTGCCGCTGAAATTCCATCTGGGACCCATCGATATTCCGGTCAAATCCGAGGTGCAGAAGGACGGCACCGTGCTGGCCCTCACTCCCGACAAACCGGCCGGGGTGTCGGTGTCGCAGCCGCTGGTTGTGAAACCGGTTGCCTCGCAAATGGAGAACGACCGCGCGCTGAGCAGCTTCACCACCCAGTTCAGCCTGGCCACCACCATCGGCGCCTTCGTCGGCACCGCCATCGGCGCAACCATCGGCTGCATCGCCACCCTGGTAGCGGGCTGTGTCCCGGGTCTGACCACAGGCGCCGCGGCGGGCGGCATCATCGGCACCATCGTCCTCGGCGGCCCGACCCTCATCGCCTCGGGCATCGATCTGCTGTCCACCCTGCAGGCCCCCGACGGCACCACCAAGTGGGCGGACAAGACCACGACCCCGGCGGCTGCGCAGCCTGCGCAGCCGAGTAACTGACGCACCCGGCCGGAAGCGGCCGGCGGCTCAGACCTGCGGAATCGGCACCCGCCAGACCAGCGTGGTGCCGTACCCGTCCAGACCCGGCCCAAGTTCGAGCGCGCCGGCGAGATCGGTGGCGCGTTCGGCGATCTTGCGCAGCCCGCCCCGCCGGGGCGCGTCGCCCACGCCGATACCGTTGTCCGCCACCGAGATTCGCAGTTCCCCCCGGGCCGCGCTGACGTCCACGTCGATGCGGGTGGCCTCGGCGTGGCGCGCCACATTCGACAGTGACTCACGCAGTACGGCCAGCGCCTGCCGCCCGGTCTCCGGCGGCACCCGGGTGTCGAGGGGACCGTCCTGCCGCAGGCTCGGTGTGCAGCCGAGGTGGCGGGCGGCGGTGGACACCAATTCGGTGATCTCGCTGCGTAATCCACCCTGCCCACCGGCGGTCGGAGGCAGCGCGAAGAGGGTGGCACGAATGTCCTGGATGGTGTCGTCCAGGTCGGCCACCACGCGGGCGAGCCGCTCCCCGATCTCGGGCGCCGGGTTCATCCGGAGCGCGCCCTGCAGGGCCTGGCCCGAGGCGTAGATGCGCTGGATCACGGAGTCGTGCAGGTCGCGGCCGATGCGATCGCGCTCCGCCAGCACGGCGATCGTGGCCGAGTCCTGCCGGCGGCGTACGGTGTCGCGCTGCACCTGGTCGTACATGCGCACATTGACGATCTTCACGGCCGCGATGACGGCCAGCGCCTCGATGATCCGTTCGTCCTCGTCGCTGAACGCGCCGCCGCGCTTGTTCGTCAGGTACAGGTCGCCCAGGACCGTGCCGCGATAGCGCAGCGGCACCCCGAGGAAGCTGCGCATGGGCGGATGCCCGTCGGGCCAGCCCTCGAAGGCGGGACTCTTGGTGAGGTCGGCCAGCCGGACCGGATGCTCCCCGGACAGCACCGCGTCGAGCACGCCCCGGCCGTGCGGCCAGTGCCCGATCCGGCGAATCGTCTCCTCATCCATACCGACCGGGACGAATTGCGCCAGCTGCCGTTCACCGGTCCCGTTCTCGGGTTCGAGCAAACCCAGTGCGCCGTACTGGGCACCGACCAGCCGGACCGCCGCGGTCACCAGCTGCCGCAGCACCAGATCCACATCCAGGTCCGAGACCACCGTGTACACCGCCTCGACCAGATCGTGTAGCCGTTCTCGCGAGGCCGTCAGTTCACGCAGCTCGTCCGGTACGACACCCCACAGCTCATCGGACATGTGGCACAGGCTACCCACCGGCAACCTGAGGATATTTGTCTCTCGGGCCGGGTGTCGCCGAGAAGAACAATGAAATCAGACCTTTCGGACCGAGGAGACAGAGCCGCAGTCGCTGTGAGAGCGACTGGGGCGCAGGCTTATCCACGCTTCCCGCGATCGCACTGCAGCCACCCGGGGGACAGTCGTCATCACCGGGTGATGGTGGACGCGCAAGATCAGGTCGAGCAGACCTCTTCCGTGACGCTCGAACGAGTGGTGTTCTGGATGTGGGTCACCGACCCCGGTCTTCAGAACCGGAGCGGATCATTCGAGTGTCAAGGAAGGCGTGCGCCATGACCACGATCCATCTCCACAAGACGACCACCGCGACGCCCGAGCAGTTCCTGGCCGGCCTCACCGACTTCGGGCCGGGCCGGCACGAACTCTTCGGCAACAGCGCAGACAGCTACCTCGAGGTGCATCACGAAGGCCCCCATGACGCTGATGTCACGGAGGGCTCGACCGGCATCTGGGAACGCCTGCACTACGACTGGAGCGACCCCCGTCACGTGGTGATGACGACCACCGACTCCAACCTGTGGGGTGGCGCCTCGGGCCACACCTACACCCTCACGCAGCTGCCCACGGGCATGACCGACGTGGACGCCGTCGTGGTCCGCGACGGTAAGAACCTCAGGGGACGGCTGCTCGCGATGGTGCTCGGACTCTTCGGCACCCGCGTCCTGGGAAAGCCGTTCGAGAAGTCCATCAAGGCCATCGAAGCTCGCGGCGGCGGCGCGAGTGGAAAGAACACGCAGACGCCAGGAAGGTGAACTACGGTTCGAATACCAGCAGCGGTTTGCCCCCGTGTGCGGGAGCTTCGGCCAGATAGACAGCTTCGCTGAACTTTTCGACGAGAATCGGACGGCCCTCCGGCACCCGCAACGCGCCGCTGCCGGCGAGCTGAAGTGTCCGGTCGATCGTTGCGGCCATCCGATCCTTCGGGGTCTCGGTAAACCAGCGGAACAGCCAGAACCCCCGAACGGTCTTGGTTTCGTAGATCAGCGAGCGCGCGAAGACGGGGATGGTGAGTTTGTCGGGATCGGTTTGGCGGTGCGTGGACAGCGCACCGAAGACGACCAGCTCACCGTGTGGTGCCAGCGCACGCGACACGTCCGCACCCACCTGACCGCTGACACAGTCGATCGCCTTGGACACGCCGTCGTGGCCCGCTATGTCGGCCACCCGTTCGCGCAGGTCCTCGTCCTCCGTGCAGATCACCGCGGTGCCGCCCAACGCGAGGATGTCCTCGACCGCGGATCGACGGCGGACCACATTGAGGGTCTTGAAGCCGACGTGCACGCCGAGCTGGATGACCGACTGGCCCACGGTTGAACCGGCCGCCGTCTGCAAGAGCCATTCACCCGGTCGAACATCGAGTTCATCGCCGGTCAGGATCACGGCGGTGAGCGGATTGCTGAGAATCTGGGCGGCCGTCGAATTGCTCATGCCGACGGGAACAGGCAAGACCCGCTCGGCATCGGCAACGACATACTCCTGCCACGTTCCCCTGACTCCGACCGTAATGACACGTTGCCCGACGGTCAGACCGTCTGTGCCGCTACCGAGTTCGTCGATCACACCAACGGATTCGATTCCGGGCACGGTGGGGAACTCCGGCGCGAATCCGTATCTACCACGGACGGTATGCAGGTCGCTGGCATGAACGGGTGCAGCAGCCACCCGGATCCGGACCTCGCCGGGACCAGGCTCCGGAATGGGGCGGGTCTGCAGGCGCAGAACCTCGGACGGTTCTCCCACCGTGTCGGCGACGACAGACTGCATGGTTCTCATCTTCCTGACGCTCCTTCGGTCGGATCCAGGTCCCACAGCGGTTCGACGTGCAGATCGTCGCCCCGCCCTACGACGGCGAAGATTCGAAACAGCGCGGCCCAATTCCAGCCCTACTACCCTCCAATGCTGCCACGCAGGGGTTGTTGGGTCCGCCTCCCTTGCAGTGGCGGATCGGCCCACGGGTGTTCATGAGGTTCCGATCTCGGAGTGGTGGGTCAGGGGCGGGTCCAGGATTGAGCGGTGTCGGTGAGGTTCCACCATGAGACGTAGTGGGAATCTTCGGAATCCAGGTGCCAGGTGGAGGCGAGGGTGTCGAAGAAGGCGGTGTCGGCTGTTCTGCCGCCTCGGGGTTCGCCCAGGTAGATGAGGTGGGTGCCGCCGGCGGTCGTGAAGTCGGCGAGAGCCGTGGAGGCCATGTGATTGCCCCAGCCGGGGGGCCAGCACAGGAGCAGGGTGTGGTGGTCGCGGCCGGCGGTGGCGGCCGCGTCAGGGGTGGCGGGGCCGACGGGGTGCCAGAGGGAGCGCTGGCCGGGAGAGGGTGGGAAGGACGGGTTTTCGGTGGTGTTCGGGGGGTCGGTGTCGTAGGCGCGGACGGTGAGGCCGGCGTGGGCCAGTTGGGCGGCCCAATAGCCGCGGCCGGCACCGATTTCGGTCAGTGGACGGCCGGCGCAGCGGGTGGCGATCCAGGCGATGGTTTCCGGGGCGGGGATGGCGTAGGCGTAGGCGGATTGCAGGATCGTCTGGGCGAAGCCGAGTCTGGTGCTGCCGGTGGCGCGACCGCCATCGACCACGCGGCGGCCCGCAACCGTGGAGACGGATGGTCCGACTATGTCCCAGTACGGGTTTGCCGCGCTGTCGCCGGTCAGGTAGTGGACCAGACGGAGGTCGAAGGCCGCGTCGGCGTGTTCGTCGCCGTTGCCGGACAGCCGGGAGGCGGTGTCGAGATAGTCTGCGACCCTGGGGAATTCGGTGCGCAGCCGCAGCTCGTCGCCGAGCAGGGCGACCAGTTCGGCTCGGCGTTGCGGGGTGAGCGCCAGGTCCGTCACCCCATCGAGTCTGGGGCCGCCGGCTCGGATTCCGGGGCGTGTCGCGCGATTCGGTGTCTAGACCCGTAGACCGTTGATCAAGGCCAGCACCGCGGGTTCGGTTTGCGCGCGGGCGGTTTCGGGATCGTCGGCATTGGCGATGAACATGGCGGCCTCGCCGAGGGCGGAGAGAATCATCAGGGCCAGGGGGCGGACGTCGAGGTCGGCCCGCAGGATGCCGGCCTGGATACCGGATTCGAGGCCCGCGACGACCAAGCCCAGGCCGTACTTCTCGTCGACCGCGCGCCACTCCTGCCAGCCGAGCACCGACGGCGCGTCGATGAGAGTGATACGGACGCGTTCGGGGTCGACGCAAGAGAGCAGGAAGTTGTGCAGTCCGGCTTCGAGAACGGCCATGGTGTCCGTCGGCGGGGCCTCGGCCATGGTCTCGGCGACCTGCTGGAGGATCTCCTGCTGCACCTGCTCGTAGACGGCGCGGAACAGGTCCTTCTTGTCCTTGAACTGGTGATACAGCGCGCCGCGGGAGCTGCCGGCGCGCTCCACGATCTCGGGGGTGCTGACCGCCGCGTAGCCGCGCTCGGCGAAGAGTTCGCGCGCGGCGGCCATCAGATTCGCGCGGGTCGACTCGGACCGTTCGGCTTGCCTGATCATCGACACCTTTCTGGCTCGGTGCCTGGATCGTAACGCGAAACCATTGAAAACAGGCAGCCTGTTTGTTAGTTTGAAATCGTCTTCACCGTCACTGCTCCTAGAGGAGTCATCCAGATGACGCACACCATCTCCCCCGAATCCCGCGCCGCCTGGCGCGACCCCGCCCTCGGCTCCCGACGCGAGCTCACCCTGCCGCAGGGCACGCTGACCGTCTTCGACAGCGGCAGCGGCGATCCCGTCGTCTTCGTGCACGGACTGCTGGTCAATGCCAACCTGTGGCGCCGGGTCGTTCCAGCGCTCGCCGGCGAATTCCGCTGCGTGGCAATCGATCTGCCCTTCGGTTCGCACACCACCGCCATGCCCGGCGCCGACCTGAGCGCCCCCGGCCTGGCCCAGCTGGTCATCCAGGCCATCGAGAAACTGGGCCTCGGCCCGGTCACCCTGGTGGGTAACGACTCCGGCGGCGCGGTGAGCCAGCTGGTCGTGGCCGCCCGCCCGGACCTCATCGCCCGCCTGGTACTGACCTCCTGCGACGCCTACGAGAACTTCCCGCCGCCGTTCTTCGACTACATCGGCCTGGCTGCCCGCACTCCGGGGGCGCTCGCCTCGCTGGCCCTGAGTCTGCGCATCCGCGCCGTTCGCCGCCTGCCCATCGCCTACGGCTGGCTGGCCCGCGGCCCGATCGACCGCGCGGTCAGCGACTCGTACGCCCTGCCGGTCGGCACCAAGGCCATCCGCGAGGACGTCCGCCGCGCCATCGGCGGCCTGGACAGCCAGTACACCCTCGCCGCCGCAAAGACTTTCGCCGATTTCAAGAAGCCGGTGCTACTGGCCTGGTCGGCGGGCGACCGCTTCTTCCCGGACCGCTACGCCGAACGCCTGGCCGCCGAATTCCCCGACGCCCGCATCGAATGGATCCACGATTCGCGCACCTTCTCCCCCGAGGATCAGCCCGAACAGCTGACCAGCGCGATCCGCTTCTTCCTGGACACGACCCGCGCCGAGACCCGGCACTGATTCCGGTCCCGAGGCGTCAGAAGTCGCTGTCGAATCCGTCGAAGCCGCCGAAATTGCCGTAGTCGCCGAAGTCCTGGCCGCTCAGGTCGGCCCCGGGGTCGTAGCCGCCCTGGTCATAGCCGCCCTGGTCGTAGCCGGGGTCCGAGGCGTTCTGGTCGTAGCCGCCGTCGGCATATCCGCCGTCGGCGGCGTCCAGTCCGGCCTGGTAGCCGTCGCCGTAACCGCTTTCGAAGGCGGCCGAGTCGTACCCGACCCCGGACATGCCGCTGAAGAGGGCGTTGAACAGCACCGCCGAGCCGACGCCCCAGGCACCGGCGACCAGGGCGGTCTTCCACCACGGTTCGGAGTACCAACCAGCCGGAACGGGACGGCCGGCGACGCGACCGCCCGGGTAATAGTTCGGAGTGGAGGCCGACGGCGTGGGCGAGGCCTCGATGCGCCGCCCGTCGTATTCGATCGCGCGGTCCTCGGTGACCCGGCCGGCACTGCGCTGGCCGTCGAGCTCCGGAACGGCCGGACCGGGGTCCAGGCCCATGGCCGTCCGCGCGGCCCCCACGTAGTAAAGCCCTTCGAGCGCCGTCTCTTTCGCAAGCCGAGCCTGCGCGGGCGTGGTGGCCTGCTCGATCTGCGAGCCCGCGGCATTGAACCGCTCCCCCGCATCGGCGAGGGCCTGCTTCGACGCATCGTCGGTGCCGACGAGGTTGTAGACCTGCCCGCCGAGGCGCTCGATCACCCGGCGCGCATCGGCCTTGGCATCCTCGAGCTGGGTGTTGGAACGCGATTGCTGCGCGCGGTTGACCGCCACCACCGCAAGCAGGACAACCACCATGACAATGAGCAGAACGACGACCGTAGCCACGCGACCAGCCTACGCGGCAGAATTCGCCGAACTATTGCTACTCACTGCGAGCTTCCCTGAGCCCCGAATTATCCAGCCACCGCGGCAAAACGCGAGTTACGGCGACCTGGATCAACCTCCTCTTCGTCCAGCTCCGACACCGCGAACTGACGTTTGCCCGCCGTTTTCGCCGAATACATGGCCCGGTCGGCGCTGCGCAGCAGATCGGAGAAGTCGCACTCCCGTCCGGGCGGACAGAACGCCGTGCCCACACTCGCCGACGCCGGGACCGGACCGGCCGCCGTGGGCACCGGCTCGCACAGCGCGGCCAGCACCCGCATGGCCAGCTCGCCCAGGGTATTGCGGCGGGACGGCAGTGCGACCACGAATTCGTCGCCGCCGTAGCGCGAGATCACGGTGTCGGGCGGGCAGGTCGAGCGCAGCCGCTGGGCAATGGTGACCAGTACCTCGTCGCCGACCGTGTGGCCGTAGGTGTCGTTGATCACCTTGAAGTCGTCCAGATCGATGAGCAGCAGCCCCACCCCGCGCGCCGGATCGGTGGACATCACCCGGACCCGCTCCTGCAGCAGTGAGCGATTGGCCAGATCGGTGAGAGCGTCGTGCGTGGCCTCGTGCCGCAGCCGGGTCTGCAGTGCCGCGATCTCCTGCACCCGCACCGACACCGCCTCCGAGAGACTGCGTTCCTGCTGGGCCAGGGCGCGCTGCTGCAGCGCCTCGGCATAGGCGTCGATGGCCTGGCTGGCGATGAACGACCAGCGGGTGGCGATCAGCGAACCGCGCTGGCCCGGCGAGAGCCCCAGCAGCGCGCGGCTGGCGGGGGCGAGCATGCGGGTGCGTTCGAACGGCGACTCGGCCAGACTGCGGCCGATGCGGCGGGCGGCCTTCACCGGAAACGGTTCGGACCCGGCCAATTCCAGCAGATCGTCGATGATCCGGCCGAAGATGCGCTCGAGTTCATCGGAGGGAACCGCAGGCGCCTGGCCCAGCGCGGCGTTGCTCGCGCCGGGGTGCACTGCCCGCACCCATTCGCGGATGGTCGCCGCCACAATGGCGGAGGTTCGGGTGTCGAGACGGATGGACATGCGCGCTCACCCGACGCAGAAGATGCCAGGACCGGCCGCCACGCCGGTCACGCCCTTCGGATCGAACTCACTACTACGCGGTCGGCCACACCAGTGGTGCATGCTCACCGCCCCCTTTCCAGATACCCCCGTCCGGACAAAAAGGATCCTAGCAAGCCACCCGACATCGAAAACCCCTGATTCAGAACAGGTTCCCGCTGCCTCGCGAATGGCGATCGGATGTCTCATCGCTGGTGAGGCCCCGGTGTTACACCCAATTTCGGCGGGTCTTCGGCGACTCGCCGAACGACTCGTCCTACCAGCCGCGACATGCGGCAACGGCACCTGATTGGCATTCCAGGAGTGAGGTTCGGTACAGTGCTCAACGCACACGGCATCCATGGATGCGGTCGTTGCGGGTGTAGTTCAATGGTAGAACCTCAGCCTTCCAAGCTGATGGTGCGGGTTCGATTCCCGTCACCCGCTCTTTCCCGTTCAGCGGGAGCGTCGAGTTCGACGCGCAACGGGGTGTAGCGCAGCTTGGTAGCGCATCCGCTTTGGGAGCGGAGGGTCGCAGGTTCAAATCCTGTCACCCCGACCATCTTTCGATTCGCACCACCACGGATGTCACCGCTCACCGCGGGCAATGGCCATGCGGCGCAGCGCGTTACGGTCCTCGCACCCTGCGTGGTCAGCGTCCACCTCGATGCCCGCCGGAATCCGTTCACCGGTGATCGATCCACGATTCCGCTGCCTCCGGACCCGTCCCAGGTGAACGGGCAGCCCTGGTGATCAACCCGTGGCGTCGCCCGAACCGGCGGCGAACACGCGCCGCGCGATCGGCGGGCGACACTATGGCATCGCACACGCCGGACCCGCCCGAAAATGGGATTCCGGTAACCGGATGTTGTGCCTCCGTTTGCGCTGTGTTATCGATTTACAGTGCTGGTCGACCACAAGATGAACGTTTCCAGCTCGGTGCTGTCCGGCACCGGGACTCGTTCTCGGCTCCTCCCGGCCGCCGGGCTGGGCGTGGCGGTGGTGTTGCTGACCGTCGCGCAGGTATGGGCGTCGGCACACGGGGTGATGGGCCCGCTCCGCAGCCTGATCGACGACTACTTCGCGAACCCGCAGTCGGCGGCCGTTTCATGGGCCGGACTGGGGCTGGCGTGCATCGGGGTGCCCACCCGGGTCCGGGTATTCAGCTTGGTTGCCGCCGCGGTGCTGGACCTGTTGACCTTGGCTCTGCAAGCGGCCTGCGGCTGGCACATATCGATCGGCACCGGACCGACGCTGGCCCTGACCGCCCTGACCGTGGTCGTGCTCCGCTGGGAGGGCGAGCGTCGCCGAACCGCCCTGCAGGCCATCGCCTTCGGCGTGCTGCTGGTCATGGCCTCCAAGCTCGCCGACACCTGGCTGATGGTCAGCATCGTCGCCGGACCCCGCGTGCTCGATCAGTACGTCCAGCTGGCCGACCAGGCGCTGGGCGAACCGGCATGGCTGGTCGGCCGCGCGCTCGAGGCGTTGGGCCCGGTGCCCTCGCACGTGCTGCACGTGGTCTACATCCAGCTGCCGGTGGCGGCGGTGGTCGTCGCGGTCTGGCAGCTGCGCCATGTCTCGACGAGCGCGTGGCCGCGGCACCACCTGGTGCGAACCTTCCTGGTGCTGGGCGTGATCGGCCCGCTCGGCTATGTGCTCTTCCCCGTCGTCGGTCCGGTCTTCGCCTACGGCCCGCTCGGCCACGGCCTGGAGATCGGTGACTGGCCGCAGGTCTGGCCCGCGCTGACCCACGATCCGCAGCCGATGCTGTTCGACTCCGAGACCGCCCGCAACTGCATGCCCTCCATGCACACCGCCTGGGCCACGGCCCTGTTCATCCACTCCCGCACCGCGCCGCGCTGGCTGCGCTGGGCCGGCGCCTTCTGGCTGGTGTGCACGCTGCTCGCGACGCTGGGCTTCGGCTACCACTACGGCAGCGATCTGGTGGCGGGCGCGGTGCTGTGCCTGACGGTGGAGTCGGCGCTGCGCGATCCGGAGCGCGGCTGGGACCTGTCCCGGGCCCGGATCGTGTCGCTCGGCGCGGCGGTGCTCGCCGGTTTATTGCTGTCCTATCGGTTCCTGGCGGCAACCATGGCGGAGTATCCGGTACCCGCAGGGGGTGTCGTGCTGGGCGCGCTGGCCGCCGTATCCTTCCTCTTCTACGCGACCTGGTTCGCGCGTCCGGGCAGCCGGTTGGCGCACTGGGGCGGCCGAACCCCGATCGATGGATTTGCCATCGATTAACCAGTCTCCCAATGCAATCCGGACATCCTGCGCACCAGCCGAAAGGGTTACTGTCTCCCTGATGATCACTACGCGGGCGGGGCAACGTAACTTGCTGCGCAATCTGAAGTCGGAGGGCAGCCCGGGCCTGCCCCGCATTCCGATCGTGATCGGAATCCTGGTGTCGGTGGCGATCACGGCGATCTTCTCCGCCATGCACGGTTTCCTCGACCTGCAGGTGTACCGGGTCGACACCCGGGGCTGGCTGGAGCACGGCACCCTGTACGGCCCGACCCTGCCGGTGGCGGGCCACACCGACCTGCCCTTCACCTACCCGCCGTCCGCGGCGGTGCTGATGATCCCGCTCGCCATCATGCCGCTGTGGCTGGCCGAGCTCATGGTGACCGCCAGTTCGCTGGCCTGTCTGGGCGTCACGATCTGGCTGGTGCTCTCCCGCGTCCGCCCGGACCTGGACCCGCGCGCGAAACTCACGCTCAGTGTGACCGCGGTCGTGCTCATGCTGGCTGTCGAACCCGTCCGCACCACACTGTGGTTCGGGCAGATCAACCTCGTTCTCATGGCCGCCGTCGCCCTCGACTGCCTGACCGAGAAGCCCCGCTGGCCGCGGGGCGTCCTGATCGGCGTCGCCGCGGTCACCAAGCTGACGCCCGCCGCCTTCGTCCTGTACTTCCTCATCCGCCGCGACTGGAAGGCCGCGGGCACGGCGGCCGCCACCGCGGCGGGCGTGATCGGCGCCGGATTCGTACTGTTCCCAAGGGAATCGCGCGACTACTGGCTGCACGCCATCGCCGACACCAACCGCATCGGCTCCCCCGACTATGTCGGCAACCAATCCCTCAAGGGCATGGTCTTCCGCCTCGGCCTGTCGAACCCCGCGGCCACCGCGGTCTGGCTGGGCCTGGCCGTGGTGGCGGTCTGCGCGGGCGCCGCCCTGATGCACCACCTGGTCGGCCTCGAACGCCGCACCGCGGACTCGACCGGCCCGGCGGGCCCGGTGACCATTCTCTCGGTGACCGCACTGCTCGTGAATGCCGCGGTCCTGCTGCTGATCTCGCCGGTGTCCTGGACTCATCATTGGGTCTGGGTGGCGCCCGCCCTGATCACGGCCGCCGCCTGGACCACCACGAATCCACGTGTCACCCCGTTCGCGGTGACCAGCGCCTTCGCGCTGTTCTTCCTGATCGGCCCGGGCATCGTCCCCAATGGCAAGCATCAGGAACTCGCGTGGTCGTGGTGGCAGCACATTCCGGGCGACATCTACATCATCGCCACCGCGGCCCTGCTCGCCGTCGGTGTCGGGCAGCTGCTCAGGCTGCGGGCCCGCGCCGTCCTCGATCGGACCGCGTAGATCATGCCCTCGATCATCCTCTCGTCGAGGATGACGAAAATGGATGCGCTGCCGACGTTTCCGACCCGGGTCAGGTTCAGGCGTTCTTCAACGCCATCATCCCGGAGGTGCGGATGCCCTGTGCGGTCGCGAATTCCAGCGGTCCGTAGCGTGCGGATTCCGGCATGGTTCAGGACCGCAGGGTTGCGGTGGCGATGTCGAGGAATTCGCGGAGGAGCTTGTCGCGATGGTCCGAGGCGACTGCCAGGCAGGTTTCGGCGCTGGGGGCGTCGGTGACGGGGCGGTGGACGAGGTCGGGGCGCACGTAGGCGCGGGCGACGCTGCGGGGAACCAGGGCCATGCCGTGGCCGGAGGCGATCAGCTCGAACTTTTCTTCCAGCGAGGCGGTGCGGCGTTTCGGGGTGTCGAGCATTCGCTCGCCGTCGAGATCGGCCAGGGTGAGTTCCCGGCGCGCGGCCAGCGGATGGGTGGCGGGCATGCAGGCGACCCTGGGGTCGTGGCCGACGGGGATGGTGTGCAGTCCGGATTCGTTGAAAGGCCTCCGGAGGTAACCGATCTGGGCTCGGCTGTCCCGTAGCGGCGCGTCCGGCTCCCACCAGCGTGCGGGCACGACATCGGTTTCGACCTCCGGGTGCCGTGTCGAGAATTCCCGGATCGCCTCCGAGACGTACAGTCCGGCCGAGAAGGCGACCACCAGGCGTCGCACGCCGTGATCGGCATCGTGCACGCGCCGCACCGCCGCGTCGACGGCAGCGAGAATCCCCTGCGCCTCCTCGTAGAGCTGCTGTCCGGCGGCGGTCAGCTCCACCGTGCGGGTGGTCCGCACGAGCAGCGCGCAATCCAATTCCTGCTCGAAAGCCTTGATCTGACGGCTCAGCACGGGCTGGGCGATGTAGAGCTTCTCCGCCGCCCGGCCGAAGTGCCGATGCTCGGCCACCGCGGCGAAGTAGCGGAGCTTGCGCAGATCCAGATCCATACCCTCACGGTATCAATGCGCGGAAAGGGTCTTGGACGCCGCGACGAACCGTTACCAGACTCGAAGCATGATCGTCATCACCTCCCCCACCGGCCAGATCGGCAGCCAGCTGCTGGACCGCCTACTCGAAACATCTACTCGCAGTGAAGAATTGCGCGTCATCGTGCGTGATCCCGGGAAGCTCCCGGAGGCGATCCGCGCCCGCGTCGACATCGTCACCGGATCGCACGGCGATGCCGATGTCGTGGACCGGGCCTTCGCCGGCGCGGACGCGGTCTTCTGGCTGGCCCCGCCCGACCTGGACGCGCCGAGCCTGGACGACGTGTTCACCGGATTCACGCACGCCGCCGCGAAGGCGTTCACCACCCACGGGGTCGGGCACGTCGTCGGCGTCTCGTCGCTCGGGCGGGGCACTCCCCTCGCGGGTCGGGCCGGGCACGTGACGGCATCGCTGGCGCTGGACGATCTCATCGCGAGCACGGGCGTGGCCTACCGCGCACTGGCGAACCCGTCGTTCATGGACAACCTACTGTGGCAGGCGGTTTCGATCCGGGACGACGGCGTGTTCACCGGCACCGAGACCGCCGACCGCCCGACGCGGATGGTCGCCACCCGCGATATCGCCGCGGCGGCCGCCCGCCTGCTGCTCGACCGCTCCTGGACGGGAACCGGCGAGGTCCCGGTACTGGGCCCGCAGGACCTGACACCGAACGAGATGGCGCACACCATGTCCGAGGTACTCGGCCGCCGAATCCGTTACCAGCAGCAATCTCTCGACGACTTCCGCGCCACCCTGACCGCGCGCGGCATCGGCGACCCGATCGCGACCGCCTACGTCGACATGATGCACGCCAAGAACAACGGCCTCGACGACGCCGTCCCCCGCACCGCCGCAACCACGAGCCCGACAACCTTCCGCGAATGGTGCGAACAGATCCTCGCGCCGGCGGTCCGCGCATAACCACCCCGAACCGCGCGGATCTCGCCATGAGCGTGCGTTGGTGGGAACACCAATTCGGATCCAGCCCGAGACGGTCGTGCCACTCCGGTCCGCGACGGGTTCAGCGGGGCTGACAGGTGGGGCACCAGAACAGGTTTCGGGCGTCCAGCACCGAATGCAGGACGGTGGTGCCACACAGACGGCACAGATCTCCCGCCCGCCGATACACGTAGGTTCGCGGCTTGTCCTTGGCGTAAGCCGGTGCGCCGTGGTCGTCTTCGGGGCGGACCACCACGATCTTGCCGCGACGCACGCCGACCTTCATCAGGTCGACCAGGTCGGACCAGATCGCCTGCCACTCTTCGTAAGAGAGCTGGGTTCCCGGACGATCGGGCGAGATGCCGTGACGGAAGAGGACTTCCGCGCGGTAGACATTGCCGACCCCGGCCAGGATCTTCTGATCCATGAGCAGCGCGCCGATCGGCCGCTGCGAGCGGCGGATGCGGTCCCAGGCGCGGTCGGGTTCGGCGTCCCGGCGCAGCGGGTCGGGGCCCAGGCGGGAGGTGAGCGCTTCGACCTCGGGGTCGAGCAGGATCTCGCACGCGGTTGGGCCGCGCAGGTCGGTGCCGTGCAGGTCGCCGGTGCGGCCGCCGCCGATCAGGCGCATGCGGACCTCGCCGACCGGATCGTCCATGGGCACAGCGGATTCGGTGAACTTGCCGTACAGCCCCAGGTGGATGTGCAGGGTGACGCCCGAATCATAGTGGTGGAGCAGGTGTTTACCCCACGCCTCGGCGCGGGTCAGCACCCGGCCGTCGATCAGCGCCGCGCCCTCGGCGAATCGCCCCTGCGGGCTGGAGACTCGGACCTGACCGCCGGCGAAGCGCTTGTGGTGTAGCTTCGCCAGGCGGTGCAGCGTATGGCCTTCGGGCACAGGTCAGTTCGGGAGGGCCGGGGGCACGCCGGTCTTCTCGTACTCGGCGAGAATGTCGATGCGGCGCTGGTGGCGCTCCTCGTTGGACCACGGGGTGGTCATGAAGGCGTCGACGATGGCGAGGGCTTCCTCGGTGCTGTGCATGCGGCCGCCGATGCCGAGCAGCTGGGCGTTGTTGTGCTGGCGGGCGAGCTGCGCGGTCTCCACGCTCCAGCCCAGGGCGCAGCGGGCGCCGGGCACCTTGTTGGCGGCGATCTGCTCGCCATTGCCGGAGCCGCCGAAGACGAAGCCCAGCGAACCCGGCTCGGCGACCACGCGGCGGGCGGCCTCGATGCAGAAGGCCGGGTAGTCGTCGAGGGCGTCGTATTCCAGCGCGCCGCAATCGACGACATCGTGGCCCTGGCCCTCGAGGTGAGCCTTGACGTGGTTCTTCAGTTCGAAGCCGGCATGGTCGGCACCCAGGTATACGCGCATGGCTGCGATTCTGTCAGCACGCCCGCCCCCGGTCCGCACGGGGCTCTCACCCCCGCAGCCCGTCGCGTGAGCTGCCCCGCAGCGACGACCGCGCGTCGACGCCGGTGAAACGTACTATCCAGGCATGACGTCCGACGACAGTTCACAACCGCCGAACGCCTACGGGGGGCAATCCGCTGGCGGCCTACCGGGACCGCCGACCGCCGGAAGCAGTCCGGCCTGGAACCCCGTGACCGGCATGACCGGATGGGATCCGCGGCTGGGCCCGCCGGGATGGGCTCCGCAGCAACCGTATTCGCCGCCCCAGCCGCCGGTGGTGCAGCAGACCCGGGGCCTGTCCCCGTTCGGGATGCCGGCACGGCACAGCTGGGAGATCCCGCTGCTGGTGGTCGTGATCGTGGCCACCGTGCTGGCGTATCTGTTCGCGCTACTGCTGCTGGTGTCCGGCTATGCCGGTCAACTGGTGCTGGCCGCGGTGTTCGCGCCGCTGCTGGTCTACCTGGGCCGCGGTCTGAACTACGCGACCCAGCGGGTCAACGGCGTGAAGATGTCGCCGACCCAGTTCCCCGAGGGCTATCGCATGGTGCAGGAGGCCGCGGCCCGGTTCGGTATGCCGAAGGTGCCCGACGCCTACGTGGTGCTGGGCAACGGCCAGATCAATGCGTTCGCCTCCGGGCACGGCTTCCGCCGCTACGTGGTGGTGTACAGCGATCTGTTCGAAATCGGCGGCGCGGCACGCAATCCCGAGGCGCTGGCCTTCATCATCGGCCACGAGGTCGGGCACATCGCGGCCGGGCACGTCTCGTACTGGCGGCAGCTGGGCATGTTCATGGCGCCGTTCCTGCCGATCCTGGGCAGCTCGCTGATCCGCTCCCAGGAGTACACCGCCGACAATCACGGCTTCTGCAACCGGCCGCAGGGCGCGCCCCCGGCCATGCAGACGCTGGCGGGCGGCAAGTACCTGAACAATCTGGTCGGCTTCGACGAGATGGCCGACCGGGCGGCCCAGGAGAAGGGCTTCTTCGTCTGGATCGTGAACGCCATGTCCAGTCATCCGGTCTTGACCTGGCGCATGTGGGCGCTGCGCGACCGCAGCCGCCACGGCAAGCTGTTCTGGCGGCCCGACGTGCCGCAGCGTCCGGTCGCGGCCCCGCCCTACGGCGGGTACCAGCCGCCGCACCCGGGCGGATACGGCGGTCCGCCGCCCGGATACGGCGATACCACCACATATCACGAGTACCGGCCGCAATGACGTCTCGCGGCAGCGTGATCGGGCGACGTCTCCAAATATGTGACGGCACAATTCATTTCGTGAGGCGAGGGTGCCTCCCCGAGTACCGCCGGGAATCGGGCTGCTGCTCCACCGCAGGCACGCGGGCCCGCCGGTGAACGGCTCCCGGCCGTGCGCTGAAGACCCGGGGAGGCGGGGGAGCTCAGTCGAAGACGGGATCCTCGGTGCGGGTCCGCTTGAGCTCGAAGAAGTGCGGGTAGGCGGCCAGCGCGACCGCGCCGTCCCACAGCTTGCCCGCCTCCTCCCCACGCGGGATGCGCGAGAGCACCGGCCCGAAGAAGGCGACATCATTGATGTGGATGGTCGGCGTGCCGACATCCGGGCCGACTTTGTCCATGCCGGCGTGGTGCGAGGCGCGCAGGGCCTCGTCGAAGTCGGTGCCCTTGGCGGCCTCGGCCAGGTCGGCGGGCAGGCCCACCTCGGCCAGCGACTCGGCGATGATCTGGGCGAGCAGGTCCGCGCGGGAGCCGTCCGCGCGCTCGTACTCGGCGCGGCGGTTGTGCAGGCGGGTGCCCATGGCGGTGTAGAGCGGGGCCAGCACCTTGTCGCCGTGATCCTGGGCCGCCGCGATGGCGACCCGCACCGGGCCCCAACCGGTCGCGAGCAGCTCCTCGTACTGCGGGGGCAGGCCCTCGCGGCCTTCGTTCAGCACGGACAGGCTCATCACGTGGAAGTGCGTCTCGATATCGCGTACCTGCTCGACCTCGAGGATCCAGCGGGAGGTGATCCAGCACCACGGGCACAGCGGGTCGAACCAGAAGTCGACCCGGTCCTTCTTGGTGTCGCTCACAGGGAAGTCCTTTCGCAGTCGATCGACGGCCGAGGGCAGGGCCGTACTCAATGCGCAACAACCCCGATTGTTGCCGATATTTCCGCTCCGCCCGACTCCACCCGGGCTAGGGTCGGACTATCGGCCTCATCGACGGCGGTCCCGACCGTACTAGCAGGGAGGTTTCGGCATGACCACATCCAGGTTCGTCATCGCGGGCGGTGGACTGGCCGCCGCAAAGCTCGCGGAAGCCTTGCGGGCCAATGATTTCGATGGTTCGGTCACGCTCGTCAGCGCGGAGGATCATCTGCCGTACGAGCGGCCGCCGCTGTCCAAGGAGCATCTGCTGGGCAAGCAGGCGCTCAGCGACTTCACCGTGGATCCGGCGCAGTGGTATCGCGACCACCATATCGAGATGATGCCCGGCACCACCGTCACCGCGCTGGATCGCAGCACCAAAACCATTGCGCTGCCGGACGGTACGACACTGCCCTACGACAAGCTGGCGCTGGCCACCGGTTCGCGGCCGCGGCTGCTGCGGCTGCCCGGCGCGGACGCCGAGGGGGTGCACGTGCTGCGCACCATCGAGGAGTCCGACGCCCTGCTCGCGATGTTCGACTCCGCGCGGCGACTGGCCGTCATCGGCGGGGGGTGGATCGGGCTCGAGGTGACTGCCGCCGCACGCGCCGCTGGTGTGGAAGTGACTGTGCTGGAGGCGGAATCGGTGCCGCTGCAGGCCGCGCTCGGGGCCGAGATGGGCGCGGTGTTCGCCGAACTGCACCGCGCACACGGGGTGGATCTGCGGCTCGGGGTGAAGGTCGGCGAGATCACCACCGCCGACGGCCGGGCCACCGGGGTGCGGCTCGACGACGGCACCCATATCGAGGCGGACGCGGTGCTGGTCGCCGTGGGTGCGCGGCCCAATATCGAGCTCGCCGCCGATGCCGGGCTGGCGGTCGGCGGCGGCGTCCTGGTCGACGAGAGCCTGGCCACCAGCGACCCGGATATCGTCGCGGTCGGTGACATCGCCGATCAGCAGCATCCGGTGCTGGGACAGCGAATCCGGGTGGAGCACTGGGCGAATGCGCTCAACCAGCCCGCGGTCGCGGCGTTGACCATGCTGGGCAAGCCCGCCGTGTACGACCGGCTGCCCTACTTCTTCACCGACCAATACAACCTCGGGATGGAGTACACCGGGTACGTGGCGCCCGGGCAGCAGGCGCGTGTGGTGGTGCGCGGTGACCTCGGCAAGCGCGAGTTCGTGGCGTACTGGCTGGACTCGGGAAACCGGGTGCTGGCGGGGATGAACGTGAACATCTGGGATGTGCAGGACAAGATCAAGAAGCTGATCCTGAGCGGCGAGGCCGTGAACCCCGAGGAGCTGTGACGACCCTCATATAATCCGGAGTACGGAGTACGTCGTCCCGGCGTACTGGGCTCCGACCTCTGGACGAGAGCGCCCGCGAGGGTGCACCGACGAAAGGAGCCGACCGTGAAGTACATCCTGATCAAGACCTACTCCGCCGCCGCCTACTGCGACACCCCGATCAACGAGTGGGCGCCCGAGGAGATCCAGGCCCACATCGACTTCCAGCGCGCCCTCGGCGAGGAGCTGGCCAAGTCCGGCGAACTCGTCGACGCCCAGGGCCTCGCCGACCCGGGCCAGGCCCGCACCGTCACGTCCGACGGCCGTTCCGCGCCGGTGGTCACCGACGGGCCCTTCCCCGAGACCAAGGAGTTCCTGGCCGGGTTCTGGATCGTCGATGTCGACAGCCCGGACCGCGCGCTCGAGATCGCGGCCAAGGCATCGGCCGCGCCCGGCCCCGGCGGCAAGCCGATCGGCGAGTACATCGAGATCCGCCCGATCATGAGCGCCCCCGCCGCCGATCTCTGATGCCGGACACCGCGATCGAGGACCTGCTGCGCGACCTCGCGCCGCAGGTCCTCGGTACCCTGGTCCGCCGCTACGGCGACTTCGACGCCGCCGAGGACGCCCTCCAGGAGGCCCTGCTCGCCGCTGCCACCCAGTGGCCCGCCGACGGCCTGCCCGACAACCCGCGCGGCTGGCTCATCCAGGTCGGCGCACGGCGTCTCATCGACACCATCCGCGCCGAGTCGGCCCGCCGAAACCGCGAGGCCGCCAACGCCATCCGCGATCCCGAACGACTCGGTGCCGCCGCCCCCGATCCGGCCGACGCCGTCATCGCCGAGGATCGCGACGACACGCTGACGCTGTTCTTCCTGTGCTGCCATCCGGCCCTGTCGCCCGCGAGTGCGATCGCACTGACGCTGCGGGCGGTGGGCGGGCTCACCACCGAGGAGATCGCGCGAGCCTTCCTGCTACCGGAAAGGACCATGGCGCAGCGGATTACGCGGGCCAAGAAGCGCCTGGCGGCCGAGGAGCGGCCCTTCGCCACGCCCGCGGGGTCGAACGGGCAACGGGAAGAATGGAATGAGCGGCTCGGCAGTGTGCTGCGGGTGCTCTATCTGATCTACACCGAGGGGCACACCAGTGGTGGCGAGCGACTGCGGCGGGGAGATCTGTCGAGCGAGGCGATTCGGTTGGCGCGGGCCCTGTCCCGCGTCCTGCCGGACGATCCGGAGGTCACCGGGTTGCTCGCATTGCTGCTGCTGACCGATGCCCGGCGGGCGGCGCGCACCGGAAGCCGCGGCGAACTGATCCCGCTCGCCGAACAGGATCGCGGCCTCTGGGATCGCGAAATGATCATCGAGGGCGTGCGGCTGGCGACCGCGTCGGTGCGCAGCGGCCTCATCGGCCCGTACCAGATCCAGGCCGCGATCGCCGCCCTGCACGCCCAGGCGCTGCGCCCCGAGGACACCGACTGGCCCCGAATCCTGCTGCTGTACAACGCCCTCGAACGCCAGTCCCCCAACCCGATGGTCACCCTCAACCGCGCGGTCGCCACCGCCATGGTCCACGGACCCCAGGCGGGCCTGGACCTCACCGACACCCTCACCGACTCGCTCGCGGGCAACCACCGCCTCGACGCCGTCCGTGGCCACCTCCACGAAATGGCCGGCGATCCCGACGAAGCCATCGCCGCCTACACCGCCGCCGCCCGCCACACCACCAGCCTCCCCGAACGCGACTACCTCACCATCCGCGCCGCCCGCCTCCGCCGCCAGTAACCGACCCGTCGTTGTGCGGCCGACGTTTCGCCTCGCGGATTCATTGCGGCGCGGATTGTTCCGCGCCATCGCGGCGCGCTCGCGGCATGCACCCGGGTCCATGGCCGTTCGCTACCCAGCGGTGACATGGCCAGAAGGCTGCGGCACCACATATTCAGGTACCGCTGCAGGTCAGGCGGCGGTGGCGCGGAAGGCGGTGGGGCTCTGCCCGCGGTGGCGTTTGAAAGCAGCGGAGAAGCCGAAAGGGTCTGCGTAGCCAACTGCTTTGGCGATTTGGGCGATGGTGAGATCAGTGTCGGTGAGCAGTTCCTCGGCCTCTTCCATGCGGGATTCGGTGAGGTAGTTCAGCGGCGGCCGGCCCAGGACCGCGGTGAAGCGCTTGGCGAACAGGGAGCGGGAGACTCCCGCCTCGGCGGCCAGCGAGGCGACGGTCCAGGGCGCGCCGGGATCGGTGTGGATGGCGTGCAATGCGGGGCCGACGATCGGGTCGGACAGACCGCGGAACCAGGTCGGGGCCTCCGGTCCGGCCTGCTCGAACCAGTTGCGCAGCGTGCAGACCAGACTCCAGTCGAAGAGGCGGTCCATCATCGCCTGCGAACCCGCGCTCTGCCCGACCGCCGCGGCGGCCGCCGACTCGTACCAGCCGCAGGTCTGGAAATCCTCGCTGATCACCACGACCGGTGGGAGCGCCCGCAGGAGGCGTTCGTGGCGGCGCGTCGAGGTCCGGTAGGCCCCGACCATCAGGGCGGTGGCGTCGGCCTCACTGCCCCACCGGATTCCGGTGAGCTCCTGTCCGGAGCACTCGGAATCGGAATGGAAGCAGGCGATCTCGTACTCGGTGGGCGCGGTATCACGAACTCCCGGGCGGGCGGCGGCGCCGTTCCCGACATCGCTTGATACCAGCCGGAATTCGCCGGGTCCGCGCACCAGCGCGGTGTCGCCTACCACGAGCGGCCGGCTGCCACCGCCCGGCAGCAGCAGCGTGCCGCCGCCGCGCATGACGGTCACCATAGTCAACGGGGCGTGATCGGCGAAGCGGATGATCCAGGGCGCGGGCATGACCGCGTGCGTCACGATCGAGCCCTCGGCTCGAACACCACTCAGCAATTTGCTCAGGGGATCCACCCCGTCGACGGTAGACGAATTCCTATCCAGTGGAGCGCTTTACCCATGGATCGTCCACGTCGATTTCGGTGTACTGAAGGCCATCGGAATGCACTACCGCTCGATCCAGGAGGAAACCCCTTGTCGCACAACGGTATCGACCAGGTCGGCCAGCAGATCCGCACTGGCCTGGTCGTGGTTGCCCATCACCGATCCGATTCCCTCAGCGCGCACATCGCCCGCCGGACCGTCGCCCGGCTCGAGTCCGCCGGATACCGCGTCGACCTGCTGGATCTGCGGGCCGAGGGCTTCGACCCGCGCATGACCGAGGCCGACCAACCCGACTGGGGTAATCGCGAGAAGACCTACTCTCCCGAGGTCCATGAGCACATGGACCGCATCCTGGCCGCCGACGTCGTGGTCGCCGTCTTCCCGGTCTACTGGGCGAGCGTCCCCGCGCTGCTCAAGGGCTGGATCGATCGGGTGTGGAACTACGGATTCGCCTACGGCCGCAGCAAGCCTCGCCTCGCGGGCAAGCGGATGCTGTGGCTCGGCCTGGGCGGAGTCGCCGCGGGCGATCCGACCGTCGACTTCATGCAGCAGGCGCTGGAGGGCCAGCTCAATATGGGAATCGCCTACTACTGCGGATTCTCGTACTCCGCCGTCGGCCTGCTCCCCGATGCGGAGGAGCGCCGCCAGCGCCTCGACGCCGACGGGCAGCTCCTCATCGACGCGGCCACCGCCGGCGCGGAACGCGTGGCCCAGTACTCCGAGCTGGAGCGCCGGGCCGACGCCTTCGTCACGAACTTCCTTGCCGCCGAAGCGGTTCCGGCCTAGCCCTGAACGCCGCTCCAGGTATTGCCGGTGATGAGCTCGTAGGCCGCGACGTACTTCTGGCGGGTCACCTCGATCACCTCGGCCGGAATCTCCGGGCCCGGGTACTCCTTGTTCCACCCGGTGGAGGTGGACCAGTCGCGCACGAACTGCTTGTCGAACGACTTCTGCGGGCGGCCGGGCTCATAGTCGTCGGCGGGCCAGAAGCGGGACGAGTCCGACGTCAGCACCTCGTCGCCGACGGTGAGAACGTCGCCGTCCCAACCGAGTTCGATCTTCGTGTCGGCAATGATGACCCCGCGCGCGGCGGCGTGCTCGGCGCCCCGGGCATAGATCTCGAGGGTCAGGTCGCGCAGCTGCTCGGCGACCTCCCTGCCCTCCTGGTTCACCACGTCCGCGAAGCTGATGGGCTCGTCGTGCCCGGCGTCTGCCTTGGTGGTGGGGGTGAAGATGGGTTCGGGTAGCTTGTCGCCGTCACGCAGGCCGGGCGGCAGCGCGATACCGGACACGGTGCCGGAACGCTGGTATTCGGCCAGGCCGCCGCCGGTCAGGTAGCCGCGCGCGATGCACTCCACCTTCAGCATCTTCAGCGGCTTGACCCGCACCCCGCGGCCCGCGAACTCGGCGGGCACATCGGTGGTGGACAGAATGTGGTTGGGCACATCGGAGAAGAACCCGAACCACCAGTTGGACAGCTGGGTGAGCAGCGCGCCCTTGTCCGGAATCGGGGTCGGCAGCACCACGTCGTACACCGACACCCGGTCGGATGCGACCAGGATCAGCGAATCGCCGTCCTCGTACAGGTCGCGCACCTTACCGGCGTGGATGTGCTTCAACGGTCCTCCTCGTGCTGGGCGATTGCTGCCGCCGCAGAGCTTACCGACGGGCACCGTCCGCCTCGACGCCCGGTCGAACGCCCGATCGCAGTCGACCTGGAGCAACCGGCCCGCGCGGGGCGGCGGTCAACGCCCACCCCGGCGCCCCCCCCACCCCGGCCCCCGACCCGGAGGGATAGGGGCTGCACAAGGCCG
>NZ_JBHZAK010000004.1:331267-462428 GCF_042754165.1 Nocardia sp. NPDC059229
TGTGGCCCCCCCCCTCCGTTACGCCCCGGCCCCCGGCCCCCCCGCCCCCGGCGCCACCCCCCGAGCCCCCGCCCCGGGCCCCACCGGCCCGGCGGGGCCGGGAACCCCCCGCCCCCCCCGGGCCCACGCCACGGGTCGGCGGGACGTGGCATTGTGGGGAACGTCGTGTCCGCGCCGGGTCGCGAGTGGAGAATTGTTCGGTCCGCTCGATGCCTAGCGCGGGCGCATCGCATCCCGCACCGAGCCCTGGGCAGCGCCGCTCAGCGAGCCGGGTGCACCTGCACGGCAGAAGTTCTCCGAGAGCTAAGGAGCCCCCTTGTCCGCACCGAATCTCACCCGCGAGCAGGCGATCGAACGCGCCGCGACGGTCCAGGTGGAGAACTATCGGGTCGAACTGGACCTGACCGGACAGCCCACCGGTGCCGAAGAGCCGCGCCGTGAGACCTTCCACTCGAAGTCCACCGTGACCTTCACCGCGACCCCGGGTGCGCAGACCTTCATCGACTTCGTGGGCGCGGGTGTGCGCTCGGCCGTGCTCAATGGCGTGGCCCTGGATGTGAGCGGCTACGACGAGGAGCAGGGCCTCACCCTGCCGAACCTGGCCGCGAACAACGAGCTCGTCGTCGAGGCCGACGGCGAATACTCGAACACCGGTGAGGGCCTGCACCGCTTCGTCGACCCCACCGACAACAAGGTCTACCTGTACTCGCAGTTCGAAACCGCCGACTGCAAGCGCATGTTCGCCTGCTTCGACCAGCCCGACCTCAAGGCCACCTACGACGTGATCGTCACGGCGCCCGAGGACTGGGAGGTCATCTCCAACGGCGCGGTCGCCGACACCCACACCATCGGCACCGTGGTCCGCCACACCTTCGCCACCACCCCGCGCATGAGCACCTACCTGGTCGCACTCATCGCCGGTCCGTACGCGAAGTGGACCGACTCCTACAGCGATTCGCACGGCGAGATCCCGCTCGGCATCTACTGCCGCGCCTCGCTGGCCGAATTCATGGACGCCGAACGGCTTTTCACCGAGACCAAGCAGGGCTTCGGCTTCTACCACACCAATTTCGGTGTGCCCTACGCCTTCGGCAAGTACGACCAGCTGTTCGTGCCCGAATTCAACGCGGGCGCCATGGAGAACGCGGGCGCGGTCACCTTCCTCGAGGATTACGTCTTCCGCTCCAAGGTGACTCGCGCCTCCTACGAGCGCCGCTGCGAGACCGTGCTGCACGAGATGGCGCACATGTGGTTCGGCGACCTGGTCACCATGAAATGGTGGGACGACCTGTGGCTGAACGAGTCGTTCGCCACCTTCGCCTCGGTGCTGTGCCAGGTCGGCGCGACCGAATACACCAATGCCTGGACCACTTTCGCCAATGTCGAGAAGTCGTGGGCGTACCGGCAGGACCAGCTGCCCTCGACCCACCCGATCGCCGCCGACATCCCGGACCTGGCCGCGGTCGAGGTGAACTTCGACGGCATCACCTACGCCAAGGGCGCTTCCGTGCTCAAGCAGCTGGTGGCCTACGTCGGTGAGGAGCCGTTCCTGGCCGGTCTGCGCGACTACTTCACCGAACACGCCTACGGCAACGCCGCCTTCGACGATCTGGTGGGCGCGCTGGAGAAGGCATCCGGCCGCGACCTGTCCGACTGGGGCGCGCAGTGGCTCAAGACCACCGGCCTGAACATCCTGCGCCCGGACTTCACCGTCGACACGGACGGCAACTTCGCGTCCTTCGCGGTCGTCCAGCAGGGCGCGGAGCCCGGCGCCGGTGAGCGCCGCGTGCACCGCCTGGCCATCGGCGTCTACGACGACCAGGACGGAAAGCTGGTGCGCACCAAGCGCGTCGAGCTCGACATCGATCCGGCCGAGCGCACCGAGGTGCCCGAGCTGGTCGGCGTCGGCCGCGGCAAGCTGGTGCTGGTCAACGACGACGACCTCACCTACTGCTCGGTCCGCCTGGACGCCGGCTCCCTCGACACGGTGGTGGCGCGCATCGCCGATATCGCCGAGCCGCTGCCTCGCACGCTGGCCTGGTCGGCCGCCTGGGAGATGACCCGGCAGGCCGAGATGAAGGCCCGCGACTTCGTCGCGCTGGTGCAGCGCGGCGTCGGCGCGGAAACCGAGATCGGCGTCGTCCAGCGGCTGCTCATGCAGGCCGGCACCGCACTCGGCGCCTACGCCGACCCCGAGTGGGCGCGCGCCGAGGGCTGGCCCGCCTACGCCGACCGCCTGCTGGAACTGGCCCGCGCCGCCGGTGCGGGCTCGGACCACCAGCTGGCGTTCGTCAACGCGCTGACCGGCGCGCTGCTCTCGCCGCAGCACATCGAGGTGCTGCGCCGGCTGCACGCCGATGACCCGGAGGGCGTCGGCCTGCCGGGCCTGACCGTCGACACCGACCTGCGCTGGCGCATCACCCAGGCGCTCGCGGCCGCGGGGGCCATCGACGCCGACGGCATCGAAACCCCGGTCATCGATGCGGAACTCACGCGCGACGACACCGCCGCGGGCCGCCGCCAGGCCGCGGCCGCGGCCACCGCCCGCCCGCAGGCGGCGGTCAAGGAATCGGCGTGGGACACCGTCATGGGCGACGACACGGTGCCGAACATCACCGCGCGCGCCATCGTCAACGGTTTCGCCCCGGCGGGCCAGGCCGCGCTGCTGGCCCGGTACGTGGAGCGCTACTTCGCCGAGATCGCGGCGGTGTGGGAGCGGCGGTCCAGCGAAGTCGCCCAGACGGTCGTGGTGGGGCTGTACCCGCACTGGGCCGTCACCGAGGAGGCCGTCGCGGTGGCCGACAAGTTCCTCGCCGGTGACCACCCGCCGGCGCTGCGCCGCCTGGTGGTGGAGGGCAAGGCGGGCATCGAGCGCTCGCTGCGCGCTCGCGCCTTCGACCGCAGCTAGAAAGCGCTGCACGGCAGCATATTTCGACCGCCGACAGCCCCTCCCGAATCCATTCGGGAGGGGCTGTCGGCGGTGTGGGGCCGCCGACTGAAGAGTCGCTGAAGAACCCCCGACGGACGGGGTCTGCAGGGCCTGGAGTCCGACATGATCGGTGCCGCAAGCCATCCCGACCGAATGAGGCCATCCACCATGACATCCTGGACCCGTCACGCCGCCGCCGCTCTCGCCGTCACCGGAATCTGCTCCGCCGCAGTGCTTTCCGGCACCGGGGTGGCGGCCGCCGACGACGATGACTCGCTCACCCGTTCCACCTGCAGCTGGGCCCAGATCGACACCACGCTCAACGATCAGGATCCGGTGCTGGCCCGGCTCATCGACGGCCACCCGGAACTCACCTCCGGGCTCGCCGTGATGTACCAGCTGCCGCCCGAGGCCCGGCCCGAGTCCTTCTTCCGCATCGTGTCCCAGTACCCCGACGTCGAGGACCGCATCGAGCAGATCCGCCACGACCACGCCCCCGGTAGCGAACCCGTGCGTGCCAAGTTCGACCGCGTCGCCGACACCTGCCACCGGCACTAGCCCGGCAGGCGCTGCTGTGGGCGGATCCGCCCACAGCAGCGCGGCAGGACTTCCGGCGGTCCGCTGCGGCACCGTGAAGGCATGGCAGAGAACAAGACTCCGATGTTCAACTGGCACACCAGGGAACAACTCTTCGCCCGCCGGGTGCTCGTACTGGACGGACCGCTCGACGACGACAACGGCACCCTGCTCATGACCCAGCTGCTCACGCTGGCGGCCGAGGACCCCGAGGCCGACATCTCGCTGTGGATTCACTCGCCCGGCGGGTCCGTGCCCGCCATGCTCGCCATCCGCGACGTCATGCGACTGGTGCCGGGCACGGTGTCCACACTGGCCCTCGGATTGGCCTGCAGCGCGGGACAATTCCTGCTGTCGGCGGGGACACCCGGGCACCGCTACGCCCTGCCGCACGCCCGCATCCTCATGCACCAGGGTTCGGCGGGCATCGGCGGCAGTGCCGTCGAGGTGGAGGTGCAGGCCGACGACCTGCGCTACACCGTGCAGACCGTGCTCGGCCTGATCGCCGCCGACACCGGCCAGCCCTACGACCAGGTCTTCGAGGACTCCCTGCACGACCGCTGGTTCACCGCGACGCAGGCCCGCGAGTACGGCTTCATCGACGGCATCGTGGACTCTTTCCACGAGGTCGTCCCGCAGCGCCAGAAGCTGGGGATCTCGGCATGAGCAGCTACACGATTCCGAATGTGATCGCCCGCGACCCGCGCGGGGAGCGGATCATGGACGTCTACTCGCATCTGCTCACCGAACGCATCGTCTATCTCGGCACGCCCATCGACTCCGGTGTCGCCAATGCCCTGATCGCCCAGCTCCTCCACCTGGACGCGGAAAGCCCGGGCCAGGACATCAACCTCTACATCAACTGCGAGGGCGGCGACCTGCCGGCCATGCTCGCGGTCTACGACACCATGCAGCACATCCAGTCGCCCGTGGTGACCACCTGCGTCGGTCAGGCGATCGCGGTGGGCGCCGTGCTGCTGGCCGGCGGCGCGAAGGGGCGCCGCAATGTCCTCCCGCACTCTCGAATCGTCCTGCACCAGCCCGCGATTCGAGGTCAGGGCACCATCCCCGACCTGATCCTGCAGGCCGAC
Organism: Nocardia sp. NPDC059229; assembly: GCF_042754165.1. Classification (NCBI taxonomy): domain Bacteria; kingdom Bacillati; phylum Actinomycetota; class Actinomycetes; order Mycobacteriales; family Nocardiaceae; genus Nocardia; species Nocardia sp. NPDC059229. Next base: position 335,864 of record NZ_JBHZAK010000004.1, read on the forward strand.
GAAATCGTCCGCATGCGCGCCCAGATCGAAGCCATCCTCGCCACCCACACCGGCCAGTCCGCGGAAACCCTGCGCCGCGACACCGATCGGGACCGGGTCTTCACCGCGCAAACGGCGCTCGACTACGGCCTGGCCGACCATCTCCTGGGCCCCCGCGCCTGAACGCCGACGAGCATGCGCTGGTGCACGCACAACGCCGAAAAGGCAGGTGCGCCAACGCATGCTCGTGAATCAGGCGGCCAGCAGGACGGGGGAGATCGCAAGCGGCGAGATGGCCGGGTGCCGAGCCGGGGCGGGACGGGCGCGAAGCAGGTCCTCGGCCACCTGCCGTGTGAGCGAACCCAAACTGGTGCCCAGAGCCCCCGCCAAGGCCGCGATCATCTCGCTGGACGGCTCCTTGCGCCCCCGTTCGACCTCGGACAGATACTGCGGCGAAATACCCGCCCGCCCAGCCGTTTCCGTCAGCTTCTCCCCCCGCTCCAGCCGAAGCGAGCGCAGCTGACCGCCGAGTGCCTCCCGCCACAGCGGCTCGCGCACCGGCGCCGGACGCACTGCACGTCGCACCACTCCGGCCCCTTCGTCGAGACCACCGGGAATTGCTTGCAAACGCGGATGCTCGGCCATCTCCCGAGCGTAAATTCCCCCACCCCGCCCCCGCGCCCCGATCTGCTCAGGGCGAAATGTCGGTCGGGGCGTGCGGGGGTCGGTGCGCGACCTTCACCCCTCGGGGTTTGGGGGCTGAGCCCCCAAACGTCCCTTGGGGTTTCAGGGGCGAAGCCCCCGAGAAGAGCCGAGAGTCGGCTAGACCCGTCCGATGGCGGCGGCCATCACGCGCACGGCCGAGACCAGGCCGTCGATCAGCTCGCCCTGGCGGAAGGAGCTGGTGGCGGCAGTGGCGCCGAGCTGGCAGACGCGGTCGTTGGCGCGTTCGGCGACGTCGCGGCCGGAGCGCACCTCGACGGAGTTGGTGTTCGGGTCCACCGCGATGAGCACCGAGCGGGCGGCCTCGGGGGTGGAGGGGAACAGGGCGTCCACGCCGGCGGCCGAGTCGGAGCCCAGGTCACCGATGTAGACGTTGAAACGCACCTTGGTGGCGCGGGTGGCGTCGGTGAGCGCATTGTCCATGAGCAGCCGCTCGCGGTCGCTGAACGGCGCCTCCTTGAAGACGTCGCCGGCCTCGTGCACACCGGAGACGCGTCCACTCGTGGTGATCGCGTAACCGTGGGGTAGGTCGGCCTCGTCCACCGCGGGCCAATTAGAACTTGCCACTTGCCCGGCCTCCGATCAGCTCCGCGTGGGCGGATTCGATAGCCGCATGGTCACCATGCGAATCAGCAGTGTCGTGGTGGCCGGATCCGGTCACCTCGTCGGTCGCGCTCCACAGCACCGGGGGCTGGGTCCACTTCGCACCGAGTTCGTAGTGTTCCGGCTTCTTGCCGGGCAGCGGCTTGCCGAGGAACGACAATCCGGCGATCACCAGATAGATCGCGACCGGGATGCCGACGTAGATCAGCACTGTCTGGAGAATGCTCACGGGCCAACGGTAGTCGATGCCCATGTGACTACTACGACCGGTAAGGGTTATGCGGCCGTGTCGTGACAAACCTCTTTCAGACCAGCCAGGCCGTCGAGTTCGCCGGAAGTTCCCGCCGCGCATTGATCGCCGCGCTCGCCAGCAGCACCTCACCCGCGGGGAGCAGGATCGGCGAATCGGTGGCATTGAGCACGCACAGCAGACCGCCCTCGCGCCGGAACGCGAGGCAGCCGGGCGGACTCGCGTACCACTCCAGCCCGAACCCCCCGAATTCCGGCCGGACGGCCCGCAATTCGATCGCCATCCGGTACAGCGACAGCATGGAATCCAGTCGCTCCAGCTGCGCCTCCACGGTCAGCGCCGCCCACTCCGGCGGCATGGGCAGCCACGGCACCCCCGTCGTGAACCCGAACGGCGGCGACTCCCCCTCCCACGGCAGCGGCACCCGGCAGCCGTCCCGGCCGCGCTCGGTGTGCCCGGAGCGTTCCCAGGTGGGGTCCTGCAGCGCCCACTCGGGGAGGTCGTCCACATTGGCCAGCCCCAATTCGGCTCCGTTGTAGACGAATACGCTGCCCGGCAGCGCCAGCTCCAGCAGGATCATGGCCCGCGCCCGCGCCTGCCCGACGGGCCCGCCGCCGTAGCGGGTGACCTCGCGCTCGATGTCGTGGTTGGACAGCGTCCAGGTGGGCGTCGCGCCGACCCCGGACACCGCGCGCAGCGAATTGTCCACGGCCGCGCGGATCCGATCCGGCCGGAAGGGCGTCTGGGCGAGCCGGAAATTGAAGGCCAGGTGCAGTTCGTCGGGCCTGACGTATTCGCTGAAGCGGGTGTTGTCGTCGACCCACACCTCGCCGATGGCGACCGCATGCGGATACTCGTCCATCACCTTCCGGATCCGCCGGTGGATGTCGTGCGCGCCGGGGTTGTTGAAGCGCGGATCGTCGTCCTCGAGGTGGAGCATCCGCGTGTCGACGCGCTCCATATCGGGCAGGCCCGGGGGTTTGGCCATGCCGTGCGCCACGTCGATCCGGAAGCCGTCCACGCCGCGGTCCAGCCAGAACCGCAGGGTTTGTTCGAAATCGGCTGCGACCTCAGAGTTTTCCCAATTCAGGTCGGGTTGTTCGGCGGCGAAGATGTGCAGGTACCACTGCCCCGGTCTACCGTCCGGTTCGATCACCCGGGTCCAGGCCGGACCACCGAAGATGCTCGGCCAGTTGTTCGGCGGCACAGCGCCGTCCGGCCCGCGGCCGTCGCGGAAGAAGTACCGCGCCCGCTCCGGGCTCCCCGGCCCCGCCGCCAGCGCCGCCCGGAACCACGGATGCTGATCGCTGGTGTGGTTGGGCACCAGGTCCATGGTCACCCGCATGGCCCGGTCGTGCGCCTCGGCGATGATCTCGTCCAGCGCGCCGAGGCCGCCGAACAGCGGGTCGATATCGCGCGGGTCCGACACGTCGTAGCCGCCGTCGGCCATGGGCGAGCGCATCACCGGGCAGATCCACAGCGCGTCCACCCCGAGTAGCTCGAGATATCCCAGACGGTCACGCAGTCCACCCAGATCACCGACACCGTCACCGCCGGAATCGGCGAAGGAACGCGGGTACACCTGGTAGAACACAGCCGATCGCCACCACGGAGCCGGACCGGCCCCGCCCCCGGCTGCGGCGGAAAAATCAGTCACAGCCGTAATGGTGCCAAAGCACAGTGACTTTCGCGGTCACGTCGAATGGACTTGTCCAGTTTCAGCAAATGATCAGCGGACAGCTGCGGGCGCCCGGAACCACTGTGAGGCGCTGGTATTTCTACGGATCCAACTCAGAAAGGCGAGTTAATCAGCGAATTCGCGGCCATCTCGAAGTAGTCGAGCAGCTGCTGCCGGTGCGCGTCGTCGAGCACCTCCGGCTCGATCTCCGCCACCGCGATGCGCATGGCCCGCAGCCACGCGTCCCGCTCGATCGGCCCGACCTTGAACGGCATGTGCCGCATCCGCAGGCGCGGATGCCCGCGCTCGTCGGAGTAGGTCCGCGGCCCGCCCCAGTACTGCTCCAGGAACATCCGCAGGCGTCGCTCGGCCGGGCCCAGGTCCTGCTCCGGATACAGCGGCCGCAACACCTCGTCCTGCGCCACCTCGCGGTAGAACGCCGCGACGATCCGATGGAACGTCTCCTCGCCGCCCACGGCTTGATAGAAGGAGGTTGCAGTCTGCTCGCCGGAAGTCACGTCCCCATTGTGCCCACTCCCGCGACGTCCGGCCCGGGTGCACCCTCGATGGCGGCCGATCGACGCCTCCGAGCACACCGTTCGCAGCTCGGAACAGCGTTTCTCGACACCCGGCCGGCCCGCGTGCACGATTGTCACGTCCCGTTCATCCGAATGTGCCCGACAATGTGCGAAATCACCGTGCAATATGCGGCAAGTCATGGTCAACTGGGTGGCAGTCTGCCGAGATACCACACAATCGGACGAATACGAAACCGGGGTATGGCCCATGAAGCAGCGGCACGGCGCCCGACACGAGGCGCGGACCCACCGACAACTCCAGCCCGCCGACGTCCACAATCGTGGGTCGGGGGCTACTCCGCTGCACTTGCTGTCCGAACATTCTCATTCCGAGCATCACCTGGGCGCTCATCCCGAGCCCGCCCATCCGGGCGACCACCGCGAGCACGCGCATCATCCGCCCACCGCAGCACCCGTTCCCGCCTGGGCCAAACGCCGCGTGCTGCTGCTGAACGCCACGTACGAGCCGCTCACCGCCCTGTCCGCACGTCGCGCCATCGTGCTGCTGATCTGCGACAAGGCCGACACCGTGCACGACAATCCGGAGGGTCCGGTCGTGCATTCGGCCGGCACCTCGGTGGCGCTCCCCTCGGTCATCCGACTACGCAACTACGTGCGCGTCCCCTACCGGGCACGGGTACCCATGACCCGAGCCGCCCTCATGCATCGCGACCGCTACCGCTGCGCCTACTGCGGCGGCAAGGCCGAAACCATCGATCACGTCATTCCGCGCAGCCGCGGCGGCGCCCACTCGTGGGAGAACTGCGTCGCGTCCTGCGCCCCCTGCAATCACCGCAAGGCCGACAAGCTCCTGAGCGAACTGGGCTGGACGCTGCATCATCCGATGGTCGCGCCGAAGGGTCCACACTGGCGGTTGCTGTCGGCCAGCTCGGAACTGGATCCGATGTGGCTGCAGTACCTCGGCGAGGGCGCGGCCTGACGCGTCACTCCCCCGTGGGCAGACCGGCTTCGGCGGCCAGTACGCCGAGCGCGCGCAGGAAGGCCGTGCGCTCCTTGGCGGTCAGCCCGGCGGTGAGTTCGTCGTCGAGGTCTCGCGCGGCTTTTTCGCATTCCGCCAGCAGCGCGTAGCCGTGCCCGGTGAGCGTCAGCACCTGCCGGCGCCGGTCCCCGGGATCACGCACGCGCTCGATCGCGCCGAGTCGTTCCAGATGATCGGCCAGCGCCACCACCAGGCTCGGCGCGACGCCGAGCCGGCCCGCCAATTCCTGCTGTGACGCGGCCTCGTCGTGGCTGAGCGCGGTCATCAGCCCCGCGTGCTTGGGCTTCAGATCGAGGGTTTCGATGCGTGCGGCGAAGCGGTCGGCGACCACCGAACCCACCGTGCCCAGCCGGAACGAGACGGTCTTCGGGAGTCCGGTCGGCTTCTTGACATCGTTCACGGGTCAGATGATACTTCCCTCGAAACATTCAGACTCTGAATGATTTAGGGAGTGAAGGAAATGGACGCGTACACCGGAATCGCCATCGCGAACGCGGCGGTCGCCTTGATCTCGGGAGTCTCCAGCGTGGTGGGCATGGCGCGGCCCGCGATGGCGGTGCCGGACGGTGGCCAGATCAATACGGGCACACTGTTTTTCGCGTATGCGTACGGGGCGCGGGCGGTGCCGCTGAGCGTCGTGATGCTGATCCTGCTCGCGGTCGGGGCCCGGAGCGGACTCGCGCCGATCCTGGTAGTCGCCGGACTGGCTCAGATCGGCGACGCGGTTATCGGTGCGGGACGGCGCAACTGGCCGATGGCGGCCACCTGCGTCGGATTGGCGGCCGTGCACCTGCTGTCCGCCTGGTGGGTGGCCGGTCGGTGAGATCAGCTGTGCGGCAGCCGGATTCGCAGATCAGCTGTATTCACTGACCAGCAGAGCCCAGGTGCCCGGCTCGAGGGCCTCGAAGACGTGCGGCAGATCGCCGGGGTAGCAGATGTAGTCGCCGGGCCCGAGTTCCACCGGATCCTCGGCGAGCCCGACCTTGGCGCGACCGGCGCACAGCACGATGTGCTCGACGACGCCGCGGGAGTGCGGGGCGGAGTCACGGGGGTGGCCGGGTTCGGCGGTGACGCGGTAGACGTCACGGCGGGCCGCGGGCGGGGAGGCCGCGAGCAGGGTGGTCCGGTACTCGGACCGCGCCGAGGCGAGGACCGGACCCTCACCCGCGCGGATCACCTGAACCTGCGGGGTCGGGGGATCCAGCAGCCGCGAGAACTGGATGTCGAGGGCGAGGCAGAGCGCCCACAGCGTTTCGATGCTGGGGTTGCCGGAGCCCGATTCCAGTTGGGACAGTGTGGATTTGGCTATCCCGGCGCGACGGGCGACCTCGGTCAGCGAGAGTCCGGAGCGAGCCCGCTCCCGGCGCAGAGCGGCGGCGATCGCCTCCTGCGGCGACGCGGGCGCCTGCTGCGGGGACGCCGGCGCCTGCGGGGGAGACTCGGGCACCTGCTGGGCAGACACAGGCTCGGAGCGGTCGGACTGCTGGGTCATGGTGGCGTTCACAGTACCGGGATGTCGGCACGTCCCTTTGACGAACCTGGCCGGTTGTGTTCATTATAGAAAACATGCGTTCGGCATGGCGAACACTCGATCGGAGTGTGCTCACAGGTATCGCGGCGATCTGCCTGGCAGTCGCCATGATCGGCGTATCCTACGGCGCTACCGCGGTGACCTCCGGACTGCCCGGCTGGCTGCCGGTGCTCATGAGCGTCGCCGTCGTGGCCGGCGGCTCGGAATTCGTCTTCATCGGCATTCTCACCGCTGGCGGCGGGCTGGTCGCCGCCGTGCTGGCGGGACTGCTGGTCAACGCCCGGCACCTGCCCTACGGACTGTCCGTGCCCGATGTGGTCGGCACCGGCTGGCGGCGGCTGCTGGGCACCCACGTCATGAACGACGAATCGGTGGCCATGGCCCTGGCCCAGCCGGATCGGGATCGGCGGCGCGCCGCCTACTGGGTGTGCGGGCTCTCGGTGCTGGCCGCGTGGCCGCTGGGCGCGGCGCTCGGCGCCATACTCGGCGCGGTGGTGCCGGACCCCAATGCGTTCGGTCTGGACGCCATCCTCCCGGCCGTGCTGTTCTCGCTGGTGCTGCCCGCCCTGCGCGAACCTCTCACCCGCACAGCCGCTCTGGCCGGCGCAGTGGTCGCCGCGGCGACCACGCCGTTCCTGGGCGCGGGGCTGCCGGTACTGCTCGCCCTGACCGCGGTACTGCTGGTCGTGCGCCGCGCGGGCGCGAGCGAAGCCACCACCACCGCGAACGCGGATCAGGCGGCGAGGACCGAGAGCACCACCGCTGCGGCCGGGACCGTGTGATGCGGGCGATCTTTCGACGGCTCGGCTCCAGGAGCGCGCGCCGATGACCAAGACTCTTCTGGTGGGTGCCATGGCATTGGCCATGGGCACCTTCGCCTTCCGATTCGCCGGGCCGCTGTTGCGCAGCCGGGTCAAGATTTCGCCGCGCACCATCCGGCTGCTGGAGATCGCGTCGGTCGTGCTGCTGACCGCGCTGGCGGTCACCACGCTGGTGCCCACGGGCAGCGGCCAATTCGGCTGGGCGCTGCCCGCGGGCGTGCTGGTCGCGGCGGGGCTGGCGTGGAAGCGCGCGCCGCTGCTGGTGGTGATCCTCTCCGCGGCGGTGGTCACGGCGGGACTGCGGATGCTCGGCGTGCACTGAGGAAAGAGTCCTCGGTGTCTGCTGAGGAGCGAGTCCTCGGCGTGCCGAATTCGTTAGCCGCGCAGCAGGTCCGCGAGCCGGGCCCAGGAGTCCTCGGCGACCTCGGGCCGGTACCAATCGCGGCCGGGGAAGAGGAAGCCGTGCGGGGCGTCGTCGTAGACCACGATCTCGTGCTGGATATTGGCCGTGCTCAGCGCCTCTTCGAGTTCGTCGCGAGCCTCGGCATCGATCAGCGGATCCTCACCGCCGAAGAACAATACGACCCGGCCCGTGATGCCGGGGGTGGCTTCGACGGTGGGTTCGGGTGTGGACAGCGGGATATCGGTATTGGTGAGCCAACCCGGGTAGAACGCGGCGGTGGCAGCCAGCGGAAGTTGAGTGGCGGCGTAGTAGGCGACGTGCCCGCCCGCGCTGAAGCCGACCATGTTCAGCGAGACCGCGCCGCGGCCGCGCAATTCGTCGAGACAGGCCGAGACATCGTCGACCACCCCGGGACGGGTCAGGGTGCGCAGCAGTTCCAGGCCACGTTCCCGGTCGACGTGCAATTCCAGCTCGGCGCGCGGCGCGACGCGGTGGAACAGGTCCGGCAGGACGGCGATGACGCCCAGGGACGCCAGGCGGTCGGCGGCCGCTCGCGCCGTGGCGTGCTGGCCGTAGATCTCGTGTCCCACAACGACTCCGGGATACTCACCCGGTTCCGCCGGACGGGCCACGTAGGCGCTCATCACGGCATCGCCGACCTTCAGGTCGGTCCACTCGGTCACGATCGCGGCATCGCTCATGCCGCAAAGGTAATCGGCACCGGGCGGGGCGACCAATCGTTGCGGCTATGCCGGCCATCGCGATTCCGATGGCCGGCAGACCGGCTGTCGTATCAGCCACCCACGGCGGGCGCGAAGGCCGGAGCCAGCAGGGCGATGCCCAGCGCCACACCTGCGAGAATGCACCTCAGGATCGTCATGATGATGGCCCCTCCCTGTGGTTGCGTTCGGCCCGACTCGAACCTAGCCGGGCTCGAAAAACCTTACGAGCCAGGATATTCGGTGCCCAGCGCATTGGGGGCGGGTTCGGGCGGGACTCGGTGCCGGAAGGACGGCAGAGCCCCCGTGCGGGAGCAGCGGCAGGGCCTCCGTGCGGGAGCAGCGGCAGGGCCTCCGTGCGGGAGCAGCGGCAGGGCCTCCGTGCGGGAGCAGCGGCAGGGCCTCCGTGCGGGAGCAGCGGCATGGCCTCAGTGCAGGAGCAGCGGCAGGGCGGGGCCGCGACGGCGGGCCACCGAACCGTAGCGGGCGTCCAGGCGCAGCCAGGTCCGGGCCGCACGCACCCGCACGATCTCGTCCACCGGGATGCGGCGGGAGTCGGTCTTCTCGCCGCCGTGCGGAATGAAATCCATGGCGGCGAGGGCGAACACCACCCGCATGGGCACCTCGACCTGCTCGCCGCCGCCGGATACGGTCAGCACCGTCTGATCCAGCAGGGCGGCCGGCGGGCCGTGCTGGCTGCCGTGCTCCTGCGCCAATTCGGCTCCGCGCTCGGCCAATTCGACGAGCATGCGGGCGGGCACGTCCTCCACGTGGACGAAGCCCGCCTCCGGCGGCAGCGCGGCGCGCCAGGCGGAGTCCATGGCATAGCCGAGCCCGAACGCGGCGCCCGCGTCCGGCCCGTGCAGCCCGGCGAGGACGGCGTCCGCGCCGACGGACACATCGTCCATCCCGAGGTCGGCCACCACCGTGCGCACCGCCAGCACCTCGAATCCGGTGGTCGCCCAGGCGGAGACGTAGCGGTTCCCGCGTCGGCGCAGCCGGATGACGGCCGCCGGGTCGAGGCGGACGGCGTGCGTGATGAAGGTGGCCAGGTTCTCGCGTTCCGCGGGATCCGGAACGTGCATGGTCAGTTGTCCCGACAACGGTCGTACTCGGTCAGTCGGCCAGCCACTGCGCGAGGTAATCGCGTTCCTCGGCGGTGAGGCGGCGTAGGCGCTGGGTGTCGATGTCGAAGGCGGCCAGCTGGGTCGAGGCGATCACCGCCGGCGGGGAGTCCGGGGCGGCGCCGGCGGCGCGCACCTCGTAGCCGACGGTGAAGTCCACCGCGCGCAACCGGTCGATCCACATGGACACGTCCAGCGGCGAATCCTCGTGGCGGAGCTGGCCCTTGTACTGCACCCGCAGATCGGCCAGCACACAGCCGGACCGCAGCGCAACCGTCGGTCGCTCATCCAGGAACAGCCACGGGATGCGCGCCTCCTCCAGCAGGGTGACCATGCGGGCATGGTTGATGTGCTGGAAGGCGTCCATATCCGACCAGCGCACCTCCACCGTGGTGTGGAAACGCTTCGGCTCGGCCGAAACCGGGGACTCCCCCGGACTCGGTGCTGCCGTCTTCGCCTGGCCGTTCAGCGAACCGACACTCGTCAACGCGGTACCTCCGATTGCGCACCCACCCCACTCACCATGCTGCGCACCTGCCGCGCCGCAACCGACAGCGTGGCCAGATCGTGGGTTCCGGACTCGAACAGTTCCGACAGGGCAGAGCGCGCACGGCCCAGCCGGGACTGGTTCTTGGACTCCCAGTATGCAATCTTCTCCTCGGCCGTCTCCTCCGGGTCACCGCCGGAGAGCACGTCGAGGGTGAGCGAGCGCAGCGAGCCGTACATGTCGTCGCGCAGCGCGAGCCGGGCCAGCGCGTGCCAGCGATCACCGCGCTCGAGGTGGCTGACCGCCTGCAACAGCCAGTCGATCTTGAGGTGATCGTTGAGCGCGTAGTACAGCGCGCCCACCTCCTCACCGCTGCGATCGGTGATGTCGGCGATATCGAGCACATCCAGCAGCGGGAACTGGTTCAGTAGGCCGAACACCTCGGTGGCCAGCTCCGAGGGCGCGCCCTGCTCGACGATCGCCTGGGACTGCGCATTGAGACTGTCGATATGGTGACCGCGCAGCCAGCCCGGCACCTTGGGCGAGAGCGTGCGCACACCCTGCGCGTAGCGATGGATCTCGGCGCCCACCGCGACCGGCTGCGGGCGGTTGTTGAGCAGCCAGCGCGAGGCCCGGTCCAGGGTGCGCTTGGTCTCCAGCTCCAGCACGTCTTTCATCCCGGTGGAGATCTCCGCGGCGCGAATACGACCCCACACCGAGTGCAGATCGAAGATCTGGGTCGCCGCGGTGAAGGCGCGGACCGCGTCGGAGGCCGAGGCCCCGATCTCCTCGCCCAGGCGGAAGGCATAGGTGATGCCGCCCAGGTCGACCACCTCGTTCACCAGCATCGTGGCGGTGATCTCCCGGCGCAGGCGATGCCGCTTGATGGCCACCCCGAAGCGAGTGCGCAGCGGGGTCGGGAAGTACAGCGGCAACCGTGCGGAGAAGTAGGCCATATCGGGCAGATCGCTGGCCAGCAAGTCGGCCTTGAACGAAAGCTTCACGTGCGCCATGAGATTCGACAGCTCCGGCGAGGTGAGGCCGGTGCCCTCCTCGGCGCGATACTTCATCTGCGCGTCGCTCGGCAGCGCCTCGAGCTCGCGGTCCAGGCCACGGCGTCCCTCGAGATGCTCGATGACGCGCTGGTGCACATTGAGCATGTGCGGGGCCTCAGCCCGGGACATACCCATAAGGATGTTCTGGGAGACGTTGTCCTGCAGCACGAGTGCGGAGACCTCGTCGGTCATGGAGGCCAGCAGCGGATTGCGCTCGGCCGCGGGCAGCTCACCGGAGGAGACCACGCCGTCGAGCAGGACCTTGATATTGACCTCGTGGTCGGAGCAGTCCACACCGGCGGAGTTGTCCAGCGCGTCGGTATTCATCTTGCCGTCGTGGCGGCAGAACTCGATGCGGCCCAGAGCGGTGACGCCGAGGTTGCCGCCTTCGCCGATCACCTTGACCCGCAGGGCGTTCGCGTTCACCCGGACCGCGTCATTGGACTTGTCGCCCACCTCGGCGTTGGTCTCGGTACTGGCCTTGATGTAGGTGCCGATGCCACCGTTCCACAGCAGCTGCACGGGGGATTGCAGGATGGCGCGGATCATCTCCGGCGGGGACAGCGAGACGACGTCGGCGGCCAGGCCGAGCGTCTCGCGGACCTGATCGGTGACCGGGATGGCCTTCACCGTTCGGTCGTAGACCCCGCCGCCCTCGCTGATCAGGGACCGGTCGTAGTCGGCCCACGACGAGCGTGGCAGCGCGAACATGCGCTCGCGCTCGGCGAAAGACGTTGCGGCATCGGGGTTCGGGTCCAGGAAGATGTGGCGATGATCGAAGGCCGCGACCAGCCGGATGTGGCGCGAGAGCAGCATGCCGTTGCCGAACACGTCACCGGACATGTCACCGATGCCGACCACCGTGAAGTCCTGCGACTGGGTGTCGATATCCATCTCGGCGAAGTGCCGCTTCACGCTCTCCCACGCGCCCTTGGCGGTGATGCCCATGGCCTTGTGGTCGTAGCCCACCGAACCGCCGGAGGCGAAGGCGTCGCCGAGCCAGAAACCGTACTGCAGGGCAACATCATTCGCGATATCGGAGAAGGACGCGGTGCCCTTGTCGGCGGCGACCACCAGGTAGGTGTCGTCGGCGTCGCGGCGCAGCACCCGCTCGGGCGGCAGCACCGCGCCGGTGGCGCGATCGACATTGTCGGTGACATCGAGCAGGCCGGAGATGAAGGTGCGGTAGCAGGCGATGCCCTCGGCCTGCAGCGCCTGCCGATCGGCGACCGGATCGGCCGTCGCGGCCGGCGGCTGCTTGACCACGAAACCGCCCTTGGCGCCGACCGGCACGATCACCGCGTTCTTCACCGCCTGCGCCTTGACCAGGCCCAGGACCTCGGTGCGGAAGTCCTCCAGGCGGTCCGACCAGCGCAGGCCGCCGCGCGCCACCGGACCGAAGCGCAGGTGCACGCCCTCCACCCGCGGGGAGTAGACGAAGATCTCGAATTGCGGCCTGGGCTTGGGCAATTCGGTGATCTCGTGCGGTTCCACCTTGAACGACAGGTAGTCCCGCACAGTGCCCTCGGCGTCGGTGACGTAGTAGTTGGTGCGCAGGGTGGCCTTGATCAGGCCGAGGATGGCGCGCAGGATGCGGTCTGCGTCCATACTCACCACCTCGTCGATGCGGTAGCGGACCGCGGCCTCCAGCTCGGTGGCATGGTCGGGGTTGGCCGAGTCCGGATCGAAGAGCGCGGTGAACAGCTCGACGAACATGCTCGCCGCCTCCGGGTAGGCCAGCAGCACGCGGGTGATGGCGGCCTGGCTGTACTGGAATCCGGCCTGCTGCAGGTACTTCGAGTAGGCGCGCAGGATCGCGACGCCGCGCCAGTGCAGGCCGGCGCGCAGCACCAGCTCATTGAGGCCGTCGGCCTCGGCGCGGCCGTACCAGAGCGCTGCGAACGCCTCGGTGAAGCGTTCGCGTAAACCGCGCACCTGGGCGTCGAGCACGTCGAGCCGGTTCACGGACTCCACCAGTTCGGCGTCCATGTTCCGGTCCAGGGCGCTGCGCAGCAGCTCGGGACGGGCCAGCAGGCCGAAGTCGTAGATCCACTGCTCCGGACCCTGATCGCGCTCGACGTGGTGCGGGCGCTCGTCGATCACCTCCACGCCGAGGCTCTGCAGCAGCGGGAGCACCTGGCTCAGCGAGATGCCGCCACCACCACCGATGTAGAGCGTGAAACGCCAAGAGCCCGGGGCCGAGTCGGACCAGCGGTACAGGTGCTGGTCGATGCCCCCGTCGGGCAGTCGCTGCAGCCGCAGGATGTCGGCCACGGCACGGGTGGGCTCGAAGTCCTCCTTGTAGCTCTCCGGCAGCGACTCGGCGTAGCGCTGCGCCACCGCCGGGTCGAGCACGGTGGAGTTGGCCACCTCGTCGCGCAGGTGGTCGTCCCAGGTGCGGCTGGCCTCGGCGAGCAGGTGCTGGATGCGCAGCCGGTTGGGCTCGCCGGTGTCGGCCACCGTGCCCTGATCGGGCAGCCGGACCGTGAAATACACACTGGCGAGATCACTTTCGGACACGCGGGCCGAATAGTCGATGGATGCGCCGCCCAGCTCGTGCATCAGGATGTCCTGCATCTCCAGCCGGACGCGGGTGGTGTAGCGGTCACGCGGCAGATACACCATGCAGGCCACGAAGCGGCCGTAGCCGTCCATGCGCATGAACAGCCGAACCTGACGGCGCATACCGACATTCAGCACCGCGCTGGCGGTGCGGCGCAGCGCCTCGCCTTCGGAGGAGAACAGCTCGGTGCGCGGGAAGGCCTGGATGACCTCCAGCATCTCCTGGCCGGAGAAGGAGTCCAGGTCGAAGCCGCTGGACTCGATGATGGAGCGCACCCGGCGGTCGATGACGGGGATGTCGAGCACGTTCGCGTGCAGGGCTGTGACGGTGAAGACGCCGATGAACAGGTGCTCGCCCGTGACGGCACCGGATTCGTCCATCTCGGCGACGCCGACGAAGTACGGGTAGACCGCGCGGTGCACGGTGGCCGGGACGAGGCCCTGGGTCAGCATGAGCAGCGGCTGGTCGCCGCTGTTGTCGGGGACCCGGAAGTCGGTGCCGACATTGGGGCGCAGCACGCCGAGGCTGGTCTCCGGCACGATGATGGACTTGGCTTGACCGTCCACGGTGCTGCGCTCGTAGCGGGCGTAGCCCAGCACGGTGAAGTGGCCGTCGGCCAGCCAGCGCAACAGGTTGGCGCAGTCGGTGAGATCCGTTGCGGGAAAGGCGGATCTGCCCGCGGTGGCCGCGGAGTCGAGCTCGGCGGCGACCCGCTCCTGTGCCTCGCGCATGGCCTCGGTGTCCTCGATGACCCGGCGCACGTCGGTGAGCACGTCGGGCAGCGCGGTCTCGATCTGCTCGAGCTGGGCGCGGCTGGTGGCGGGGTGCAGCTGCACGTGCATCCAGGACTCGGGCAGGCCCGTGGTGCCATTGGCGTCGACCTCGTGCGGCACCGCCTTCTCCAGGCGGCCCGCGGCGTCTCGGGTCACCTCGAAGATGGGGTGCACGACCTCACTGACGCTGACGCCGATCCGGCTCAGCGAGGAGGTCACTGATTCGACCAGCAGTGGCATGTCATCGGTCACGAGCTGGATGGCGACGCCGAGCCCGGCCTCGTCATCCGCATGGTACACACGGACATTCGCGGTGCCGGGGGTGCGCTGGATGCCGAGATCCAGATGGCAGCGGAAGATGTGGGTGGATGTCGCGGGGATCGCGCAGTCAGCATCGCCGGCGTCGACGTGGCGGAAGTACGCCTCCTCGAGGGATACGAGATTGCCCCGCAGAGACGCGGGCAAACTCGCAGCCCAGGCCGCGCTGGACAATTCGGACGAGACCGTCATTTCGCCAACTCCTCGGATTCGGTTCCGTAACAAAGTGACGCCGATGCGAGAGTAGCTGGGCGCAAGAACTGCCGGGCTTAATTCCTCTCAATGCCGCGCCGCGTCTAATCATACGGACGAACCGGACGGTTCGGCCGTCGCCGACTTCGTCCGATATCGCCAGGTCGCATACGACAAACCTTGCACCAAAACAGTTTTCACGCACAACTGCTAATGCGAAACCGCTGAGTTCGCTGTTCGATAACCTTTCATCTGGCCGGTCACGGCCCGCCATCCAGCGGGCCGCGAACCGTCCAGCAAACGTCTTCGGCCCGACGAAACGGTGATCAAACGGCCATTCTTCGATGGACCGTACGGAATCCAGCGCTCGATAGCGGACCGATGACGGACGCGACCCTGCTACCTCACCCGCGTCGGCGGGTGAGGGCGGCGGTGAATTCGGTTGGGGTGGCCCGTTATCCGCGGGTCAGCTTGCGGTGGGTGACGCGGTGCGGGCGCGCCGCTTCCGGACCCAGGCGCTCGATCTTGTTGGCCTCGTATGCCTCGAAGTTGCCCTCGAACCAGAACCACGAGGCCGGGTTGTCCTCGGTGCCCTCCCACGCCAGGATGTGGGTACAGGTGCGGTCGAGGAACCAGCGGTCGTGGGAGATGACCACCGAGCAGCCGGCGAAGTTCTCCAGCGCGTTCTCGAGCGAGCTCAGGGTCTCGACATCGAGGTCGTTGGTGGGCTCGTCGAGCAGGATCAGGTTGCCGCCCTGCTTGAGGGTCAGCGCCAGGTTCAGGCGGTTGCGCTCACCACCGGAAAGCACACCGGCCGGCTTCTGCTGATCCGGACCCTTGAAGCCGAACGCCGAAACGTAAGCGCGGGAAGGCATTTCCTGATTGCCGACCTGGATGAAGTCCAGCCCGTCGGAAACCACCTGCCACACCGTCTTGTTCGGATCGATGCCGGAGCGGCCCTGGTCGACGTAGCTCAGCTTGACCGTCTCGCCGACCCGCACCGCGCCGCTGTCCGGCTGTTCCAGACCGACGATGGTCTTGAACAGCGTCGACTTACCGACACCGTTCGGGCCGATGACGCCGACAATGCCGTTGCGCGGCAGGGTGAACGACAGATCCTTGATCAGCTGCCGGTCGCCGAAACCCTTGTCCAGGTGGTCGACCTCGACGACCACATTGCCCAGGCGCGGACCGGCCGGGATCTGGATCTCCTCGAAGTCCAACTTGCGCATCTTCTCGGCCTCGGCGGCCATTTCCTCGTAGCGGCCCAGACGCGCCTTGTTCTTGGCCTGCCGCGCCTTGGCGCCGGAGCGGACCCAGGCCAGCTCCTCCTTCAGGCGCTTCTGCAGCTTCTGGTCCTTCTTGCCCTGCACCTCGAGGCGCTCGGCCTTCTTCTCCAGGTAGGTGGAGTAGTTGCCCTCGTAGGGGAAGGTGCGGCCGCGGTCCAGCTCGAGGATCCACTGCGCCACATTGTCGAGGAAGTACCGGTCGTGGGTGACGGCCAGCACCGCGCCCGGGTAGCTGGCGAGGAACTGCTCCAGCCACAGCACCGACTCGGCGTCGAGGTGGTTGGTGGGCTCGTCGAGCAGCAGCAGGTCGGGCTTGCTCAGCAGCAGCTTGCACAGCGCGACGCGACGGCGCTCACCACCGGAGAGGTTGGTGACCGGCTCGTCCGGCGGCGGGCAGCGCAGCGCGTCCATGGCCTGCTCGAGCTGGGAGTCGACATCCCACGCGTCGGCGTGGTCGAGCTCCTCCTGGAGCTTGCCCATCTCCTCCATCAGCTCATCGGAGTAGTCGGTCGCCATGAGCTCGGCGATCTCGTTGAAGCGGTCCAGCTTCACCTTGATCTCGCCGAGGCCCTCCTCGACGTTGCCGCGCACGGTCTTCTCTTCGTTGAGCGGCGGCTCCTGCTGCAGGATGCCGACCGTCGCGCCCGGCGCGAGCCATGCATCACCGTTGTTCGGCTGGTCCAGTCCCGCCATGATCTTCAGCACACTGGACTTACCCGCGCCGTTCGGGCCGACGACACCGATCTTGGCGCCGGGAAGGAAGTTCAAGGTCACATTGTCGAGCACGACCTTGTCGCCATGCGCCTTTCGCACCTTCACCATCTGGTAAATGAACTCAGCCATATCGGCAAGCCTAACTGTGTGTAGTAGCGGGTTCTCCGGCAGTGTCCGCATCCACGGACAGCCGTTCCACGGGTTCGGTCCGGTCGGTTCGACCGAAGGTTTTGCGCACCACCGGGGCGGTGCAACGACCCAGGTCGGGACCCAACGCCAGGGCCCGCATCTCGAGGTCGGTGCGCTCCGCGCCATCTCGGGTGGTGTACTCGTTCGAGCGCAGCTGCCCGTACGCGATGATCGGATCACCTCGCTGCAGTGACGCCTCGACTCCTTCGATGATCCCCCGTCGCCAACAGTTTACGGTGAGGTACAGGGTGCCACCGTCCACCCAGTCCCCCGCGCCCTGATCGTAGCGGCGGGCAGTACTGGCCAACCGGAAACTCAACAGCTGTTCACCGTTCTGCAGCGCGCGCCGCACCGGATGGGTGACGATCCGGCCGATCACCGCGGTGTTCGCCTCGTACATTGCACTCCCCCTTGTCGATTCGAGCCTGTGCCTGCCGTTGACCTCAAGGTTCCCGCGCGGGCGCGGGCGGCGACAGGACCGAATCGGCGAGTGTGGACAACTCGCGGGGTGTGGATAGGTTCGCGGCGCGCTACAGCGTCGCCAGGTCGGTATTGGCCCCGCACAACACGATCACCGGCCGCTCCCCCGGCGCCGGCACGTACGCGCCGCTCTGGATCGCCGCCACCGCCGTGGCACCGGCCGGCTCCACCACGATGCGGAACTCGCGCCACAGATACTCGCGTGCCATCACGATGGCATCGTCGCTGACCAGGATGGAACGCACCGCATAGCGCTGCGCCACCTCCATGGCGATATCGCCGATCCGGTTCGCGCCCAGGGAATCCGAGGCCACGCTGGAGACCTCGACATCCACCGGGTGCCCGGCCGCCAGCGCCGAGTGCAGAGTCGGCGCACCCTGCGGCTCGACCCCGATCACCCGGCCACGCAGCCCCAGCGCCGCCGCGACACCGGCGACCAGACCGCCGCCACCGACCGCGACCAGCACGGGCGGTCTCCCCCGCACCTGCTCCTCGATCTCGAGCCCGACCACACCCGCGCCCGCCACGATCTCGGGCAGATCGTAGGCGTGCAACTGCATGGCGCCGCGCTCGGCCGCGAGCTGGCGGGCGTACCGGTGCGCCTCGGCGTAAGTCGTTCCGTGCCACAGCACTTCGGCGCCGTGTGACCACATGGCCGCCACCTTGGTGTGCGAGGCCGACTCGGGAACCACCACGGTGCACGACATTCCGCGCAACGCGCTGGCCAGCGCCGCCGCGATCCCGGCATTGCCGGCCGAGGCCAGCACCACATGGGTCTGGTCACCGCGCGCCTGCAACAGGGCGTTGAGACAGCCGCGCACCTTGAAGGTGCCGCCGTGCTGGAGGTGTTCCAGCTTGAGGGTCACCGGGACCGGGCCGCGCGGTCCCAGGATGTCGGTGTGGAAGACGGGGGTCTTGCGGGTGTGACCGCGCAGCAGGCGGCGGGCCTGCCGCACATCGGATCGGTAGAGCCGCTTGACTTTCCGGGTCGCCATGGCGACGTCGTTCACTTGCGCACCTCTCCGTCACGCCGGGCGAGTTCGGCGAACATGGCGTTGTACGCCGTCAGGTCCGCGTCGTCGTCACGTTCGGCCTTGCGATCGAGCCGGTTCGCCAGGCGTTTGTCGCTGCGTGACCACTGGATGAGCAGCGCCAGCATCACCACCACCAGCGGCACTTCGCCGCTGGCCCAGGCGAGGCTACCGCCGGTGTGCTGATCGCCGAGCAGATCATGGTTCCAGGACAGGCCCAGACCACGATAGAACCAGCCGCCCATCACGGTATCCATGCTCATCAGCGCGATGCCGAAGAAGGCGTGGAACGGCAGCGAACCGAACACCATGCCCAGCTTGGTGAGCGGCTCCACCGGGCGCGGCTTCGGATCGATGCCGATCACCACCCAGTAGAAGAGGTATCCGCTGAGCAGGAAGTGCACGTTCATCACCAGGTGCGCGCCGTGCGTGCCGACGAACTTGTCGAAGATGCCGCCCAGGTACAGCGCGTAGAAACCGGCCACGAAGAACACCGAGGCAACGACGGGCTGCGTCATGAAGCGCGACACCGGATTGTGCACGGCCGCCAGGATCCACTCGCGCGGCCCGGGCGGTGCGTCCCGACCGGCCGGTTGAATCGCCCGCAGCGCCAGCAGCACCGGGCCGCCCAGCGCGAACAGGATCGGGGCCAGCATGGACAGCATCATGTGCTGGGCCATGTGCACGCTGAACATGGCCGGGGCGTAGCGGCCGACACCGGAACTGGTGCCGATCAGCAGGGTGGCGCAACCCGCTAGCCAGGCAATGGTCCGGCCGACCGGCCAGGAGTCGCCGCGCTTGCGCAGCCGCAGCACGCCCAGCACGTAGACCACGGCCAGCACGAGTGCGAGGGTCCCGAAGACGAGGTCGAAACGCCAGTCGAACAGCAGGCGCTCGATATTCGGCGGACCGGCCAGGTTGTAGCCGATCTCCACCTCGGTCGGCGTGGGCACCGTGCGCAGGTCCGGCGGCGGGGTGCGGCCCAGGCCCGCGGCCAGGCCGACGGTGGCCGCGAAGATCAGCGCCTCGACGCCCGCGAAGCGAATGAGCGCGCCGCGATCCTGCGGATCCTTCTCCAGATCCGGGATGGCGCGCTGCCGTTGCAGCAACCCCACAATGCCGAGCAGGATCAGCGCGGCGGCCTTGGCCAGCACGAGCTTGCCGTAGGTGGTGCTGAACAGATCCGACAGCGGCACCCGGACATAGGCGTTGATCACACCGCTGATCGCGATGACCACGAATGAGACGGTCGCCACTTTCGAGAACCGGCGGACGGCGAGCGCGGTGTATTTGCCGTCCCGCAGTGCGTAGGCCAGCACCGCGAACAAGCCGCCCACCCAGAAGCAGGCCGAAACCAGGTGCAGGATCAGGCTGTTGGTGGCCAGATCGTGGGCGCCGCCCGACGAGGAGTGCCCGGTCAGGGCGACCGGCAGCAGCGACAGCACCGACAGCCACAGCAGCACCGGCGTCCAGCCCCAGCGCAGCGCCACCCGGCAGCCGATGGCCAGCACCACCACCATGAACACGGTGAATCGCCACGACCCGGCCACATCGACCTTGTCCGCGGCGCGCCACACCTCCTCGGGCCGCAGTGAATCCTGCAGCGGTTGCCCGGTGGTGTCCGACAGGGTCAACGGCACCAGCAACGCCGCCGCGACCGCCCATGCCAGCGCCGCGTTCCCGGCGCGCCGCAGCGCCCGATACCCGCCCACGTCGAGCAGCCCGCTGCTCTGCGGCGGCACGAAGAACGCGGCGAACAGCAGCGACCCGACGGTCAGCGCCGCCGAGAAATCCGCGACCGCCCGGACCGCCGGCAGCCCATAGGTGGTCAGCGGTCCCGGATCCGGAATACCCAGCAGGGTCAGCGCCTGCGCCGCGGACAACGCCACGACCAGCGCCGCCACCAGCGCGGTCGCCGCGCCACCCAGTGCCGTGATCGCCGCGAACGTCACCCCCGAACCCGACCGATTCGCCGAAACATCCGATCCTGCGGGCGGGTCCTGCACTGACGACATGGGCCCAGCGTAGTTCGGAGCGCCCGTCCAGACTCCCCTGGGGTTTCCGGTCCTCCGGTCTGCACAACCGCCCCGACGCGCCGAACAGTTGCTACGCGACCCAGCTTTGCTGATCTGGACGCTCGCTATACTTAACGCGCTGGACACCGAGATCGATTTCGGTCAAGGTGTTTGGAGCCCGCATCACCGCCGATGCCCGCACTGCCTCCGTAGCTCAGTTGGATAGAGCAAGGGCCTTCTAATCCCTAGGTCGCAGGTTCGATTCCTGCCGGGGGCACATACCTGCGACACGTTTACGCAGTTCAGCGGGCATACCGGGCACCCACCTCGCCTCCGGATTCCGAAACGCGCAGGTCAAACGGTTGCCCCCGGACAGGGACGGGGTCTCCCGAAGAACCACAAAACATGGGCAGCAGGCCCAGCAACTCGCCGAAACTCAGGACCGGCCATCCCCGGAGCAGCCCGCCTGGCACCTCAACAGGGCAGCAATCGCTTTCGCCTGCGCCGCGGCGACCCGCTCACCTTCCGCACCACCGACATACCGGACCTCGGAAGACACGGTCAGCCCGTCAACCGCCACACCCCGCTCGACAGGGAACCTGAGCTGACCACCATCCGAACCGGCCGGTGCGTCGTCGTCGCAGCAGCCCCTGTCATGAATTACGGACCGCACCCCGGCACGTCCGACTCGGGTGCCACCGTACCGTCACGATCGCGTCGTCGCAGTCACCCGTAAGGTTCTCGACCAGAGAGATGCCCACCCAGGCAGGACGCACTGACAACAGCCCGCCCCACGATCACGGCCAGGACCGATCATGCGGTGGTGTTCTCGTAGGTGAAGCGGGTGACGGCCCCTCGAGGACCCGACGACTGTTGGTCACCTTCGGCGGAATCATGGTTGGGCGGCGGCGTAGAGGACCTCGCGCATGCCTGGCACGGATTCCTGGTCCGGTCGCCACGCCAAGCGCAGACTGAGGTCGGGGACCGAGAAGTCCAGTCGAACGAGGTTTCCCTGGTCAAGGCTGTCTGCGACGGCGAACTCGGGGAGAAGTGAGATGCCCAGTCCGCGCTCGGCCCACGCACGCATGACCGGAACCGCGCCGGCTTTGACTCGTTTGAGACCTGGCCCGAGGCTCTTGTCGGCCGCCATCCTGAACGAGCATTCGGGCACATTGACCAGCAGGCGTTCACCGGTGAGGTCGGGCTGTGTCACGGTGGCCTTGCCTGCCAATCGGTGACCGGGTGCGGCAACGAGGACCAGCGGGACCGGGTCGAGATCGAGGAAGTCAAGGGCTGCGGCGGGTACGGGAAAGCCGAGATCTCCGACTGCTTCTCCGGAATCGAGAAATAGGGCCGCGTCCAGGGCGCCGCCGGCCACGTCCGCGAGTAGTCCGCTGCGGGCTTGATCGGCGTGAACGTCGACTTCGATATCGGGGCGGCGTTGCTCCAATCGCGCAAGCACTTGCGGCACATAGACTCCCGCGATGCTTGCCAGCGCACCCAACCGCAGTATCGGGCGCTGGTCACGTATTTCGCGCTCGGCCAGTTCGGCTTGCTCGAGCAGGCGTCCTGCCCATGGGCGTAGGCGTTCGCCTGCGGCGGTGAGCTGCATGCCTTTGGGATCGCGGACGAACAGTCGCACTCCGAGCGAGTGCTCAAGGGTTCGGATCTGTTGCGATACCGATGACGGTGCGAGGTCGAGCGTGATCGCGGCCTCAGTGACCGTGCGGTGGCGCACAACCGCTTCGAACGTCCGTAGCTGACGTAACTCCATGGTCCTGGAACGTCGTCCGAGCATTCGGATATTCCGAACGCGGTATGCGGCTCAGCCGGTGGAGTCGCCCAACCGAGCCGAGCAGAGTTGATCAGGTCAAAGCCGATCACACGGAAGTAGTTGTTCCACATGAGCATTCTTGAATCAGCGGTGATCACCTCGCCCGATGTCTCATACCCCGGGCGCACTCGTGCCCTGCTCGGGATATCACTCGGATACTTCATGGTATTGCTGGACATGACGGTGCTGTCGGTGGCTGAACCCGATCTCGCAGCGTCCCTGCATACCTCCATCGCGGGCCTGCAGTGGGCCACCACCGGCTACACGGTCGCGTTCGCGGCACTGTTGCTGTCCGCCGGTGCGGTCGCCGATCGTTACGGCGCACATCGGGTATTCCGCAGCGGTATAACGGCTTTCGGTTTGGCCTCGCTGCTGAGCGCCGTAGCGCCCAGCCTGTGGGTGCTGGTGGCGCTACGGGTGTTGCTCGGCGTCGCTGCAGCCGCTTCCGTGCCCGCGTCGATGGCGATGATCACCCAGCTGTACCCTGAGCCCGCCGTGCGGGCGAAGGCGATCTCGAGCTGGGCGGCGATCAGCGGTGCGGCGGTCGCGGCCGGCCCGATCATGGGTGGCGCGCTGGTCGGTCTGGCCGGGTGGCGCTCGATCTTCCTCGTCAACGCGCCTATCGCGTTGGTGGTTTTGGCCATGACGTCGGGATCAGCGGTGACGTGCGCTCGCGGAGACCGCAATATCGACTGGTCCGCCCAGCTGACCGGAGCTGTGGCCTTGGCGTTGGGCACCGACGCACTGATCGCGGCCGGATCGCAGTCGTGGCATCACAGCGCCTGGTCGGTGGCAGGCACCATCGTTGCGGCAATCGTCTTCGTGATCCTCGAACGGCGCAGTGCCGCACCGGTATTGAACCGCCTGCTGCTGCGGTCGCAGCGGGTGCGGGCAGGGCTGCTCGCAGGGGCGGCGGTGAACTTCGCGCTCGCCGGCGGACTGTTCGTGCTGCCGATGCTCCTACAGGGACAGCGCAATCTGACACCACTGGAAACCGGGCTGGCGTTCCTGCCCTTGACGGTGCCCTTCGCTGTCATCCCGCCCTTTGTGGGCAAGATCGCAGCCCGACTGGAACCTCGCCTGCTGATCCTGGCCGGACTGTCTTTGCTGACGGTCGGCGGTGCGGTACTGGCCCTCGCCGTCTTCGCCTCGGCGGGTTATCCGATCCTGGCTCTCGGCCTGCTTCTGTCGGGCTTCGGTGTCTCCTTCGCCCTGCCCTCGCTGGTTGCCTCGATCGTGAACGCCGCCCCGCTCGGCACCGCCGGCGCTGTCGGTGGCCTGCTCAACGCCGTCCGGCAGGTCGGAGCGACCCTGGGTGTAGCGATCATGGGCGCCTTCGTCACCACGGGAATCGGCTGGGCGCTAGTGCTCTCCGCAGTGACCTGCTCGATCGCCCTGATCGTGTTCGGCTACCGCCGCCAACCCGCGTCCTGACCGTGGTCGACGCCGGAGCCCGAGTTCCGCAGACGGCAGGTTCGGCGTGGGCAGCCCCGCATCATCCCGCTGGCTTCCACTGGCTTGGCCGTCGGCATCGGAAGCAGGGTGACGGCCACTGCGGCCGCAGCGAAGCACGCTCCCACGAGAACGCCTAGTGGGAGCGTGCGCAGTCTGGCTCCTGAGCCGGTCCAATCCTGAGTTGATTCAAGCTTTACCAGCGGTTATGTGCCGTAGCGCCTCGGGCTGCGAACGGGCGCTGTCGGTGCGCGGCTTGGCTGTCGATGAGTTCGATCGGCGTGCTGGAAGTCAGGTTTCATGGCGAGGCGGGTGTTCGCGTTCGGGAATGACGTTGAGTGGTGGCCGAAACTCATGTCGAAGGGCTCTGCAGCAGTGGGAGTTGTCCAGTCCCGAGCAGCGCTCCGGCCTGCATCCCGGGGTATTCGAACAGATCCAGAAGTGCGCGGAGTGGATGTATGAGGCTCGACGCCAGGGAGACAATACGATCGCCGGTTTTTGGATGGGCTGAACGGCATTCGCCGACTGCTCACGAGACACTCCGCCACCGGGTCACCCAGCCCAACCCGATCGGCGGGATCAATCTCGACCCTGATAGCCGAATCCCGCTTCGACCGTCAGCGTCCCCCGTGAAAACCGCTGGTCGGCACCGTTCCCATCCTTATTGTGCCCGCCGGGGGTCTTTTCGGCCTGGGACAGGAGGCGTGGCAGGACGGCCGGAGCCACGCCTGTGGGCCGGCCACACGCCTGAGGTGGATATGTCGCGTCAGTCGATCCGGTGTCCCGGCACCTGGGTTTCGAGGAAGCTGACGATGAGTTCGTTTGTGGCCTCTGGCTTCTCCGAATGCAGATAGTGGCCGCCCGCCATGGTCGCGAGCTGCCCGACACCGGACGGCATCGCGGAGATGACCGCTTCTCCCTCAGCCGTCGGATCGACGAAATCCGGGTCCGAGGTGCCCATGATCACCAGCGCCGGGCAGCCGACGTTGGGCAACTGCGCCTGCGCGTCGGCCGGCGTGGATTTGCCGGTCTTCATGAATTCCGCCATCCGGCCCGGTTCGCGCAACGTGACCGCCAATTCCGTCATGTACGTGGCATAGTCGGCGGGCTTGCTCGGGTAGGCCAGATCGAGGTACCGCAGCCACCAGCGCAGGCTTCCCGTCGAAGCCATACCGAGCCGCAGCATCCCCTGCCGATACCGGCGCACCGTGAAGAAGCCCGGCACACTGAACTTTTGGACCAGTGTGAACGGGTTGATCTCCACCACGGCCGCGACCAGCCCGGGTGCGGTGGCAGCGGCGATCGTCGCCGCGCCCCCCGATATCGAGTGTCCGACGACCACGGCAGGACCGCCGAAATGCTTGATCACCTCGACCATATCCCGCGCCACATCGGTCCGGCTGATAGCTGCCCGCCCGGTCTCCGACACCCAGTCCAGGGACGACTCACCGTGCCCGCGGATATCCATATTGACCACCCGGTAGCCCGCCGCCGCCAGCCGGGGCACCACGTCCCGGTAAGCCTGGCGATGGTCACCGATGCCGTGCGCCAGCAGTACGAGCGGCCCCTCCCCGAGCACGTCGCACGCGATCCGGCCACCGGACAATTCCACAAATTCGGTCATTGCTCCGTCTCTCCTCAGGTCCCTGCGGGGCAGGGACACACTGTGTGATGATCGAGTTGAAGGCAGAACGCCGCCGGGATCGAGGACGATGGCAGACCCGGCCACGCAGCGGGCCGGGGTCCGCACCCGGCGATGCACAAACCCGGCTCGACGCTTTCGCGGCCCCGCTGCCTGGCTGCCGTACTCGGTCGGGCAAGGCGCGCTACCTCATCCGGTCGTCGACTACCTCACCGACACCGGCCGCCGGTTGTTTCGGCTGTTGCGGCAGCACATCTGCCTGCCGATGAACCGGCCACAAGAACCCTGGCTTCTGTCACGGCCTTTCGCGCTCGGCATGCTCGCTGCAGCTCGGTACACCATCACCCACAAGCCCTAGGAGGGTGAGCGCGTCACTATCCGGGCTGGCCGGTGCGGCCTGGAACGCGACGAACCGCTGACCGTCCGGCGCGGACAAGATCTCCGAGGTCAACGCGAACCGCCCCAAACCCGCGTGCCGGAACACCCGCCGGGCCCCACGCTTGGTGCGCACATCGTAGTGCGCCCACAACCGCTCGAATTCGGCGCTGGCCGCGCACAATTCGGTGGTCAGTGCGCCCAGGGCCAGCGAGCCGGGGTCGTTGCCCTGCACCGTGCGCAGGTGCGCGACACAGTCCATCGCCATGCCTTCCCAGTCTTCGAAGACGAAACGCGCCTCGGGATGGGTGAACACGTATCTGATCAGATTGCGGTCCGCCGGTTCCCAGTCCCCGACACCCGACAGCAGCCGCAGCCCTTCGGGATTGGCCGCGAGTAGATTGCTCACCTGATCCAGCACGAACGCCGGCGTCGGCCGCACCGACTCCAGCAGCTGCACCAGCCCCGGCCGCGCCGGCGTCTGCGGCGGCCGCGGCCGATTCCGCCGGCCGGCCACCTCCCGGGCCAGGTTGTACAGATGAGCGCGCTCGTCCTCGTCCAATCGCAGCGCCGCTGCAAGGGCGTCGAGCACAGCCAGGCTCGGATTGGTGTCGCGGCCCTGCTCCAAGCGGATGTAGTAGTCGACGCTCAGCCCGGCCATGGTCGCCACTTCTTCGCGCCGCAGGCCGGGCGTCTGCCGCCGACCGGTCTCTTCCGGCAGTCCCACCTGCGCGGGGTGGATGCGGTCACGGCGGGCGCGCAGGAAGTCCCCGAGGACACGGCGTTCACTCACTCGTTCAGTCTGCCCGCTCCGGCGCTGATCGGGGTGGCCCTGTCAGGACCAGGCCACGCACGGCCTCCCCGGCTGCGCGGTCCGGACCGACAGTGAATGGCATGACCGACATTTCGCACACTCTGATCATCGGCGGCGGCTCCGGCATGGGATTCGCGCTCGCTGCCCGTCTGCTCGCCGCCGGCCAGCAGGTGACCATCGCGGGCCGCTCGAGTGAACGGCTCGATGCCGCCGCGACCGCGCTGGGTACGCCGGAGCGGCTGCAGACCCACCCGGTCGACATCGTCGATGAAGACTCCGTCCAGTGTCTGTTCGCCGACCTCGGCCCGCTCGACCACGTCGTTGTCACCGCCGTGGACATGAGCCGCGGCTACGCACCGCTGGCCGATTTCGCCCTCACCGACGCCCGCACCGTCATCGACATCAAGGTGCTCGGCCCCTGGCTGGTCGCCAAGCACGCCGCCGGCACGGTGACCGGCTCGCTGACCGTCACCTCCGGCATCGCCGCCTACCGGCCCGGCCTCGGCGGCACCATGGTCGGCCACGGCCAACGCCGCCCTGGAGCGGCTGGTGCACGCACTGGCGCTCGAACTGGCCCCGCTGCGCGTCAACGCCGTCTCCCCCGGCTGGGTCGACACCGCGGTATGGGACCAGTTCGCCGCCGACTCCAAAGCCGAACGCCATGCCGCCATGGCCGCGAAACTGCCCGCGGGACGCATCGACCGTCCCGAGGACATCGCCGCCGCCTTCCATGCCGTGATGACAAACGAATTCATCACCGGCACCGTGATCCATGTCGACGGCGGACATCACCTGGTGTAAACGGGCGGGATCCATCGTCAGAGCACCATGACCAGGTGCCCCTCGAGATCACCGAAGCCCTGTTCGATGCCCGATTCCGGTCGGGCATCGAAGGCTTCGGCGCCCGTAGGGCAGTCAGCGAGATCACGGGTGCACCACTGCATCCGACATCGACACTGGAACCCCCGATATTTCACCGGATCGTCCGAGACCACGACTGCCGCGCCGCCGCAGGTGGCAGCGAAAACTCCGATGCACCATTGATCCGAACGGGCGTTCCGATGTTCGCCGACACGCGTAGTCCACAGTGGTTCGAGAACCGCGCACGGTTTACTTGTCGCCTGGACGGGCCGACCGCGTCGAACCGATGTGCGGCAAGCGATTCTGGTGATGGGATGGGTCCCCGACCGGATCCACTGCACCCCAAGTCCTGCAGCATGCGCCACCGTCGGAACCGCAGCGTGTCTCGGAGACTTCTGCGCGCGGCCGGGCTGTGTTGCCGCTGTGCTGAATTGGGAGAACCCTGCTGGAACTGGCCAAGACGACAGAATCCATTGGTATTACCCACTCTGAACTGCAGAATTCCGCCGATATTGCGGTTGCTGAGGGACGTCGGTGTCGTCAGATGGCGATGCGGAATGAAGAGGGGGCGGTGATCATCGGCAAACCGGGCAGCGAGGCGACCTGCCAGCCGGCACGGCAGAATAGTGCGGTGCAGATCGGGATGCTTGGACCGCTCGAGGTTCGAATGGGCGACGGCGGTTCGGTGGAGGTACAGGGTACCCGGTTACGTGGGTTGGTGATTGCGCTCGGGCTGGAGCCGGGTCGTGTGGTTTCGAAAACGAGGTTGGTCGACTGGATTTGGGGGGAGCAGCCGCCATCTGATGCGACGAATGCCTTGCAGGCGTTGGTATCCCGGTTGCGCAAGGTGCTGCCGGATGGGGCTATCGAGGCGCAGCCAGGTGGGTATCGGCTGATCGTGGAACCGAACGCCGTCGATGCCATACGGTTCGAACGGCTTGTCGAACAGGCCCGTGGCCGTGAGGAATCGGAGCAGGCTCAGCTGTTGGGTGAGGCTCTCGCCTTGTGGCGCGGTGCGGCTCTGCAGGGCGTCGGTCTCGAAGGGAGTGCGGCGTTCGATGCGGTGGTCGACCGGCTCGAAGGGTTACGCCTGTCTGCGTTGGAGGATCGGTTCGATGCGGAGATCGGACTCGGCCGCGGTGCGGGTCTGGTCACCGAACTCGCCGATGCGGTGGCCGAACATCCGTTGCGGGAACGGCTTGTCGCCGCGTTTATGCGTGCCCTCGTCGCAACCGGTCGTGACACCGAGGCGCTGGGGGTGTACGAGCGCACCAGACAAACCCTGGCCGGCGAGCTGGGCGTAGACCCCTCACCGGAGCTGTCCGAACTGCATGTCGCGTTGCTGAGGGGCGAGTTGGGACGGGGCGAGGAGGGCCACCAGACCAACTTGCGTGCCGAGCTGACGAGCTTCGTCGGCCGGGATTCCGATGTCGCCGACGTTCGCGAACTCATCGCGAAACATCGGCTTACCACCCTGATCGGGCCGGGCGGTTCGGGGAAGACCAGGCTGGCCGGCGAAACCGCGCACACACTGCTCGGCGACCTGCCGGAGGGGGCCTGGGTGGTCGAACTCGCGGCCATCGGCTCCGACGGTGATGTGGCGCAAGCGACTCTCGCCGCGCTCGGACTGCGGGACGGTCTGCTCGGTGGAGCATCGGACGTGGGGCCGACGGATCGAGTGATTGCCGCGATCCGCGAGCGGGCGATGTTGCTGATTCTGGACAACTGTGAGCATGTGATCGAGTCCGCCGCGGCCTTCGCCCATCGAGTACTCGGACAGTGCCGGGGACTGCGGATCCTCGCGACGAGCCGGGAACCGCTTGGTATCACCGGTGAGGCACTGTGCCCGGTCGTGCCGTTGGTCGTGCCCGCGGTGGGCGCCGATCCCGGCGAGATCGAGTCCTCGCCGGCCGTGCAGCTGCTGCGGGATCGAGTCGGCGCGGTGCGTAAGGACCTCGCGACCGACGTCCACACTCTGTCGACCTTGGCGCGCGTGTGCCGGGCACTGGACGGCATGCCACTGGCAATCGAACTGGCCGCGGCCAGATTGCGCACCATGTCGCTCGACCAGCTCGCCGACCGGCTCGACGATCGGTTCCGTTTGCTGACCGGCGGCAGCCGTACCGCGCTGCCACGGCATCGGACACTGCGGGCCATGATCGACTGGAGTTGGGAGCTGCTCACCGACTCCGAGCGGATGGTGCTACGCAGGCTCTCGGTCTTCGCCGGTGGTGCGAGTCTCGAAGCGGCTGAACGGGTTTGCTCGGGCACGGAGGGTGGTAAGGACACGGCGGTCGAGCGGTGGGAAGTGCTCGAGCTGCTGACTGCGCTGACTGAGAAATCGTTGGTGCTCGCCGACGGTGGCCGAGCGCCACGCTATCGGATGCTCGGCACGATCAAGGAGTACGCCGAGCAGAGGCTCGCGGAGGCGGAGGAATCGGATGTGGTCCGGCGTGCGCATCTCGCCTACTTCACCGAACTCTCCGCGACTGCCGAACCTCGCTTGCGTGAATCTGAGCAATTGCTGTGGCTCGCCGTACTCGAGGCCGAGCACGACAACATCACTGCCGCTATGCACGGCGCGCTCAAAACCGGGGATGCAGCCGGGGCGATGGGCCTGGCGGCGGTCGCGGCCTGGTACTGGTGGCTCCGAGGGCACAAGGCCACAGGCATCGAATTGATCACCGCAGCAGCCGCTTTGCCCGGCGAGGTGGACGAGGCCACGCGGGCCACGGTGTATTCGCTCGGCATGCTGTTCACGACCGCGCGGCGTCGATATTCCCGTCAATACTATCGGGGAAAGCAGACCTTCGATCGGGGTGACCAATACCAGGCTGAAGAGTGGATCAACAAGACCTACCAGATCACTCGGCACGGCCGGCACCGCTACACGATGCTGGGATTCGCCGCCCCGCTGAAACGAATGTTGGAGACGACACCGGATGACTTTCTCCCGGCATTCGACCCACTGCTCGTCGATGAAGATCCGTGGGCACGCGCACTGGGTCGGCTGCACATCGCGAAGGTCCAGATCATGCTCGGCCAGGACGGGCAGGACGTGGATGAGAATCTCGAGCTGGCGCTCGCTGAATTTCAGGCGCTCGGTGAGCGGTGGGGGATCTCGTACGTTTTGACCGAGCTGGCGAATCGAATCGCTATGCGCGGCGAGTTCGCCGCCGCGTGCGAGCTTTTCGACCAGGCGATCGCGGTGATCGCCGAGATCGGCGCCATCGAAGACGTGGTTCAGGCGCGGGCGCGGCAGGCCCAGCTGTACTGGCTGCTGGGTGATGCGCAGGCGAGCACGGCCGCCATGGCCGAGGCACGGCGATGCGCGGAACGGGTCGCCTGGCCGAACGCGCTGGCCGAATTGGCGTTGGCGAAGGCTGAACTCGCGCGCTGGAACGGCGACACCGAGCAGGCGTACCGCCAACTCGACATCGCGACAACCGTTCTGGACACGAAGTGGGCAAGTATCCGGGCGGTGACACACGACCTGCTCGGCTACCTCGCCGACAACCTCGACAAAGCCCGCGAACATCGCGCCGTAGCCTTCGACGCGGCGTCCGAGGCGGGACATGCGCCCCTGATCGCGCAGATACTCATCGGGATCGCGGACCTGGCGCTACGTGGTGACCAGCACGAGCAGGCCGCGAGGCTGCTCGCGGCAAGTGCGGGCGTGCGCGGATTGCCGGATCGATCCCAGCCGGATCTGGCGCGAATCGAGCAGGCCACGCGACGTAGCCTGGGTGAACAACGGTTCGCACAGGCCACGAGCGAAGGCGCGCAGGCGAACTGGCACGAGCTGGCCGCGGCCATACTCGCTTGCTGACCATGGCACGCGACCGAGGTCGCGGCGTTGGCATCCGCGAACCGACACCGATCCCCATGTCCATCTCCATATCTCGGCCGTGAGCGGTACCCGAGTCCGAATGATCGATGCCGACCGGTCGCGGCCGAGTCTGCTGGTCTCAGTAGGTGATAACGGCGCGGAAGCGTACGGCACCACTGGCTACGCGTTCGTAGGCGTCAGCGGCTCTTGCCAGTGGGAAGGTTTCGATCATCGGTGTCACCTTGCCGGTGGCGACGAAGTCGAGGGCTTGGGTGAGGTATTCGAAGCCGCTATGCGTCGCGCCGATGATCTGATTGCGATTGACCACGAAATTGACGCCGGTCTCCGGCCCGGGAATGACGAAGTCGGTGTCGTGGGGCAGGCCGATCAGCACCATCCGGCCCTCCGGGCGCAATCCGTGCAGGCTGTCCATGGCCGCGCGATTGGAGTTGCCGGTCATGAGGATGATGTCGGCGCCACCTACCGCCGCGAGTTCGCGGCCGTCCGAAACCACCTCGTCGGCACCCAGTTTCAGCGCAAGCGCGCGCTTGTCCGGTGAATGCGTGATCGCGATCGTCTCGAACCCGGCCGCCTTCGCGTACTGCACCGCCATGTGTCCGAGCCCGCCGATCCCCAGCACGGCGACCCGCTCGTGCGGCTGGGGGTTGCCAGCGCACAACGCGCTCCACGTGGTGTAACCCGCGCACGCCACCGGGGCCGCCAGCTCGAAAGACAAGCCCTCGGGCAACAGCACCGTCGCCGCCTCCGGCGCGGCGAGGTATTCGGCATGCCCACCCTGCACACTGAACCCGCTGGTTTTCGGTGCGGCACAACTCAATCCGGCCACCCCGCTCACCGACTTGTTGCGCCGACAGTACTCGCACCGACCGCACGTCTGCAGGATCCAGGTCGTCGCGACCCGGTCACCGACCACTCGCGAGTGCACCCCGTCGCCCACCGCGACGATCTCGCCGACCGTCTCGTGCCCGACCACCCCGGGCACACCCACCGGAATCACGCCGGTGGTAGACCAGATGTCGGTGTAGCAGATACCGCTGGCCCGTACCTGGATCAGCACCTCGCCCGGACCTGGCTCCGGCCTCGGCAATTCCCGCACTTCCCACATCGCATCGACCGCCGGGACGTAGGCGGCTCGCATCGTCGCATTCATTTCCGTCACGGTCATGGACAATGTCCGACGGCGCTGATACCGCACTGATACCGAGCTGACATCCGCTTGCGTGCGGCATCAGCGCCGGAAGTCACGAACTGCTGACATCCCCGGCCGCTATCAATTCGGCTACGCGGGAATGGGTTAGGAAGTGGAGATATGTAAGGGCAACTGTCCGAAGTGCTCGCCGATCGGGGGCTGCTCCAGGATGATTCCGCCATCGCGATCAGATGCTGGATCGCTCGAACAAGGCATCGACACCACCACCCCCGCGGGGCGGTTCCTGTTCCACGTCATCGCCGCGATGGACGAGATGCTCGCCGACCTCTTCAGCGAAGGCACCCTCGAAGACTCGAATCCGCCCGCGCCCGAGGACGAGTCGGCGGCCGCCCACCCGCGCTCACCCAGTTGCCGAATGATGCGAGGACGCTGGACTCATGAATGCAGGACCGGCGGCCCATCGGGCCGCCGGTCCTGGCGTTGTCGGAGAAGTAGACCGCTACCGGTTGTAGCTGTATTCCGCTGTCTTCCAGGCGGATTCGTTGTTGTGCGGACGGTTCCGCTTGGGCATGGTGCGGCTGGGCCACCAAGCACGGTCACCGAGGATCGCGGTGATGGCCGGGGTGAAGAACGTGGCCATGACGAAAGCGGCGATGGCGATGCCCACCGAGATCGCGAAGCCCATCTGGGAGAGGATCGTGTTGCCCGCCAGCATCATCGAGGCGAAGCTTCCGGCCAGGATTATGCCCGCTGCGGCGATGGTCGGACCGGTGTGGCGGACGCTCAGGGCGGCGGCCTGGTGCGGAGTGTTGCCTTCGCGGGATTCCTCGCGGAGGCGGGCCACCATGAGGATGTTGTAGTCGGTGCCGAGGGCGACGACGAACATGTACATGACCACCGGCAGGTTGAAGATCAGGCCGGAATTGTGCTGGAAGTGCTGGAAGACCAGCACCGCCGCGCCGAGGGTGGCGGCGAAGCCGAGACCCACCGAAGCCATCAGGTACCAGGGTGCGACGACGCTGCGCAGTAGCAGGGCGAGCACCGCGGCGATGAGGATGGCCGCCACTGGGAACACGATCTTGTAGTCGTGGTTCATCGCCGCCTGGAAGTCGACGTACACCGAGGTCATGCCGCCCACGTAGGCGATGCTGCCGACCGGGGCTGCGGCGTGTGCGGTGTCCCGCAGCGGCCCGCGGACGGTCGCCAGCGCGGCGTCGGATTCGGGTTCCGCACTGAGCGCCACCTGGTACTCGGCGACCTCACCACCGTTCGCTACCCGCGGCTCGCTGACGGTCCCGATACCTGGGGTGCCCGCCAGCGCGATCCGATACGCGCCCAGTTGCGCATCGGTGAGCGGCGCGTCGGAGCGCAGGTAGACCAGGGACGGCTGGGTCGCGCCAGCCGGCATGCCCTTCAGCAGTTCCTTTCCGTAGACCGAGGATTCGGCGGTGTCGGAGGTGGATCCGGAGCTCATGTCGAAGGTCGGGTGGAAGCCGAACGCCACCACGCCGAGGGCGATCAGCACCGCGCCGGATGCGACGGCAAACACGCCGGGCCGTTTGCCCAGCCCGCGGCCGAGCGCCGCGAACAGCACACCCTTCGGTTCCCGCTGCCAGGCCTTGGACGGCCAGAACACCTTGGCGCCCAGCTTGGACACGATGGCCGGCACCAGGGTCAGCCCCGCCAGCATGGTGATCGCGACGGCGATGGCCAGCGCCGGGCCGAGCGCCCGGAACATGCCGAGGGT
Source organism: Nocardia sp. NPDC059229 (assembly GCF_042754165.1). Classification (NCBI taxonomy): domain Bacteria; kingdom Bacillati; phylum Actinomycetota; class Actinomycetes; order Mycobacteriales; family Nocardiaceae; genus Nocardia; species Nocardia sp. NPDC059229. Next base: position 370,104 of record NZ_JBHZAK010000004.1, read on the forward strand.
GGACAGCGTCAGCGCCATGAAGGCGATGATCACCGCGCCCGCAGCGGAGGTGATGGCCTCGCCGACCCGGGTGACCGCGCTGATCATGGCGGTCTTGGAATCCTCACCGGCGCGCAGCCGCTCCCGGTAGCGGAACATCAGGAACAGGATGTAGTCGGTGCCGACACCGAACAGCACGACAGTCAGCAGCGAGTTGACCGAGCTGTCCACCTTCAGGTCGAAGGTCTTGGCCGCCAGGGCGATCAGCCCGCCGACTGTGCTGGAGATGGCGCCGATGGTGACGATCGGAAGCAGCGCGATGATCGGGCTCCGGAAGATGACCAGCAACAGCACCAGAATCAGCGCGACGGTGGCGATCCCGATGATGGCCATCCCCTTGTTGCCGGATTCGGTCTGGTCGAGGGTCTGCGCGGCGGTGCCGGTGATGCCGGCTTTCAGGCCGGTGCCGTCGACCTTGTGCTTCAACTCGTCTCGCAGTTTCTTCACGGCGTCGGTCTGCGTCTTGTCACTCGGATCAGTGACCTTGACCATCTGCACCGCGATGACCTGGATCAACCGATTCTGCGACGGCGACGTGGCCTGAATCCTGGTGACGCCCTTGATACCGATCCCGGACAGGTCGTTCGTGATATCGGCGATCGCAGTGGAGTCCTTCGCTGTGAGCGCGGCTCCGTCGCCGCGTTCCACCACGATCAGCGCTGCTGGCGTGGTGTCGTCTGGAAACGCCTGCTGCTGTAGTTCCATCGCCTCGATGGATTCGTAGTGCGAAGGCAGGAAGGCGGATTGGTCGGTGGTCGGAGAGAGTTTCGGTGCCAGTCCCACCACCGTGACGGCGGCGAGCACCCAGAGGATTATCACCTTCCACGGATGGTTGACGGCAATGCGCCCCATTAGAGCGAACATTGGGGTTTCCTTTCCTAATCGCCGGCCACGGTCGCCGTGGCAGCCCGGGCGCTGGAGTCGCTGGATTCCTTACGGGAATCACTGTCGTCAGCCGGGCTGATATCGACCTGACATACGCCTGACACGTCCCCTACACCTGATCGCGTTTCCGGCCGCATAACACGCAGTGCTGCTGGACGCGGGCGCCGGCGGAGACAAGTGCATCGGCTACCGGTTCACTCCCGCGCGCACAGCGGACCCGACCGGAATGAGCGGGTGTTCATCGAGGACCAGGACCTGGAAGTCGCCGAGCCGCTCGTAGCGCGTGGCGGCAGCGTGAGCTGGTACGCCACACCGAGGGTCAGCGGACCTAGCCCGGCCATCACATCGAGCAGCGCCGACAGGTCGCGGGGAGTGCGGGCCATCACATCGAGCAGCGATACAGCAACGCCCGCCCCGAATCCGCTTCGACCACAGTGTCCCCCTCGAAAACCGCTGGCCAGAACCGTTCCTATCCTTATCGAGCCCCGCCGAGGGCGCTGTCGACGGCACGTCAAGACAGGATTCAGCCGCCGTTGACAGGCGCCACAAGGATAGGAACAGCTATTCATTCGGAGTGGGGCCGCCCTGGCTGCTCGATCTGATACACACCCACGATGACCAGGCGTTTTCCGGTTGCCCATGTTTTACGTGTCCTGCCGGGGGCGCACAAGGGGTGACTGACCAGCGACAACGCTGGCAGTTACACCAATACCCGTACCGGGGAACCCGCAAACCGCACTGTAGCCCCAACCAACTCCCAACGAATTCACTCGGCACTGACCGCGTTGTGAAGCGCGGAGGCCGCCGCCGGATGCACCAGCCCGCAGGCCATGTACCGACGCCGGGTCATCGAGGGGTCGGCGGGCCCGAGGGCATCGGCTGCGACACGAGCGGACAAGCCGGCATCGTCCAAGATCGTCGCCACGGCACCGCGGAAGCTGTGCACAGTGATGTCATCTGGAATGCCGAGCGCTTCGCGAACCCGCTGCCATTGGACTTGGACGTTGTCCGGATCCCTCATCGTCCACCTCGCGGGAAACACCAGGTCGTACCTGGGCCACCGGTGTGGACGGCGAGACCACGGCTGACGCACGCCCGGCAACAGTAGACGAATCAGCCTGAGCGCGAAGCTACTTTGCGGCACGGGCCGGCTTCAAGATTCCGAGGCCAGGAGACTGGGCACTTTGACGGTGCTCGCGGGGGGATTCTTACCGACACCCCGGAACCCCGGTGCGGCGCAGCCGATAGAGGTGGACCATCCTGGCCGCCACCTTCAGTAGGGGCACGTCGTCGATGATTGTCCAACCTGGGAATGCGGCCGTAATGTCCGCCGGTGCGGCGCCGCGGGGCAGTGGGCCATGGCGGCCCAGTTCGAACGCGACCATGAGCAGGGTTGCGTCTGCGGCGGCGACGGTGTCTACCTGCCGGCCCATGGCGTGCCGTTCGGGGTCGGTGAGGCCGTGGAAGACACCGAAGTCCAGAATCAGCCGGTATCCCATGCCGACCTCGGCCGGGAGGGCGGTGATATCGCCCTCCAGGAAGCGGGCATCGACGCCGGCGGCGCGGGCGCGCCTGGTAGCGAGCCGGATCGCCTTCGGCACGATGTCGACCCCGGTGACCTGCCAGCCGCGGCGGGCCAGTTCCACGGCGTGCCCGCCGGTGCCGCAGCCGAGATCCAAGGCGGTCCCGGAGGGCGACTGTGCTCCTGCCTGCTCCTGGTCGAGCTCGGCGGCCAGTATGTGGGATACATCGCGCTGCCGGGCCGCTGCTTCCCATGGGCGAAATCCCAGCGCATGCGCTACCCGATACCTGAAAACGCCCATGCTCGGTCCTCCCACGTGGGTCATGATGGGCAACTCGGAACGGCGGTAGGCGCGGCATCGTCATCGGTGGGCCGCGATCGTGTGGAGGATATGGGATCGGGTGGGCGCTGATCGTCAGGTGTGCGGTCGCGGCGCGTTGTGACCACGTAGATGCGGACCGTCGATGATCCCGAAGAAGCATCGAGGCATCTTCAGCTTGGTGGTCAGCCCTCCGGATCGAAGACGAGAACGGACACATCGTCGATAGCCATCGCATCGAAGTCATCGACGAGCCATGACCCGGCAAATCTCAGAATGACGTTCACGCAGAATCGGGGCGCTTCGCGGGGTCATGACGTCGTGCCACCACGATTCGAGCTGACTCGGATCCGGCCAGCGCACCACCGGCACATCGTCATCGGAGCCGCTGGCAACGCCGAGGGGTCTGTGCACCACTACAGAGGGGGCCGACCCGCGCCAGAGTAGGCATTCAAGGTCAACGGCAGGCTACGTTCCAGCCAGGATCGCGTCGGCCAGGTCTGAAGCCGTTCAGGGGTAGTGGCGCATCCGGATAGCGGTCCGGACGCACTATGCGTCCGGACCACGTCAGCTACCGGCCGTCCCTACTTGGTGCTTCAGGCGCGTCCGCAGGCCCATCGGCGCAGGTAGCATGGGCTGCGCCCTCGCGTGTGATGTGCAGTTCGCACGATGTCGCTCTGCGGGGTGTCTGCTACAAGTTCGGTTCTTCCGGATCTTCCCCGACCACGTGGCCGCACGGCCTGGAAACAGGGAGGCATTCACATGAAGGCGATCGTGGTGACGGACCAGGCCGCCGGAACGGCCGGGATGACGTTGGTGGAGCGGCCCGATCCGGATGCGGCGAGGCTGGCTGGCCTCTCGGGCGCGAGCTACGGCGATGTCGTCGTTGAGGTTCATGCGTCGGGATTCACTGGGGATGAGTTGGAGTGGCCCTCGACCTGGATCGATCGGCTCGGCCGGGACCGGACGCCGTCGATCCCTGGGCACGAGCTGGCCGGAGTGGTCAGCGCTCTCGGCTACGGCACAACCGGCCTGTCGGTGGGGCAGCGGGTGTTCGGGCTCACCGACTGGACTCGCGACGGCACGCTGGCGGAGTACGTAGTCGTCGAGGCACGCAATCTCGCGCCGCTGCCGGGCGACATCGACTTCACGGTGGGCGCGGGCGTCGCGATGGCAGGCTTGACCGCCTGGCAGGGGCTGTTAGATCACGGCCGTCTTCAGGCGGGGCAGAGCGTCCTCGTGCACGGTGCTGCCGGCGTAGTCGGGTCGATGGCAACCCAGCTCGCGCGTGAGGCCGGCGCCTACGTCATCGGCACCGGGCGCGCGGCCAGTCGGCAGACCGCGCTCGACTTCGGGGCGCACGAGTTCGTCGACCTTCAGAACGACTCTCTGGACGACATCGGCGGAGTCGATCTGGTCTTCGATGTCCTCGGCGGAGACATCCAGAAGCGGTCCGCGGATCTCGTTCGAGCCGGAGGAACGCTGGTGACCGTCACCGGGCCGCCTGAGGCTCGACCCGCCCACGGACTGGCGATCGACTTCGTCGTCGTATCCGACCGTGCTCAGTTGGGCGAGATCGCCCAGCGGGTGCGGGACGGACGAGTGCGGACGAACATTGGCACAGTTGCGACCCTCGACGACGCCGTCGCCGCCTTCAACCCGCCCAAGCAACGCAAGGGGAAGACGGTCATCCGCGTTCGTCCGTGAGGAAGCGATAACCACCTACAGCCTTCTGTAAGGAGAATCGTCCGCGGGTGCCCCCTCGTTCGGAAAACGATCCGCCACGGGGTGCGGTCGGCCCCGGCTGGTGCGCCGGGGCCAACGGCAGATCGAGCGCGATTACAACCAGTCCTCGAGCTTCGGCCACATCACCCTGCGGGCGGCGGAGGCAGCGTCGGCAAGAAACCTGCCTACGAAGGCGCCGGCGGCCGCGGTGAAGAAGGTCCTGCGCGAGCCTTCCTTGGCGTGATCGGCCGACGATTGCGGAACGGGGACGTTCCCGCAGGGGTGGGGCTGCTGGTCCGACGGGGTGGTTACAGTCATTTCCTGCCTCGATGATCTGTCATGGGTATGCGGGTGTTGAGGTGGTTCTGCTGTCCCCGCCTGGTGACACAGGCGGGGACAGCGCACATACGCGGCGGGCCTCGCCGATCGACGCCCCGGTCCCGTAGGACGGGTCCATCGCCTTGCCAGGCAGTGAGCTGTGTGATCATGCGTATCTCCTTGTGTCCCTGGAGGTTCGGTGTTGAACGATCCAGCGGAACAAGGTTGGCAAGCGAGTTCGAGAATGTTGCACAATCTATCTCTCACGCCAGTAGAAGAAGTGAGAGATGTTGGTGCACAACGCGTTTCATGCGCCAGATCGCTTTGCGCAACGGGCTTCGGCGGCGATCTCGCGTGCTTCGATGGTGTTCCTGGCCCATTCGCCCAAACCGGTGGCTTCGGGGATTTCGAGCACGCGGCGAAAGTGCAGCCAGGCGATGCGCTTCTTGTAGCGCATCAGCTGGGAGCGGATGGTGGTCGGTTTGACGCCCACCCGCTTGGCGGCCTCGGTGAGGGTGGTGCCCTCGTAAATCACGAGTAGCGGGCCCGGCATCGAACCGGACCGCACTCTGCTGGTGTGGATGCCCTATCGGGGTCGATCGAACAAGCCGTGGTTGCAGCGCCAGCTTCCACGAGTCCGTATCAGCGAGGGTCCGAGCTCGGGTGTGTGGGAGGTCAGGACCGAGCATCTGTGGAAGCTGCTCCGGACGATGTCCGCGCGGTATGCCGAAGTTGATGTGCGCCTGCAGTTCTCGGACGTCTCGATATGCAACACCGCGTGCCAGTCGGCGAACCCGCGCACCGTCTACGACTGCGTGCGCTCGTGCAACGGCACCAACCACGGCGGGGTCGACCGCTGGAAGATCTGGACCCCCTCGGGCAAACACACCCTCGTGTCCTACGACAACGGCATCCGCGAGGTCCGCTTCGCCCTGCGGCCCGGCGATCTCCCCGACGCGATAGTCGAGCCCGGCGAGCATCACGAAGTTGCAGAACCGTCACCGCTTCTGGACCCCGCACCGGAATCGAATCCTGTTCCTGTACAACCGGTTCAAGCATCGGATCTCCCGCGACCGAGCCCCCCGCCAGCCGCCCCGGCCTACTCGGTGCGTAGGCCTCCGGAGACGGCTAGGGCTGATGCGCTGCCGGTTTCGGTGGGCGCGGTCCCGCTGGCCGTGTTCGTGGTGCTGGCGTTCGTTTTCAGCCTGTGGTTCCTGGTCGGCGCGGTCGTCTTCGGCGTAATCACCCTCGTGGCGCTCGGCGCCGACTGAGCTGCGGTCGCCCTGCCCGTACCCAGGTGTGGCTGTGTACAGGCAGGTGTTGGCGGGTGCTGCCCGTCTCGGCTCATACCAGGGTGTTTCGACCTCGCGTATGGGTTCCGTAGTGGATTTCGTACACGTCGTTGTCGATGCGGACGGAGTCCTGTTTGATCTTTTCGCGCCAGCGCTCTGGACCCGAGCACGGCCCTCGCGACCGAAACAGCTGTAGTAGGGGTGGTGGTGCGTCTGCCCGGAATTCGGCGCTACGATCCAAATGTGCTGTAGGACAGTGTGATTCGAGTCGACCGGAACATTTGCCCGGGATTCGGGTGTGAGGCGCTGTCGGTGAGGGTGTCGGGACCTGCTGGCAGAGTGGGCGGCGAGGTGGCAGCGGCTGATTCGAGGGAGGTCTGCGCGGCGTGGGAAGACGGGTTCTGGTGACCGGCTCGCGGTCGTGGGAGGACCGGCGCATCATTCGGGATGCGTTGGCCGAGGTGTGGGATCCGGATGCCGTTCTCGTATCGGGGGCGTGTACGACCGGTGCCGACGCGCTGTGTGAGGCGTGCTGGGCTCATTGGGGTGGGCAGGTTGAACGGCATCCGGCGGATTGGAAGCAGTTCGGTCGGCGCGCGGGCTTTCAGCGGAACGCAGAGCTGGTGCGGTTGGGCGCCGATGTGTGCCTGGCCTTCATTCACGACGGTTCGGCCGGTGCCAGCCATACTGCCGATTTGGCGCAACGAGCCGGCATCCCGACGCGCATCTTCCGGTCCGGGATCGTGCCCGAGGGTGTTGGGCGCTGACGGTGGCGGCGGGTCCACTCGATAGATACGAGGTCACAGATCTGTCAATCGGCGGATCCGTGACCCGACTGAACTTCCGAACATTGTTGCCGCGGAATGTAACTGGCTCATCAGCTGGCCTAGAACCGCGACCCGACGATCGGTTCGTTTACGCAACAACTCACGAGATGGGGATGCTAGGTTCCAACGAATGTTCTTCACGACAAGGCTTATTGGGGGGATCGGCCTTGCCGCGGCCGCCGCGCTCGCGGTTAGCGGCTGTACGTCGCCGACGTCGGCCACGACCTCCTCACCGATCCCCACCCCAACGACGACGGACCCCGCGACCAACCGGATGTACGACAATGTCGGTATCGGGCCCTATCGCAGCCGCGGAACCGTGCAGGTTGGTGAAGGACCGCGCAGCGTGGCTGTCGACCCAGGCCTGCGGCAGGCATACGTCGTCAGCCAAAACTCCACGGCTCCCTACCCCGTCACCGTTTCGGTCATCGACACCCGTACGCAGGCAGTCACGGCCACCATCGCAGTGGACGACATACATGTTCTGAAGCCCCAGTCGATCACCGTCGACCCGGCGACGCACCTGGTGTACCTCATCGGTCAGGGGCCGGCTGGCATGCTGTCGGTGATAGACCCGATGATCAATTCTGTGACCGCCCGCATCCCGACCGAGGGCACCCACGACTACGCTGCCATCACAATCGATTCCGATCGTCACACCGTCTACGTGGCCAACCACTACTTCCGGACGGTCTTGGCGATCGACATCCGCAGCCAGACGGTCGTGGCCACCATCCCGGTCGATGCTGAGCCCGAAACGCTGGCTGTCGATCCCAGCAATCACCAAGTGTGGGTCGCGGGCAATGGCAGCGCTTCGGTCATCGACCCCGGCACCTTTGTGGTGAGTGCCACGATCCCGCTCAGCGCAGAGCCGCACGGCATCGTCGTCGACCCCGAGACACACACGGCCTACATCACCAAATTCAACGTGAGCTCGATAATGACCGTCGACACCGCAACCCATGCGGTGGGCAACATCTCGTTGCAACACGAAGCCGGCTACGCGGTGGCGATCGATCCCGCCGTACACACTCTTTATTTCACTACTTCGGCCTTCGGCAGCGTCACGATGATCGACACCAGGACGCGCACCGTCACCGCCTCCCGCCTCGCCGCGAAGTCATCTCCCTTCGGTGGCCGTTGTACCTGGGGGATCGCGGCGGACCCCACAACCCACGAGGTCTATGTGACGTACGGCGAATCCTCCAGCACCATCGAAATCCTCGCAACCTCATAGCCGATCCGGGGGCCGCGCGCACTCCCGGGTGCTGCGCGGCAGCCTGGAGTTCGTGAACCTCGTCCGACCTGCGATCGAGGTGATCTGACGGGACCCGTGATTCGGTCCAGCACCTGAATCCTGGGGTCAGGTCACCGGCGGCTGAAGAATCAGCAATAGAGCACCGTAGACCGGCAGGCCCGGTCCCGGCGGATTCCGGCATCATCTTGCGGTAGTGCGGTACGGGACCTGCGGAAATGCTCGAGCTGCTGGATTATCTGCGGTGTCGGCGTGGCCGCCGGATCCCGGGCATCTGCACCACTATCCCCGGGTTCCACAGTCACGAGTTTCCGTGGAGCCCACCGCCTCTGCATTGTTCGGGGCGATCGGCCGAGTGAGCACTCCGCACAGGACCAGATCGAGCAGGCGGTCGACGGACGCGTCGCCGGCCGACCGGTCGCCGGTCCATGCGATGGCCGTCGCCATGCGGACCAGGTCGTCGACAGCAACCCCCGCCCGCGCGTACCCGGCCCGCTGCGCCTTCGACAACAGGCGCTCCGCAGCGACCATGGCCGCTTCACAGTGCGGCGCCAGCGGATTCCCTGGGGTCTCGAGCGCGCGCACGATCTCCTCCGACAGCCCGCGGACCCGACGAATGTGGGACACCAGCGCGACCAGCCACTGCCGCAGCACGTCCTCGAGATCGGTTTCGGCACACAGGGATTCCGCCAGCGCAGTCACCTCACCCAGGCTCTCGCCCACCACCGCGGCAATGAGGTCCTCCCGCTTCGGGAAATGCCGGTACAGCGTGGCCGCGCCGACCCCGGCGCTGCGCGCGATCTCGTTGAACGACACCGCAACACCCTCGGTAGCGAAGGTGGCGCGCGCGGCCTCGAGCACGCGCGCCCGGCTGCGCCTGGCATCGGCCCGCACACCGCCCGGCGGGGGCGAGTCAGCATCGCTCACGAACTACTCCTTGCTAAAACGGAATGCCATTCCATATATTCGGAACGGTATTCCAAATCATAGATCACCGAGGTTGACCGTGACTCTTCCACCGAACATGCCGCGCACCGGACTCTGGGTGAACGGCCTCGATCTACAACCACCCACGATGGTCGCCGAACTGGCCGCCGAACTCGAGGCGACGGGACTGGGCGCGATCTGGCTCAGCGAGGGGCTCGCGCACGACCCGTTCGTCACCGCCGCCGGGCTGCTCGCCGCGACCCGGTCGCTGGTGGTGGGTACCGGGATCGCGGTGATCTACGGCAGGCATCCCCATTGGATGCGCGCCTCGGCGCGGGCGGTGCTCGACGCGCACCCCGGCCGGTTCCTCTTCGGTCTCGGGACGTCGAATCCCCTTGTGGTGGAGGGAGTCCTCGGGCTGGAGTACCGCAAACCACTGGCCGCGCTGGGCGAATACCTCGACGAGCTCGACCAGCCCGACGCCCTGCGGGGTCGGCTCGGGCTACCCGACCCCGGCCCGCTGCCCCGCGTGCTGGCCGCACTCGGCCCGCGCGCCCTGCGATTGGCCGCGGACCGCGCCGACGGTGCGATCACCTATCTCGTTCCGCCCGAACACACTTCGCAGGCTCGCGCCATTCTCGGTCCGGAGCGCGCACTCGTGGTCGAGCAGGCTGTCGTGGTCGGAAGCGACGACGACAACGCCCGCACCCGCGCCCGGGCGCATGTCGGTGCGTACCTGTCCAATCCCGGATACCGTGACAGCTGGCGCCGGCTCGGATTCACCGACGCCGATCTCGCCGGAACCGGCAGCGATCGGCTTCTCGACGCCCTGGTCGCCGTCGGCCAGGACGAAGTAGACCGACGGGTCGCGGCCCACCTCGCCGCCGGCGCCGACCACGTCTGTCTGCAGGCTCTACCCGCCGAGCCGTTCACCATCCCGGTGGAGCAGTGGAAGCTACTGGCCTCCATGGAGATCGGCCGCTGACCGCCGGCCCGTTCACGTCGCGTCCTAGCGCCCGGCCGAGTCCGCCATGCCCACAGCATGCGCATCGGCGCCCCCGCAACGGCCCCGAAATCCCCTGCGCCGATACCGATCCGGTCCTCGCGACCGTCGGCTTCCGCCTGAGCTGGTTCGATGGCCGCGATGCGGCGAGCCCCCGGGTTGGCCCAGGTTGACGAGAGGCCCGGCGCCACGCAGGATCGATCGTGAGATGGACGATTCATGCTGGTAGGGCTATTGGGTCCGGTGGTGGTGGAGGCCGCGGACGGGACGAGGACGTCGGTCGGGGGGCCGCGGGTGCGGGCACTGCTGGGGTTGCTGGCGCTCGAAGCCGGGCGAGTGGTGCCGGTCGCGCGACTGGTGGACGGGGTGTGGGGGGAGAACCCGCCGGCGGGGACCGGGAATGCGTTGCAGACCTTGGCGAGTCGGTTGCGCGCAGCGGCGCCGGGTGCAGTGCGGAGTGACGGGGGCGGGTATGTGCTCGAACTGGCGCCCGAGGATGTCGATGTGCATCGATTCACGCGTGAGGTCGCGGCGGGGCGGGCATTGCTCGCGGCCGGGGAGGCCGAACGAGCCATCGCGTGCTTCGATACCGCGCTCGCGTTGTGGCGCGGGGAGCCGTTGATCGATATAGGGGAATCGGAGGTATTGCGCTCCGCGGCACTGCGATTGACCGAACAGCGGCTCGAAGCGGTCGAACTGCGAGCGGACGCCCTTCGAGCCCAGGGCCGAGGCGGCGAGGTATTGCGTGAACTCCGCACGGAAGTAGCGGCACATCCGTTCCGGGAGACACTGGCCGCACGACTCGTGCGGGCGCTGGCGGCAGCGGGACGAACATCCGAGGCGATACAACAGTTTCAACAGACCGAGGCCCTGTTACTGGACGAGCTCGGCACGACACCCGCCGAGGTGCTGCGCAAGGCCCTGGCCGACATTCACACGAACGCACCCCCTGATCCCGCAGTCGACGGACCTGCCATCGAGACGACGCCCGAATCGGGTCGAACGGGAGTTACGGCAGCATCCCGGACCAGCGAGACATCGAAGGTGTCCGCTCCGCTGCTGCCCAGGCGGCACACCAGCTTCGTCGGACGCGGACGCGACGTGGAAGGAGTGCGGCTGGCATTGCGCGAGGCCCGACTGGTGACGTTGTCGGGTATCGGGGGCGTGGGAAAGACCCGGTTGGCCGCCGAGACGGTCGGGGCGCACGCCATGGACTGGGCGGACGGTTACGCTTTCGTCGAACTGGCCGCACTCGAGCGGGAACGGACCGCCCGACCGGCGGTGAACGCGGTCGGAGTGGCGATAGCAAACGCGCTCGCTCAGTTCGAGCGACCCGACGAACTGTCCACGGAGTGGGCCGAAGTACTGGAGCGGACGCTGTCCGGTCGCCGAATGCTGTTGGTACTCGACAACTGCGAGCATGTCGTGGAGGCGACCGCGCGCCTGATCGACGATCTGTTGCAGCGGCTGCCCCTGCTGCGGGTGCTCACCACGAGCCGGGAGCCGATCGGTGTGGACGGCGAGCGACTGTATCCGGTCCGGACCTTGGACCTACCCGAAGGCGACGCGGGCATCGTGGCGGTCACCGCGTCGCCCGCGGTCCGGCTGTTCATCGACCGCGCCACCGCGGCACTTCCGGATTTCGTACTGTCCGAGAGTAATTCCGCGGATATCCGCGCCATCGTGTGCAGCCTGGACGGCATGCCGCTGGCCATCGAACTGGCCGCCGCCCGCCTGCGGGGCCTGCCGCTGCCGGACCTCGCCGAGCGGCTCACCGATCGCTTCCGGCTGCTCACCAACAGTACTCGCCACGCGGTCCCGCGCCATCGCACCTTGTACGCGGCCGTCGCCTGGAGCTGGGGACTGCTCACCGATGCGGAAGCCGCAGCAGCCCGGCGGTTTTCGATTTTCGCGGGCGGCGCGACCTTGGACGCCATCATCCGGGTGTGCGGTCCGGACGCCATCGACACGGTCACTTCACTGGTGACGAAGTCGTTGGTGGACTTCGATGGCCGGCGCTATCGAATGGCCGAGACCATCCGAGCCTATGCGACAGCGGAATTGACCGCCGCCGGCGACGCCGACGAGGTCGCCCGCATCCACGCCGACTGCTTCCTGGAATTCACCGACACCGCCGCCCACGGATTACGCACTGCCGCACAACCCGATTGGCTCGCGCGCCTGATCACCGAACACGGCAATTGCGAAACCGCGCTGCGCTGGGCGCTGGACGTCGGCGACGGTGAGCGTGCGGTTCGCCTGTACGCGAATCTCGTCTGGTATTGGCTGCTGCGCGGGTTGCACGGCGACATCTCCGAACGCCGCCGCGAGGTCCTCGCCCTGCTCGGCGACACACCGCCGCCGGGGTGCACCGGGGCCTATCTGGCCTGCCGGTACGCCGAGGAGCTGCCGGCGTACTTCACCAACATCTGGTGGGGCCAAATCCGGGAGAACACGGGGCAATTCGAGCGGCTGACCCGCGCGGCCCTCACCGAGGATCGGCCCCCGCACCCGATGTTCGTGCTCATTCTGGCGCTGCGTGACCTGCTCGGCGACGACGACAGCCTGTTGACCGCGTGCACCACCTCCGACGATCCATGGCTACGCGGAAATGCGCTGATAGCACAAGGTTTCGATGAACTCGGCGGCGACCATCCGGCCCGCGCCCTGCCCACCCTGGAAGCGGCGCTGACCTGTCTGAGCGCGCACGGTGACCCCCGGTCGCACAGCCGCGCCCTGGTCTCCCTGGCCAGCTACCGGACTCGCATGCTCGGCCTGGACAGCGCCCGCCCGCTGATCGCGAGCGCGCTGGAACTGCTCAGCCCCGACCTGGGCGCCGGTGAGCGCATGGGCGTGCTGCTCTTCGCGGCGGAGATGCACCTGGTCGGCGGCGATACCGACTGCGCGGCAACCTATATCGAGCGGGCCGAGGCCCTGATCACCCCGCATATCATTCCCGCGCCCGGGCGCTTCCTGGCGGCGACGCAGGCGCACCTGGCGCACCTGCGCGGCGACAACGACCGCGCGATGGAACTGTTCCGGCGGATGTCCGAGCGTCCGCTCCCCGCCGCCCCGCCACCCGCCGGACGCCACGACACCGTTCGCTTCGTGAACCTGGTCTTCGTGAGCACCGCGCACGCGGCGACCCTGGTCGCGGCGGGCCGGCCGGACGACGCGCTGCGAGAGCTGGCCATGCCCCGCGATCTGGCCGCCCAGACCTCGGCGGCGCTGCTGGCCGAGGTCGGTATCGGTTACGCCCTGGTTGCTCTGGCGACGGGCGCCCCGGGGCGCGCGGCCCGCATTCTCGGCGCCACCGACCGGATCAACCGGAGGGCCGGGGTGATCCGCATCGGCCCGTTCCGGCGGCGGGCGCTCGACCAGGCGGAAGCGGCGCTCGGGCCCGTGCGCCTGGGCGCGGAATTCCTCGCGGGCGCTCGGCTTTCGGACGAGGCGGTGCTCGAACTGCTTCGTACCGTTCGCTGACAACGACCGTCAGCGAACGGTACGGGCAGCACTGGATGCTCGGGACTCGTATCCCACCGATCCAGGAGTGCTCATGTCCGTCCCCCCGAACACGGAATCAACTGTTTCCGTACGTGGTTCCCGCCGGCTCGGCGAACGTCTCGGCACGGCCGGCGCCGTCCTGGGCGCCGGGTTCATCATGTCCGTCGGCGGCGGCTATCTGCTCGCCCCGCAGCGAATGGCCTCGGGGTTCGGCTTCACCGAGTGGCCGCACGTTGAGGCCGACGGCTTCCTGAACGTCAAAGGCGTCCGCGATGTGGTCACCGGCCTGATTCCGCTCGCCCTGCTCGCGGCCGGGCAGCGCCGCGCCGTCGGCGTCACCGTGCTCAGCCTCGCCCTCATCCCGACCGGCGACATGCTCACCATCCTGGTGCGCCGCGGCTCCACCGCCACCGCCCTGAAGGTGCACGGCTTCACCGCCGCCCTGGTGGCCGCCAGCGGCGCGCTGCTGCTGCGCCGTGAAAGCCGGTGAGCGCCCGATGAACCCGATGAAGACGCTGGTCAATACCGCTCACATATACATGATCATCGGCCTGATCTCCGGGTTCTACTACCGCGAGATCACCAAGGCCGAACATTTCACCGGGCAGACGGAGCTCGGTGTCGTGCACACCCACGTGCTGGCGCTGGGCATGCTGTTCTTCCTCATCGTGCTGCCCCTGGAGAAGCAGCTCACGCTCAGCGCCCGGAAAGGCCTGTACGCCTGGTTCTTCTGGCTGTACAACATCGGCCTGGCCATCACCGTCGCGGTCATGACGCTGCACGGCACCCTCACCGTGCTGGGCAGCAGCAGCAATGAGGCGATCGCGCTCTGCGCGGGTCTGGGCCACATCCTGCTGACCGCCGGGCTGATCGTCTTCTTCATCACCCTCGGCAAATCCATCGACGACAGCCGAACACCGCGCACCGCAGCGGTATTCGCCGAACAGGAGGCATCGTGATCACCGGCCGGGACGGCGCGCTGTGGGCGCGGGACGCGGTCTCGCTCGCGGCGCTGATCGCCGAGGGCGCGGTCACCGCGGCCCAGGTCGTCGAGGCGCATCTCGAACGCATCGAGCAGGTCGATTCCGAAATCGGTGCGCTCACAACGGTATTCGCCGATACCGCGCGTGCGGAGGCGGCCGCAGCCGACCGCCGGGCGCCAACGGGGCCGCTGCACGGGGTTCCGGTCACCATCAAGAACAACCTCGATGTCGCGGGCAGCCCGACCACCTGGGGCGTGGCGGCCTTCGGACAGGCCGTCGCGGCAGCGGACGCACCCGCGGTGTCCGCACTGCGGCGAGCCGGGGCGATCGTCATCGGGCGAACGAACATGCCGGACTTCGCCACTCGCTGGCACACCGACAACGACGAGGCGGGCCCGACGGTGAATCCGTGGAACCCGACTCGCAGCCCGGGCGGTTCCAGCGGCGGTGACGCCGCCGCGGTAGCCGCCGGCATGACACCCCTCGGCCTGGGCACGGACTTCGGCGGTTCACTGCGCGTACCCGCCGCGTTCTGCGGAGTAGCCTCCCTGCGCACCACGCCCGGCCGGGTGGCGGTGGCCTCGAGCCTGCCCGGGGCCGCACCCGCACCGACCAACCAATTGTTCGCGGCACCAGGGCCGTTGGCGCGCACCGTGCGTGATCTGACGACCGCCTTCGAGGTCCTCAGTGACAGCGCTGACCTGCGCGATCCCGGATGGATTCCAGTGCGTGACGCGACCGATACCGCCCTGCCCGCGATCGCCGTCACCCTCGGTGACGATATCGATCCGCAGGTGCGGGCCGCGCTGCTCGGCTGCGCCGACGCCCTCGAACGCGCGGGATATCCAGTGGCCGAACTGGATCCGCCGCAATTGCGCGAGGTGGCGGCGGACTACGGCCGATTGGTCTCCACCGAGGTGGTGGTTCAGCGCCGCGAAGCCATGCGGCGAGTCGGCAGCGCCGGACTGAACACCTTCGTGGACGCGGCGATCGACCTGTTCCCGCCGCTGGATCTGGCAGGCTACATGACCGCGCTGGGTGAGCGCCTCACCCGCCGCGCGGCCTGGTCCCGCTTCCTCGCGGAGCATCCGATCGTGCTCGGCCCGGTCTCGGACGAACTGCCCTGGCCGGTCGGCTACGACCTCGGCGGCACCGCACAGGTCGCGACCATGTATGCGGCGCACCGCCTCACGATCGCCGCCAACTACCTGGCCCTGCCCGCGGTCACGGTCCCCGCGGGCGTCTCGGCCGAGGGTCTTCCCATCGGGGTCCAGTTGATCACCGGCCCATTCGCCGAGCGCCGCGCGCTGACCGCCGCCGCTCATATCGAAGCGGCCTTTCCGATGCCCACACCCATCTCCCCGGCGACCGACCCGGCCACTCGGACCCCCGCCCGGGGCCAGGCTCCGTCCAGTGGCTCGGGCACGACGCGGTGAACATTTTTTAGCGAAGGGAATCCAGATGTCACACAACACATTGCGATCCGCCGTGCGAGGACGGGTACTGCTGCCGGGTGACGAAGAGTTCGATACGGCACGGACTCCGTGGAATCTGAATATCGACCAGCCGGTCGCGGCCGTCGTGCACGTCGAAGACGCGGAGGATATGGCCGCCGTGGTCGGCTACGCGCGCGACGCGGGCCTGTCGGTGACCGCTCAGCCCAACGGCCACGGCGCTTCCGGTAATACCGCCGGCACCATCCTGGTGCGCACGCGCCGGCTCGATCGGATCGAGGTGGATCCGGCGCGGCGACGTGCCCGCGTCGGCGCGGGAACCAATTGGGGCCAGCTGCAGGCGGCGGCCGCCCCGCACGGCTTGACCGGGCTGGCCGGAAGCTCCCCGGTGGTCAGCGTTGTCGGCTATACCCTCGGTGGCGGATTGTCGTGGTTCGGCCGCAAGTACGGTTGGGCGGCCGACAGCGTCCGGGCCTTCGACATCATCGATGCCGATGGTCGTCCAGCCCGGGTCACCGCGGAGTCCGACCCGGAGCTGTTCTGGGCATTGCGGGGCGGCGGCGGGGATTTCGCGCTGGTGACGGCGGTGGAGTTCGATCTGTTCGCGGCTCCGGCCTTGTTCGGTGGCCTGATCGCCTGGCCGGCCGAGCAGACCGAGGCGGTCCGTGATGCCTTCCAGGACATCACCGATCACGCACCGGCCGAGCTCACGGTCTGGCTCAATCGGCTGGAGCTACCGCAGGCCCCGCCGGTAATCGCGATCGCCGCCGCCTACCTGGGCGAACCGGCACGTGGACGAGACCTGCTGCGACGGCTGGACACGATCGACGGCGTTCTCGCGGACACGCGCCGGGAATTGTCCCCGGCCGAGTTGGGCGCCATCGTCAACGAGCCCACCGCCCCGGGCCCCGGACTGGTGCGAGCCGAGCTGCTGACCGCACTGGACGAGACCGCCGCCGAGATCCTGCTGCACGAGCCGATCGATCCGATGATGGGCATCCAGGTCCGGCAGCTGGGAGGTGCGCTCGCCGAGCCCACCCGAGGCGCGGTTCCGCCGTTCACGGAGCCCTACGCACTGTCTCTGCAGGCCATCGGCTCGGACCCCGACACGGTTGCCGCGGTACACGCCACGCAGAAGCGCATCCTCGCCGATCTGGGCGCGCGGGTCAGCGGCCGCAAACCGTATACCGTCCTGTCCGCCGGCGACAGTGTCGCAGAGGTTTTCGACACCGGCACCTTGGACCGGCTGCGAAAGCTCAAGCAGGCCCGCGACCCACACGGCGTATTCCGCGCCAACTTCCCGATTCCCCACTGAACCTTCGGTTTCGAGCCCCTCGGGCACCTCCGCGAAGCACTGCCCCGCCGACCGTGATCGGCGGGGCAGTGCGCTGCACAGGTCGAATTCGGCTTCGACCACTGGCAGACCAGCAAGAAGATGCTGGTCGGTACGTTCCCAGCTATAGGGCCCCGCCGGGGGCGCATCCATGGGGTGACTGACCAGCTACAACGCTGGCAGTTAGCCACGAGCGAGTAGTGTCCAGAGCAGGGTAAGTCGATGGCATGACGGTCTAGGAGGTCCGTATGTCGATAGCTTTTCCGAATGAGTCGCGGGAGTATCGCGAGGCGCGTGAGGCGTTGCTTCAGCGGGAGGCCGATCTCCAGCAGCTGATGGAGTCCGTTGCGGCGCAACGGAAATCACTTCCGCCTGGCGGCGAGGTCCCCGAAGATTATGTGTTCGATCGAATCGGCGACGACGGCGCCGCAACGACAGTGCGTATGTCCGAGCTGTTCGGCGATAACGACACACTGATGCTTTATCACTACATGTTCCCGCGTCACCCGGGAGATGTTCGGCCCAGACCGACAAGCGGGATCTTCTCGGAACTGCCCACAGACGAAGGACCGTGCCCGTCGTGCACCGCGCTGATCGACATGTGGGACAGTACAACGCCCCACTTCGACGGTTTGGGTGGCAATTTGGCGATCGTTGCCAAGGCCCCCATCGAGCGAGTAGCGGCGTTCGCACACGACAGGGGGTGGCGACACACCCGGGTGCTGTCGGCGGCGAACTCGAATTTTCGGAGTGACTACGGCGGCGACAGCGCTGCCGGCCACCCTGTACCGCTGCTGACCGTCTTCAAGCGCTCGCCCGACGGCACGATACGGCTGCACTGGGCAAGCGAGCTCATGTTCGTACCACCGGATGATCCGTGGCAGAACCCAGAGCATCCCGACACGGTGGAGCCGCTCTGGACACTGTTCGATCTGGCCACATCGCCCCGGTTCCGCCAATGGCGAGTTCGACACCTACCCGCGAACTGGTGACGTCACGGTTCCTCACCCGGTTCATGGCGGATTTCACCATCTTCATCGACCGCATCCAGGGGCGTCGGAGTGGAAGAGGAGTTGCCAGTATTCGCTGCGGATCGCGTCCCAGAGGTCGGCGAATTTGGTGAAACGTTCACGGGCCCAGCACAGGTCGTGGCAGGTGTTGTCGTCGAAGGCGGCGGTGTCGGGGGGTCGGGCGGCATTTGTGACGGTGAGGGCCAGGATTTCGACGCTGCTGCCGATCATGCGCCATGCGGCCTGTTTTCCGCCGACGGAGGTGTAGCGGGTCCGTTGTGTGCGATGTGCGGGTGTTGCTGACATGTATCGCGATCCGGGGTGGGGGTGAACGGTGCTGTTGACTGTCCTCCTCCGGCACCGGTGCGATCAATCGGGGAGGAGTCCAACAGAACGTCCGGGGTTGCCGCATCGGGTTGGAGATTCCTACAGGGTTCAGACGAACCACTGTGAACATCGAGATTCCAGAAACGCTCCTCCACCTGCGGGGAATTTATAGGACTAAACTAAGAGAAAAGTTCGTTCGTTTCTTGGAGCTCGACATGGGCATACGCGAATGCGTTGGCTCGGTTCTGGCCACCACCGCGATTGCCTTGGTACCGAACATCGTTGCGCCCGGCGCGGCCGCTGCCGCCGCTCCGCTACCGGAGGCGACTTTCGAGCAGATGGTTGCCCGTGAAGCCTGGTTCGTGGTGTCCGGGCAGGATCCCGCACAGTCGGCGCCCGGCGTGAATGTGCCGTGCACACCGTCGGCGGCCCATCCGCGGCCGGTGGTGCTCGTGCACGGCTTTCCCGCCAATCAGTACAACGGGTTCGCGCATCTAGGGCCGAAGCTGGCGAATACCGGGTACTGCGTGTACTCCCTGAATTACGGCGGGACCAACGCATTCGACGGCGGCATCGACGGGGTGTCGGTGTCCGTGCCGCAGGTATCCGCCTTCGTCGACCGCGTGCGGGCCGAGACCGGCGCCGCCAAGGTCGACCTGGTCGGGCATTCCGGTGGCGCGTTCGTTTCGCTCTACCTCGCGAAGACCGACCCGGCAGCGGCTGACCGGATCGGCGCGGTCGTCGTCCTGGCACCACCCACGAACGGAATCACCAGCGGACTTATCGGCGGCGCAACGCAACTCGGGCTACGCGGGCTGGTCGCGGGCGTATGCGGGATCTGTGAGGACGTCTCCCCTGGCTCGGCGGCGATGACCCGGCTGCACGACGGCCCGATCGCCCGGACCGGCATTCGCTACACCACCATCGTGTCGGCGCACGACGCCATGGTGTCCCCGCCCGCCGCCGCGGCCATTGCCGAGGATGGCGTCAGCGACCTCGTCGTCCAGGACCAGTGCCCGGACGACCCGGTCGGGCACAGCGGTTTGGCGTACGACCCGAGCGTGGACGCGATGATTCTGAACGCGCTGGATCCGGGGCGGCCGGTGCCGGTGCAGTGCGGGAGCGGGCCGCAGTTCTGACCTGCCGATCCTGGACCTGGAGGTCACCGCAATACAGCGGTGAGGAACTCGAGCTGGTCGGTCACCGCCTGCTGCTGCCACGGGCTCTGATAGATGTCGAAATGGTCGACGGGGTACTCGCGAATACGCGCCCGCGGACCGGCTTTCGCAGCGACGCGCAGGGCCGCGCTCGGTGGCGCGACACTGTCGTTCGTGCCGACCTGCACCAGGATCGGACAGGGCACGCACCCGGCGAACGTGGTGGGCCGGTTCAGGCCGACTGCCAGGGCGGCTCGAGCGCACACCTCGTTACGCCAGGTCGGTCCCGCGACCGGGATGACAGCCTCCACCGCGCCGGGGCTGGTCATGATGGCCGGCGATCCGGGCGGGCCGACGATCGGCACGTAGTGCAGCGGTCGCTTGGCGATCCTCCGGGCGAGGTCACGCAACCCGTGCCCGGCCGCGCGTGCGAGGTAGCCGGCACCGGCGCGGCGCATGACATGCGCCAGGGTGGCGAGTCCGTCCATCGCGGGGGTGATCGCCACGATCGCCGTGATCCGCCGGTCCTGGGCGGCCACCGCGACGGCATGGCCGCCGGAGTAGGAGGTCCCCCAGAGCACAATGCGTTCGGGGTCGACGCCGGGCAACTGCCGAGCGACGGCGATGGCCGCGTGGTAGTCCTCGCGCTGCTGTCGGTACGAAACACGCTGTCGTGGAGTGCCTTCGGAGTCTCCGAAGCCACGGTAGTCGAAGACCAGGACGTCGTACCCGGCCGCGGCGAATGGTTCGGCATCCCGTTCTGACCGCGGAGTGCGGCGAGCCGTGCAACGGCGGCATGAGACCGTCTCGGGTCGTCGGACTTCCGCCGATGACCCGAGACGGTGGTGAAACACTGTGTGGCACAGTGCGATCAGCATTTGGTCAGAATCCGCTCACGCCCTTGGCGAAGGCGGTGGTGCCCATCACCATGAACACCACGGCGATCACCGTGTGATTGTTCGCCTGTAGCCAGTTCTTCAAGCGGGCGAGTGCGCCGCGCAGCTGATTCGCCGCGACGGCGTAGCCACCCACGGGAACGACCACCGATGCCGCGCCCAGGAAAACGAATACGGCGATTGCCGCGGCAGTGCCGGCCGGGTTCAGCGCCGAGGTGCCGATTGTGACGCCCGCCGTGATGCACAGGAGCAGGTTCTTCGGATTCAGTACGGAGAGCAGCAGGCCGAAGCCGGCCGCCTTGGCGACTCCGAGTTCGTCGATGGCCTTCATCCAGCCCGGTATCGAATCGTCCTTGCGGCTGCCCCACTGACGGAAGGCGATGAACACCAGCAGCAGGCCCATGGCGATCTTGATCGCAGAGGCCGCGGCGGAGGGCCGGCCCGCCGAACTCATCAGCCCGGATGCTGCCGCGGCTGTCACGAGCCCCGTGACCGTCAGGATGCCCGTCACCCAGCCGAGCGCGAAGCCCGCGCTCGCCCGGCCGGCGTTGGTGGAGAGCAGCATGAGGATGGCCGCCACCACCGGAATGGGTGACAGCGCAACGCCTATGGCCAGTGGCAGCAGGTCTCCGATCACAGGTCCCACCTCTGCGGCATCGGGCCGCCGTCTGCAGCCGCGGTCATTTCATCGCCGCGAGGTTGCGCCAGAAGTTGGCGAGGCTGTCGGTGCCGCCGAAGAGGGTGGTGAAGTTGGTGGAGTCGGCCATCACGATGTCGCCGGCGCGTTCGACGGTGGGGGGCAGCCACAGCAACGTATTGAATTCGGTGTTGCCCGCCTCGATGAACGGGTGGGGACGGGACAGTTCGATGGGCTGACGCGCGAGCAGGCGCACCGAATCGCTTTCGGGCTCGGTCAATTCGTAGTGGGGCAGGTGCGGGTGGAAATTGAAGGTGGTGACATCGTCGAGCAAGCGCGGGGTGTCGAGGTCACGGAAGGAGGTGAGCGGCGCGATCGAGCGAGTGCCTTCGACGACGGCGGGCCGCAGGCCGTAGACGTTGTGTACCGGGACATTCAGGGCGGTCATCAGCGAGCGGGTATAGGCGCCGAACCGCTGCTGGCGCGGCACCAGCGGATCACCGTGGTGTTCGAACTCGATCTGGCGCTGCTTCAGGTCATCGGTGAAGCCGACGTCGTGGTGCGGGGCGAGGAGCAGGCAGGTGCCCTCGCGCTGGAGCCACTGCTGGATTGCGGCGATCTCCTCGGGAGCCGCTTCCTCCTGCGCGAGAAGGTGATCGAGGCCGAACACCAGGAGGGTGTCGGTGTCGGCGAGGATGCGTTCGTCGATGGGCTGTCTGAATCCGGCCTGGTCGATGCGCTGGAACACCGCCACCGGATGCCCCGTCACTTCCCCGGCTACCCGCTGGAAGTCGAGGGTCGAGCGGTGGAACAGCTCGAGGGTGCCCGCGATGCCCTGCAGGAAGTGCGCGGCATCGTATTCGGGCGTCTCGTAGGCGGGCCAGGTGGCCTGGCGCACCTCGGTCATGGTGGAGAAGCGGTTGTCCAGTTCGGCCGTATCCCGTTGCGCTTCCCAGGGATAGCTCCACGACCAGTAGATGCTGATGCGCCGCTGGCCGGGGGTGTAGGGGCGAGCCAGGTGGGCCTGATTGTAGGTGCGGGCCGGGGTGAACGATGTCATGCTGCTGCCTCGATATCGGTGAGAGTGGTCAGATAGCGCAGGGCGCGCAGCCCTGGCAGGAAGAAGTACGCGCCGCCTCGGACGTTGGTGAACGCCGGAATTCCGGTGATGGTCTTGCGAATCGGACGCTTCGGAATCTTGAACTCCAGGGTGCCGTTCTGGTTGCCGATGATCGGATCCCGCTCGTTGCCCAGCTCGTGGAACGACGTGTCGTTGACCCACACGTTCTGCGCGAACTCGAACTGGCGCACCAGGCTCGCGCACAGCACGAAGGCCGCGATGCCACGGTCGGCGCCGTCGTCGGGGGTTCCCTCCGGCAGGTGCGGCCCATAGGTTGCGCCGCGCCGAATCATGCGGCGGCGCTGCATGTTCACGCCCGTATCACGTGGATTCATGCGCCGGATGTGCGATCCGAGCGGCACCGCGTAGCCGTGCGGATCCATCTGTTTGTAGTTGAAATCGTTGTTGCGGCTCATATCCGCACCCAGTTCCGGATCGTCGGCCTCCGGAGCGAGGACCAGCGGCGCGCCACTGCGCCAGCGGCCCATCAGCTTCGCCGCCACCAGCTCCTGTTCCTCGGCGGTGTCGCCGTGCTCGGCCATGAAGTCACGGAATCGACCCACGTGTTCGCGCAGGCGGCGATAGGCCATGAAGGTGCCGTTGCGCGAAAGTACCTCGGGCTGCGGCAGATCCAGCGGCGGCCCACTCTCGTCGTCGTAACCGAGGATGAACTCCCCGGCCTTCAGCGGTGCGCCGCTGCCCGGTGTGGGCTCCTCCCCCGTACCTTCGATCACCGGCTGCGACAAGCGATCCCGATAACCGAAGTGGTCGTGCGCGTAGCCGAACGGCGGTACGGCCTCCAGATCCAGCGACGACAGCACCGTGACACCTGGGCAAGCGGCAAGGAGTGCATTGTGTTCGGCCACCCGCCGGTCGCGTTCGGCGGCGTCACGGGCGAAGAGGATGACGATCGCGTGCAGATCGTCACCGGCCGTGCCGTCGATCCAATGGTCGGGATGGTTGGCCCCGGCATCACCCAGGACTTCGGCCCGGGCGGCCATGCCCTGGCGGAATTCCTCCGGGAAACTCGCCAGCGCGTCGGCCGGGACGCCCAGGGCGCGCAGTCCGGTCCAGGTGAAAGCCACGGACACCCACTGCTTGTCGGTGTCCACCGAGTCCTGCAAGTCGGCGACCGAGGGCACGCGGTCGGCCATGGCGGCGAGCCACGCACGCGCACCGGCGGCGTCGGTGAAGGACAGGAACTCGTAGCGTCCGGTCAGCGCCGGCACCCGGGTCAGCAGGATGTGCTGGATATCGTCGAATTCGAGCATCACGACCCCCGCTACTGCATCTCGTCGAGCATGCCGGAGAACGCCGCTTTGAGCCGCAGGGCCTTCTTGACCTCGTCGGAGGTCACGAACGGGTATTCGCCGTATTCGAGGAAGCTCGGGAACTGGTGCTTGCGGAAGAATTCGATGGCAGCGGCCCGATTGGTGCGCCAATCCTCGGGAAAGCCTTCGAGATTCACGAAGGCGGTGGTGATGCCCGTGGACAGGAACAGGTCGAGCGCGTCCTCGAGGTACTTGTCGAAATCGGTGTCGAAGATGCCCTGATACTGGAAGGTCAGGCCGTCGCCGATATCGAACAGCACCCACCGCAGATAGTGCAGCCGCAGCGGCGCAAGCACATTCGGATCCTGTTCGACCGCGGCCTGGATGACCTTGCCGTGTTCCCGGATCGCCGCCTCATGACCCGGCTTGACCTTGGCGACGATGGAAAACCCATAGTTAGCTGGAGTGCGGGGATAGACCGGGCCGTAGCGCCCCTGTTCGTACTCGAAGTACCCCGTCTCGGGGATGGCCATCGCTGCTGGCTTGGACCAATCCTCGTTGCTTGTGGCCACGTCGTCGTCCCTTCCTTCGGTCTGGCTTCGGTTGCTGGAACGAAACCCACTGTATGGTCCGCAGGGATCGACTGCTTATCATTACGGGACAGGATGCTGATCATTTCGGGACGTCGGAGAATCGGTGAAACCACTGGCCCGCTACGCGGCGCTGAACGAATACGTGGAGCTGTGCCGGTCGCTGGGCATCGACCCGGTGGGGCTGTTGCGCGCGTCCGGCCTGGACCCGGCCGGTCTGAGCCTGCAGGACCGCTGGGTGCCCGCCGCCGCGATCGCCGAGCTGCTCGAGCACTCGTCCGTCGCGACGAACTGCGCAGATTTCGGGCTGCGCCTGGCCGAGCGCCGCCGCTTCGCCAATCTGGGTCCGCTGAGCCTGGTGGTCCGCGAGGAGCCCGACGTGCGCAGCGCTCTGACCGTGATGTCGCGGCACGAGGACACGTACAACGAGGCGCTGCACACCCGCCTCACCGAACAGAACGGCCTCGCCACCATCCGGCTGACCCTGGATATCGGGCAGCCCGGCGATACTCGCCAATCCGTCGAACTCGCGGTCGGCGTGCTGCACGACCTACTCGCCGGTTTCATCGGTGCCCCGTGGCAGCCGGTGGAGGTCCGCTTCACCCACCCCGCCCCGCCCGATCTGCGCGCCCATCACCGGGTCTTCGGACCGCAGGTGACCTTCGAGCAGGACTTCAATGGAATCCTCACCTACACAAGCCATCTCGATGCGCCCAATGCGATGGCGGATCCGCAGCTGCGCGCCTACACCCAGCGGCTGCTGGACCCCGTCCACCCGGTCCGTCCCGCGACCACCGCCGACCGCGTCCGCGAGCTCATCGAACTGCTCCTCCCCACCGGTCGCTGTTCGGTGGAGCAGGTGGCCCGCAGCCTGGGCGTCGACCGCCGCACCGTCCACCGCCGCCTCGCCGCCGAAGGCGAGACCTTCAGCTCACTACTGGATTCGACCCGCGCCGAACTGGCCCGCCACATGGTCGCCAACCCGCGCCGCTCCCTGACCGAAACCGCCGAACTCCTCGGCTTCTCCGCCCCCGGAAACTTCTCCCGATGGTTCCGCAAACAGCACGGCTGCAGCCCCGCACAGTGGCGCCGCACCCGGGCATCGGCCGAGGCGACCTGACCTCAGCGCCGCGGCTCGGGCGTCACCGGGGTTCCCGGAGCGTTGCGGTCTTTGCCGTCGATCACGATGGGGTCGTCGGGGCCGAAGGCCATGCCGAATCGCGGGCGGCCGTCCTTGCCGAAGTACATGGGCTGGACGCGGATGCTGCGGCCGGGCCAGCCGGTGCCGGGTTCGAGGCGGGCGTGGTAGGTGATCCAGGGGCGGCCGTCGATGGTGAGGAATCCGTTGTGGCCGGGGGCGATGGCGCCGGGACCGCCGGGGAGCACGGGACCGTCCGATTTGGTCCAGGCGTCGGGGTCCATGGGGTCGCCGCCGCGCGCCAGTTCGAGGAGGCCCAGGCAGTAGGTGTCGTCGAAACTGGCATTGGCGGAGAAGGTTGCGAAGAGGCGGCCGTCGGGTGCGATCAGGGGTTGCGGGGCCTCGTTGAGCAGGAGGTCCGCGTCGTTGGGGACGGTTTCCCAGGCGGCGGTGGGTGTTGCGATGCTGACGCGGTCGCCGATCGGCGTCATGGGATCCGACATGCGGACCACGCAAATGTCTTGTACGCGTGTGTCATCGGGGTTGCGCAGGCAGGACCAGAAGAAGTAGCCGGCGCCCGCGTACTGCTGGTAGGTGCCGTCGATGGCCCAGCCGCCGGGCAGGTTCAGCGGCCCGAGATATTCGTAGGGGCCGGTCGGGTCGTTTCCGGTGGAACGCAGCGCGTACATCCGATGGGTCTCGTTGCGGTCGTCCTCCTGCCCCGCGAAGTAGATCCACCACCGGTCGCCGATGTGCACGAGTTCCGGAGCCCAGATCTTGGTGCAGGCGGGAGCGGGGCAGTCGGGGTGCTCCCACACCACCTTCGGCTCGCTCTCCTCCAGTCCCCCGAGCGTGTCCGAACTGCGGATCACGATGTTGTCGTCGTTGTAGAAGTCCCCCTGCACCAGGTGAAATCGGCCCTGGTAGTAGGTCATGCTCGGGTCGGCCCCGGCGGCCAGCACCGGATTGGTGAATACTTCGCTGTGCGCCCCGGTTGCCGAGGCCTTCGGTGTATTGCCCCCTGCGACCATCGTTCCGACGCCCACTGTCAGAACACCGACCAGCCCGACGGCTCTTCGCCAACCCACCAGCACCACCTCCGGCAAACGTCGAGAATTCAGTCTCGACGCCGTCGTGGGCGAGTTCAATCACATACGGAAAGCCGCAGGACTGCACAGCGATTCGCTGGGACTCCACAACGATCGGCTGCGCTGCTCACCGGCTCCCGGCGCAGAGGGCATGGTCGATCAGGGCGCCGGCCACGTTCTCCTGGTCGCGGATGTGTTCCGGAGTGTCGCCGCGCGCCTCGGACATGGACACCACGGCGCTTCGCGTGCCGTCCTCGGTGACGCCGTTGAGAGTGATGTAGCCGCCGTCCCCGCCCTCGTGACTCCAGTAGGTTCCTCCGCAGCCGAGGGGCCGTTCGGCCAGGCCGAGCCCGTATCGGCCACCGGGCCACAGCTGTTGGAGTTCCGCACTCACCGAGACGGTCTGCTTCATCTCCGCGAGCTGCCGCGCGGGGAGCAACCGGCCGCCGAGCAGCGCGCGGAAGAAGCTGTTCTCGTCCCGGGTGGTGGTGACCCACGAAAGGGTCTCGTGCTCAACGGGTATCTGATCGGTGACGTCCACCTCGGCACCGGGACCGAAGAATTGGTAGGCCCGGGCGTGCGGCTCGGGCAGGGTGGGCGAGGCGCCGGTCCACCGGGTCTGGTCGAGCCCGAGCGGGCCGAGGACGCGGGCCTCGATCTCCTGGTGGGCGGGTCGGCCGGTGGCCTGCTGAATGATCATGCCGAGCAGGACATATCCGGTATTGGAGTACTGCCAGCCCTGCCCGGGCGCGAAGTCCGGCGCCTGGGCCATGGCACGGGCCACCAGCTGCTCGGGACTGTAGAGGTCGTAGCGCTGCTGGTAGTACTCCTCCGGCGTGGTGTATCCGGGCAGGTCGTCGTGAATACCGCTGGTGTGCTGGAGCAGGTGGCGAATGGTGATCCGGCTGCCGTCGTTCCCGTTGCCCTGCACGACTCCCGGCAGCCAGCGGTCGACCGTGTCGTCGAGAGTCAGCGTGTGCTCGGCCTCGAGTTGGAGGACCACCGTCGCGACCAGGGTCTTGGCGGTGCTGGCCATGCGGAAGTAGCCGTCGGAGGGGACCGGGAGGCCGGTGTTCAGGTCGGCCGTGCCGCTGGTGGCGACCGATTGCCCACCGTCGGGCGTGATGACGCGGGCCTGCACGCCGCTGACACCGAGGGCGTGGATCGCTTCGGTGTCCTGACGCAACTGCTCCGCGAGCGAGGGCACGGCGGGCTGGGCGACCGCGGTGGCCATCTCGGCGACGAGCAACACGGCGGCACCGAGGGCAACCGAAAGGCGCCCGCGCAGAGTCGAAGTCATGGCTGAACGCTAGTTTCGCCGCCGCCCCGGCGTAATCCGGCACATCCCCAGAATCGGCATGGGGGAAATCCCCGAGCCCGACCCGAGGAGCTGGTCAATCCAGTTCGGCGAGTTTGGCTTCGAGCAGGGTGCGTTCCTGGTCGTTGCCGCACAGGGTGATAGCGAGGTCGAATTCGGTTCGGGCTTCGGCTGTCCGGCCCAGTCTGGCGAGCAGTTCCCCGCGGACACTCGGGAGCAGATGGGAATTCGGAAGGGCCGCAGCCGATCTGAGGTCGTCGACGATGGCGAGGGCAGGGGCGGGACCCTCCGCCATGGAGACCGCGACGGCCCGGTTGAGGTCGATGATCGGGGACGGCGAGAGCCGGGCCAGGGCTTCGTAGAGCAGGACGATGCGCGGCCAGTCGGTGGCCTCGACGGAGTCGGCGACGGCGTGGCATTCGGCTATCGCGGCCTGCAGACCGTAGGCGCCGAGGCCGCGGCCGAGGCGGGCCGCCTGGTCGAGGGCGGCGCGGCCGCGGCGGATCGCCGCCCGGTCCCAGCGCATTCGGTTCTGGTGTTCGAGCAGGATGGGCCGGCCGGTGGCGTCGGTGCGGGCGGGGAAGCGGGCGGCGGTCAGTTCCAGCAGGGCCAGCAAACCGTGGACCTCGGGCTCCTCGGGGACGAGGCGGGCCAGCACCCGGGCGAGGCGCTGGGCTTCGGCGGCGAGGTCGAGGCGGATCAGGTGTGCGCCGGAGGTGGCCGACGAGCCTTCGGTGAAGATCACGTAGACGACGTTCAGCACCGAGCCGAGCCGGGCGGCGCGTTCGTCGGCCGGGGGGATGGCGAACGGAACCTGTGCCGCCGCGAGGGTTTTCTTGGCGCGGGTGATGCGGGCCTGCACCGTCGCGGTGGGCACCAGGAAGGCCTTGGCGATCTCGTCGCTGGTCAGGCCACCGATCACGCGGAGGGTCAGCGCCACCTGCGCTTCGCGGGACAGCGCCGGATGGCACGACACGAACATGAGCGCGAGCACGTCGTCGTCGATCTGATCGGGATCCCAGAGCGGTTCCGCCCCTGGCGTTTCCGCGGGTGTCCCGCCGGTGGCGACCCCGCCCTCGCCCAGGTCGCGGGCGAGGGCGCGGTACCGGTCGTCGCGGGTGGCGCGGCGGCGGAAGGCGTCGATGGCACGACGCCGGCCGACGGTGAGCAGCCAGCCCGCAGGATTGCGTGGCACGCCGTCGCGCGGCCAGGTCACCAGCGCCTCGGCCAGCGCCTCCTGGGCGAGGTCTTCGGCCAGGGTGAAGTCGCCGGTGTAGCGGGCCAGGGCGCCGACGATGCGCGCGGATTCGATGCGCCACACCGCGGCGACGGCGTCACGACCGGTGGGGTCGGCCATGGCTCAGCGGCTCACAGCTGCCCGGTGGCCTCGCGCCAGGCGCGTTCCTTCTGGATCCACTCGTTGTCCTGCGGGAATTCGTCGATGGTGGTGACGCGCCGGATCTCGGTCTTGAATCCGGCACCGAACGACGGCGCCCGCCTGGCCCATTCGACGGCCTCCTCCTTGGAGGCCACGTTCAGGATGTAGAAGCCGCCGAACAGCTCCTTGGTCTCGCCGTAGGGTCCGTCGGTGACCAGCGGCGGCTCCGACGAGAAGTCCACCACCACACCCTCTTCCGCACTGTCGAGACCCTCGGCGGCCAGCAGGACCCCGGCGCGGATCAGCTCGTCGTTGAAGCGCCCGACGGATTCGAGCACCTTCTCGAAGTCGGCCTCGGCCATGGCCGCATTGCCCTCGTCGCTGGCGCGCCAGATCAGCATGTACTTCACGGGATTGTCCTCCTTGTCGCGGGTCGCTGTCCGACCCTCTCACACCAAGGTCGAACGACCTCCCCGACAGATCGACACGGCCGCGAAAAAAGATCGACAGGGCCCGATCGCCACGAGCGGTCAGCGACAGCCGCCGAGCTGTTGGAGTACCGCCCTAGAGGGTGTGCCATTCCGCGTTGCCCTGGCCAGCGAAATCCCCGGCGCCGGTGAACTGCACGGTATGCGCGAGACGCACGCCCGTCAGGCAGCCCGCGGGGCTGACAGTGATGTACTGCCCTTGGAAACCATTGGCCTGGAAACCGTCCGGGGTCGCCCCACTCCACCACTGGTAGCCGTAGCCGCCCGTTTGGCCGCCGCGCCCGCGGCCAGCGCCGGCAGCGGCGGTACACCGAGCAGTCGCCCGCCCTGCGCGGCCGCCAACAGGGACGTCGCGTCGGAAGGCAGGTCGGCCGGTGCGTCGGCGGGCGCGGTGGCCAGGGCATTCTGCACACCGATCGCCCGATCTCGGCGACCCCGATCAGCACGGCGGGCGGAATGATCGGCAGGTCCAGCCGGGCGTCCACCCGGTCCCGATGCCGCACGGCGGGGTCGGTCACGGCGCTACTCCTGCGGTGCCGGCTGCCGCCTGAGTTGCAGGGCCGGCTCGATATACCCGCTGTCGAGCAGGAATCCGAGGAACATCGCGCGGAAGGCCGCGTGCACGGTGTCGGGCGGCAGCGCACCCGGCGAGGCCATCTCGTGCAGCGCGAGCCCGTGCGCCAGCGCGGTGAAGGCGGGCGCCATGGCATCCGGATCCGGGGCCCCGGCCGCCCGCGCGCCCGCGGCGGCGGCCCGGCGCGCGGCGGTCAGCGCGCGGGTGACCGCATCACGGGATTCCGGCCGACGCGCCGCGTGCAGGTACGCCTCGAACAGCGCGAGGGTTTCCGGTGTGCGCGGCGTGGCGGCGGCGGTGAAGGCGGCCGCGATCTCGTCGGGTGAACCGTGCGCCTCGGCGAGCGACTCCGCGATCGCGATCTGGGTGTCGGCATCCTCTTCGGTATACGTGCGCAGCGCCTCCTCGGTCAGCGCATCGATCGAGTCGAAGAAGTAGCCGACGGTGGTCAGCGGCAGCCCGGCCTTCTCGGTGACCGCGCGATGGGTCACCCCGGCCACGCCGACCTCGGCCGCCACCTCGACTGCGGCTTTGAGCAGGGCTGCTCGCCGAGCCAGGGCGCTCGGGCGATGGCGGCGTTCGGTCACGCCACCCACCCTAGTCGCTCTCTGTAATTCCTTACAGATTTACCTGGGCAAAGTCTGTAAGTTCTTCTAGGCTTGCTCGGCATGACGCCCCTCCACGCCTTTCGCGACGATGCCCTCGGCGAACACGACGCGGTTGCCCTCGCCGACCTGGTCCGCGCCGGCGAGGCGAGCCCGCGGGAGCTCGCCGCCGCCGCCATCGACCGGGCCCGCGCGGTCGACCCCGAGCTGCACGCGGTCGCCTGCCCGCTCTACGACTCCCCGCGCTACGCCACCCGGCCCGGCAGCGCGCTGTACGGAGTCCCGACGTTCGTGAAGGACAACACCGATGTCGCGGGCCTGCCGACGAACCATGGCAGCGAAGCCTTCCGGGCCCGGCCCGCCGCGAAGGACGGGGCCTACACCCGCCAGTTCCTGGGCACCGGACTGACGCTGATCGGCAAGTCGCGACTGCCGGAGTTCGGCTTCAACGCCTCCACCGAGTACATGACCGAGCCGGCCGCGCGGAACCCGTGGAGCCTGGCCCATTCGATCGGCGCGTCGTCCGGCGGGTCGGCCGCGCTCGTCACCGCGGGCGTCGTCCCGATCGCGCACGCGAACGATGGCGGCGGATCGATTCGCATTCCGGCCGCGTGCGGCGGACTGGTCGGGCTCAAGCCGAGCCGCGGCCGGCACGTGGACGGTGAACAGGTGAAACACCTTCCCGTTCACATGATTTCCGAGGGCGTGGTCACCCGCACGGTCCGCGATACCGCGGCGTTCGTGGCCGCCGCCGAGGATGTGTGGCGCAATCCGAGGCTCGCACCGGTCGGGGCGGTGCACGGCCCGGCCCAGCGCCGGCTGCGAGTGGGGCTGATCATGCACAGTGTGACCGGCGCCGAGGTCGACGTGCCCACCCGGGCGGCGGTCGAGCACACCGCGAGCCTGCTGGAGCGGGCCGGTCACATCGTGGAACCGATCACGCTGCCGGTCACCGCGCAGTTCGCCGCCGACTTCGTGCAGTACTGGGCATTGCTCGCCGATCTCGCGGTCAGCACCGGGAAGATCATCCTGGACCGGTCCTTCGACGCCGCCAAGGCCGACGGCCTCACCCGCGGCCTGCGGGACCATCACCGCCGCACCCTGCACCGCACCCCGGGTGCGCTGCGGCGACTACGCCGGGTGCCGGCCGCCTACGCCCGGATGTTCGCGCGGCACGAAGTGGTCGTCTCGCCGGTCCTCTCGCACACCACACCGGAACTCGGATTCGTCTCACCGACGGTTCCGTTCCCCGAATTGATCGAGCGGCTCACCGGTTACGTGGGCTATACACCGCTGAACAATATCGCCGGAACCCCCGCCATATCGCTGCCCATGGGCCGCACCAGCGCGGGACTGCCGGTCGGCGTGCAGCTCTCCGGTGCGCACGGCGACGAACGGACCCTTATCGAACTGGCGTATCTCCTCGAATCCGAACAGCCTTTCCCGCGTATCCACCTCCCGACGGAGGGCCGATTGCTGGGATGATTCCTGAAATGACGCCTGAGAATCAGGCATTCTCTCCGAAATTTCAGGACATTACTCGCACGTAGCCACAACACCGGGTGCATTCTGGACTACAGGTGAAGAGTCTTCTCGGTTCGAGGGAGGTAGGGACATGGTCAGGGTGACGGCGGTCAAGTCGAACGGAGAGCACTGGCATCCGCATCCCGGTGACGCCATCGAGGACCCGGGCGAAGGCCCAGCTCTGGTGCTGTGCCTGCTCGGCATCGCATGCCTCGGCATGACACTCACTGCCGCCGCGTCCGGCTACCACGGCTGGGCGATACTGGGCGCGATCGCGACCGCGGTGCTCATCGTCTCGGGTTTGCTGATGATCCGCTTCGAATATTTCCGCGAATTCAAGCGGGAGCAGCGCGCCGGGCGGCAGGGGCACAACCCTCTGGTCCGCGGGGAATGGCGTCCACGGCAGGTCAGTTCGTGGCAGAAGCGGCGTGGAGTCGAGTCGTGACCGGTCACCCGGCCACGACCCGGAACTGAACTACTGAACTACTGAACCGAAAAAGATCGGCTAGTCGGAGGTGACGGAAAGCAGGCCGAATCGGTTGACGGCGGCGTGATTGTGGCCGTCGGCGCTCGTGATGACCACCTCGGCGGGATTGGTCAGGGCAATGCAGCAGAAGAGCCCGTTATCCTGCTGGATGCCGAGCGACAGGAACCTATGATTGTTGGCCTGCTGCCATTCGTCGAGAGCGGCGTAGAGCCCTCGCATGGTGGCACTTTCGAAGTAGACGACATTGTGCTTGTTGAGTTCGGACACCGACCGATCATGCACCGGCCGCCATCAGGGCGGCCCGCAGATCGATGCGATCGTCGAGGCGGGACAGATCGCGCCCGGTCAGGCGTTCGATCCGTTCGATCCGGTAGTGGACCGTATTGACGTGCAGGTACAGGGCTTCGGCGGTGCGGGTCCAGGAGCCGTTGTGGTCGAGGAAGGCGATGAGGGTGGCGCGCAGGGCCGCGTGCGAGTCGTCCTGTTCGAGCAGGGGACCCAGGACCCGGGTGCGATAGGCGTCGCGGATCGGCTCGGGAACACCGGCCAGGAGTTCGTGCAGGGTGGCCAGATCCTCGGCGGCGGTGACGCCGGAGCGCAGGGTGTGCGCGGCGCGCCGGGCATGGGTGGCACGGATGCGGGCATCGGGGAGGTCGGCGAGCCCGGACGCGGTCGAGATACCCACGGCGAGAGTCGCATTCGGGTCGCAGGCGGCGACCGTGGGGTGGGCCGCGCGCAGGCGGTCGAGCAGATCGGGACGGTCGGGGATGAGGGCGAATGCCTGGTCGCCGTCGGTCGCGATCGGGGTCGGCGCATCGCTCAACTGGGCCACCAGTTCGCGCAGGGCGCCGGCGGCGGCCGCGGGATCGCGGTGCGCGACGGTCGCGCACAGCATCCGGTACGGGCCGGGCTCGGCAACACCGAGCGAATCCACCTCCGTCGCAACGGAACCCGTCTGGGGTGCGCTCATCCGGAGCACGAACTCCGTTGCGGCACGGTCGCGTTCGTCCCGCTCCGCCAGCGTCCGGTCGCGGTACCGGCGCATCCGCGTCGACTACCGGGTGCTGCCGTCGGTGCACATCAAGGCGGGCACCCGCGCGGACGGCCGGTTATCGGCCCTGCAGGCGCGGGTGGTCTCCAATACCGGCGCATACGGAAACCACGGTCCGGCGGTGCTCTTCCACGCCGTCGGTGAGTCGATGGCGGTGTACCGCTGCCCCAGCAGGAAGGTCGACGGGTATTCGGTCTACACCAATACCGTTCCGGCCGGGGCCTTCCGGGGTTACGGGCTCGGGCAGGTGGTGTTCGCCATGGAGTCGGTGATGCACGAGCTGGCCCGCCGGGTCGACCTCGACCCGCTGGTGTTCCGCGAGCGCAATATGATCGGCCCCGGCGAGCCCATGGTCAACCCCGGCGGCCACGAGGAGGATCTGCACATCGCCAGTTACGGCCTGGACCAGTGCTTCGGCATCATCCGCCGGGCCCTGGCCGAACCGTTCCCGCCGGCCCCGGCGGGCTGGCTGACCGGCAGCGGCGCCGCCCTGTCCATGATCGCCACCGGACCACCCGGCGGACACTACGCCGACGCCCGGATCACATTGCTGCCCAATGGTTGCTACGACCTGGCCGTGGGCACCGCGGAATTCGGCAACGGCACCACGACCGTGCACCGGCAGATCGCGGCACAGGAGTTGGCCACCGTCCCCGACCGCGTCGCCATCCGCCAGTCCGATACCGATGTGGTCCGCCACGACACGGGCGCGTTCGGGTCCACCGGCACCGTGGTGGCAGGCAAGGCGGTGCTGTACGCGGCGCGCAAGCTCGCCGCCACCTTGTGTGCCACCGCCGCAACACATCTCGGCGTTGCCGCCGAGGACTGCGAGCTCGGCGCGGACTCGGTGCGCTGCGGCAATCGCCGCATCTCCCTGCAGGCGCTGCACACGTTGTCGGCCGAGTCCGGGGAATCCCTTGCCGCGGACGGACATTGGGGCGGCACGCCCCGCTCGGTCGCCTTCAATGCGCAGCTGTTCCAGGTGGCGGTCGATCCCGATACCGGCGAACTGCGCATCCTGCGCAGCGTGCACGCCGCCGACGCGAATTGGCCCTGCTCACGCACTATCGAAAGCCGTAGTGCCCGTCAGTGGATGGTGTAGGCCTGCCGGGAGAGGCGGAAGCTGTGGCCCGCCCCGGCGCATTCGACGTAGTCGGTCGTGCTCAGGCAGGTGAGGCCGCCGACGGTGATGTTCGTGCCGTAGTCGAGGACCGCCGCGGTGGATTCGACCAGACGGTCGCCGTGGCAGTGGAAGTCGACGACGCCGGTGCTCTCCAGGACCAGGCGGTCGCCGTACTGGAGGTGGCAGTTCTCCGGCCGGGGCGGGGTGGCGTAGTCGTGCTCGGAGATCTCGCAGGCCGCGGTGGTCGCGGAGACGATGCAGCCGATATTTCCCGACGGCGTGCGGAACCGCACGAAGTCGGGCGGTGCCGCCTGGGCGATCGCCGGGCCCAGCGTGGACACGGCGATCAGGGCGGCGGCCCCGGTCAGGGCACGGATCGGAAATTGCATGTCGACTCCCCGGTTCGGCAGGTTGACCGGTTGATCGTCGCCACCGCCGGATGCGATAACGGACCGGGTGACCATGAATGATTGCCACGGAGTGGCCGTGCCCGAACCGGGTTGGGGCACAATGGATTACGAGGAACCGACCGGCCCGGATTTGACAAGCGGAACGACCGGGCTCACCATTGCCCAGTCAGCACCTCGCTAGGCGAGGCTCCTGTACGAACACAGGCCACTGATCCGACGACGTCGAGAGACGCCCAGGGTTAGGACAGATCACCCCGGATTAAGGGGTGATCCGAAGTGGCTTCCCGGGCCGCGAGCCCCCGGATACGTCGTGCAGTGCCGAAGCTCTGACGAGAGGGGTGCAGGGTCCACGCCGTCGTGCGGGGCCCAGATCCCTCTTGCCGCGCGCGATGCGACACCCGATGTAGTGACGTCCACGTACGTCCCGGCGGCAAGGAGGTGAGGGACGAACAATGAGTTCCGGCGATAGTCCGTATCCGAGTACGGATTTCACTCTTCTGACGTCCCCGGCTTGCCGCATTCCGGTCACCGGCTGACCCGTTTCCCGCACAGGCGTGCCCGGCGTTCCACCGCCGGTCAGTAGCCCGCGCGTGCCCCGGGCCGGCCGATCCGTGCCCGAACTCGCTCGGCGGCCGGGCGTATTCCGCACGCCCGCACATCTGATGATCGAAAGCGAGGGACAGGCCATGGCCTTCTTCGCGAACGGCTCCAGCCGCCGCACCTCCACCGTCGCCGTGCCCGCCGCAGCCGGCCGGCCCGCCGCCGACGTCCACCCCACCGGCGCCGTCATGGACAGCGCGCACGTCGGCGACATCGTCGGCGCGCTCGGCTCCATCGGCCGGCACGACACCCTCGAAGGCCGTTCCCGCCGCCAGCGCTTCCGCATGCTGCTGGCCATCATCGGGCCCGGCCTGATCGTCATGGTCGGCGACAACGATGCCGGTGGCGTGGCCACCTACGCGCAGGCCGGACAGAACTACGGCATGGCGCTGGTCTGGACCCTGGTGCTGCTGATCCCGGTGCTCTACGTGAACCAGGAGATGGTGGTCCGTCTCGGCGCGGTCGCCGGAGTCGGCCACGCGCGCTTGATCTTCGACCGCTTCGGCAAGTTCTGGGGCGCGTTCAGCGTCGGCGATCTGTTCATCGTGAACGCGCTCACCATCGTCACCGAGTTCATCGGTGTCTCCATGGCGCTCAACTACTTCGGGCTGCCCAAGGGCATCGCCGTGCCGCTGGCCGCGGTCGCGCTGTTCGCCATGGTGGCCGGCGGTTCGTTCCGGCGCTGGGAGCGGTTCCTGTTCGGGCTGATCGCGCTGAACATCGTCATGTTCCCGCTGGCATTCCTGGTGCACCCCAAGGCATCTCAGGTCGCGCACGGATTCCTGCCGTCATTCCCGGGCGGGCTGAACTCGACGCTGCTACTGCTCATCGTGTCCATCGTGGGCACCACGGTCGCGCCGTGGCAGCTGTTCTTCCAGCAGTCCAATATCGTCGACAAGCGCATCACTCCCCGCTGGATCCGCTACGAGCGCATCGACCTGTGGGTCGGCATCGTCGTGGTCATGGTCGGCGCGGTCGCCATCATGGCGGCGACCACTTTCGGCCTCGCGGGCACGGCCGCGGCCGGCAGCTTCACCGATGCCGGGGCCGTCGCCCACGCGCTGCACGACCACGTGGGCACCACCGCCGGCGCGCTCTTCGCAATCCTGCTGCTGGACGCCTCGCTCATCGGCGCCAACGCCGTCGGCCTGGCCACCACCTACGCCCTCGGCGACACCCTGGGCCGGCGGCACTCGCTGCACTGGAAGGTCTCCGAGGCGCCGGCCTTCTATATCGGATACGCGGCACTGCTCGGCGTCGCCGCCGCGGTGTCGTTCAGCCCCGATCACGTTCTGGGCCTGCTGACCCAGGGGGTGCAGGCGCTGGCCGGGGTGCTGCTGCCGTCGGCGACGGTGTTCCTGGTCCTGCTCTGCAATGACAAGGCCGTGCTCGGCCCGTGGGTGAACACGGTCAGGCAGAACATTGTCGCCGGGGTCATCGTCTGGTCGCTGGTGCTGCTGTCGCTCGCGCTGACCGCGGCCACCTTCTTCCCGGACCTGACCACCACGACCCTCGAAATCGGCTTCGGCGCCGGCGCGCTGGTCGGCGTCCTGGGCGGGGCGGGCATGCTCATCGCCTGGCAGCGCGGCCGGCGTCGCCGGGCCGAGCGGACCGCGGCCGAGCTCGGCGGACTGGATCCGGATCAGGTGGAGGAGCTGGACTCCACTCGCCTCACCAAGGCCGAGCGCAAGGCCATTCTGGAGGCGGACCGCGACACCTGGCGCACCCCCGCGCTCGACACCCTGGCGCGACCGGCGTTCTCCACGGCGCGCACGGTGGGCATGTTCGCCCTGCGCGGCTACCTGCTGCTCGCGGTGATCCTGGTGGGCGTCAAAATCTTCCAGTCGATCGGCGGCTGATCAACCACGGCGCGGCCGCAGTTCCTGCACATCGTCACCGATGCGCTTGGGCTGCGGCCGTTTTCGATGAAGCTCACGTTTTCGATGAAGCTCAGCAGTGTGCGGGATGAAATCGGACGGGATCACACAGGTTTGGACGAATCCGGTTCGGGGAATACCCGGGGTGCACGACCGTCAGAGATCGTCGAGATCGGGAATGGGGGGCAGCACCGGCTCTGGCCATTCCTCCAGGGTTGCCACCTGCAGGTGGATGAAGGCTGCGATGCGGTGCCTTGCCGAGGACGGGAGTCGCTCGATATCGGCCGGGCTCAGGACGTGTGCGCCGAAGGAGTGGGACTGTGGCGCTTCGGGGTCAGGCGATTCGGGAACAACCTCTAGCTTCGGCCGCGAAGCAGTGGCCGGAATGTCTGGCTCATCCGGGTCTGCGGCAGCGGCGGCGGTTCGCACCATGCCGTGACCATAACCCTTTGATAACGCCCACGGGGAGGCGTTGGCGCACTTGAGTCTTCAGGCTGCGAATTCAGCGAAGCCATTGTATTGGCGGGAGAAATGTGCAGGCAGCGTTGGCCCTTCGGAAATTCGGTGGGCCTGCGCCGGAACACTATGGTGATGGGCGTCACTCTGTCAACACTTCGGACAAAACTCCCCGGAATGGCGCGAAAACTCCCCTGGACTCCCTTGAAAACTCCCGCGGGCGATTCACAGTGGGCGGCACGCAATGGCATACAAATCACGCGCCGGACCGGTCGGCTTCTGTCCGATCGGCCATACCGCACGCAGCTGTCTTTCCAGATCCAGACCGGTCACCGTGGGCGACATCAGGATTCCCTCGGCCAGTTCGGTGGCCACCGCCAGGGAACTCAGCACGGCCGGCGCGATGCCGTCGGCGACGGCGGTCTTGATGGCAGTGGTCGAGGACAGCTCCAGCGCGACATTCGGCTCCCAGCCCGGCATTCCGGCGGTCATGGCGCGCTCGAAGGAGTTCCGGGTGCCCGATCCGGGTTCGCGATAGATGAGCGGACTGCGCGCCAGTTCGGCCGCGTCGATCTCGGCCCGGCGGGCCCAGGGGTGACCGGGCGCGACCACCACGACCAGCCGATCCCGGCCCACCACATGGCTTTCCAGTTCGGTCGGCAAGCGCGGGCTCTCCACGAACCCGATTCCGGCCCGGCCCTCGAGCACCGCCTTGGCGACCTCGGCCGAATTGCCCGATTCCAGGGCGATGGAGGTGTCCGGCATCCGGGCCCGCAGGCCCACCAGCCATTTCGGGAACAGGTACTCCGCGACGGTCTGGCTGGCCGCCACCCGCAGCCGCGAATCCCGCTGCGCGCGCAGGCTGTCGATCCCGGCGTCCAGCCGCACGGCCGCATCCACGACAGTGCGCGCCCATTCGGCGATGAGCGAGCCCGCCGCCGTCGGCCGCGAGCCGAGCGTCGTCCGCTCCAGCACCGGCACGCCCACCAGCTGCTCGAGATAGCGGATGCGCGAGCTGGCGGAGGGCTGACTGATGCCGTGCGCCTTGGCCGCCCGGCCGAGACTGCCCAGCTCGATCACCGACAGCAGCAGATCGAGGGCGGCCAGATCGGGGACGCGCGGGGACAACGGCACAGAGCGAGTCTATGCACGCCGCCCGGCCGGGTCCGGCGACCCGCGGTCAGCGGGCGGCGGCCACCCGCTCGACCACCGGCCGCCAGGTCTCGAGGGGATGGACGGTCAGCCCGACCACCTTGCCCGCGTCATCGGCGCGCCGCAACGCGAGGGCCGCGGCGAAATCGGGATCGCGCTCGAAGGCCGTGATCTCCGCGGGCGTCATGGGACCGCCCTGCGCGATCAGGGTGCGCCGGCTCGACGGCGAAAGCGCCTCGGCGTGTATCGAATCCGTGGCCGCCAGATACCGCTTGGCCACGACGTGCAGTTCGACCAGCCGCGCGACACGTGCGCCGAGCAGGGCCCGGACCGCGTCGCCGCCGTGGACTCCGTGCCCCGCGTCGTCACCGGGCACCAGCACGTGCCCGATGTCGTGCACCAGCCCGGCCACCTGGAGTTCCTCGTCGCCGGGAAAGTCCCGGCGCAGGAGCTCGGCGCACTGCCGGTCGTGGTCGAGGATGTCGACCGGATCGCCGCTGCGGTCGGGCATGTCCCAGGCGTCGGCGCAGCCGGCCAGCAGGGTCATGAGTTCGTCGACGGTGCCGATGGGCGCGCGGTTCACGCCCGCACCCTACGGGAATACCCGCGCCGACAGCTGGGTCGAATTAGTTGGCATATCAACAATATGGATTCGGGTGCGCCGCCGAGCCGATTCGGAACGCATCGGACACTATTCAGCAAACCAACTGTGTGGCCGGCGAACGGGTCACCACGCCTGTGCGCCGGTTCCTCTGGAAGGAGCCTCCCATGCACGATCTGAGCGGCAAGACGATTCTCATCACCGGCGCGGCCCGGGGCATCGGCGCCGCGGCCGCCCGGCAGGCGGTCGGGGCCGGGGCGAATGTCGTGATCGCCGACGTGCTCGACGAGGAGGGCAAGGCGCTCGCGGCCGAATTGGGCTCGCGGGCTGCCTATCAGCACCTCGACGTCACCTCCGAACTCGACTGGACCACCGCGCTGGCCGCGGCCTGCGACGCCTTCGGCGGCAGCGTGCACGGCCTGGTGAACAATGCCGGCATCTCGACCGGGGAGCTGCTGGCCGATGAATCGGTAGAGCACTTCCGCAAGGTCATCGACATCAATCTGGTCGGCGTCTTCCTGGGCATGCGCACCTTCATCCCCGCGCTCAAGCAGGCGGGCGGCGGCTCGATCGTCAATATCTCCTCCGCCGCCGGGCTCATGGGTTTGGCCCTGACCGGCAGCTACGGCGCCTCCAAGTGGGCGGTGCGCGGCATGTCCAAGGTGGCCGCCATCGAGAACGGCATCGACCGGATTCGAGTGAACTCCGTGCACCCGGGCATGACCTACACCCCGATGACCGCACAGGTCGGCATCCAGCAGGGTGAGGGCGGCTATCCCAATACCCCGATGAGCCGGGTCGGCGAGGCCGATGAGATCGCCTCGGCCATCGTCTTCCTGCTCTCGGACGCGTCCTCCTACGTCACCGGCGCGGAACTCGCGGTGGACGGCGGCTGGACCGCCGGGCCGACGGTGAAATACGTGATGGGCCAATAGCACTCCAAGGCTCCCGGTCGAGGAGTTCCGGCGCTAGTGCTTCTCGATGCGGCTCGCGGGCGGGGTGACCGCCCCGCGGCCGCGCAGGTAGGTCTCCAGGGCGTCGAGATCGATGGGGCCGACCAGGGTTTCGCGGCTCTGCTGGAACACGGTGAAGCCGTCGCCCCCGGCGGCCAGGAAGTTGTTGGTCGAAACCCGGTAGACCGCCACGGGATTCAGCGCCTGCCCGGCCACCCGGACGCTGCCGTCGACCACCTTGTGCCCCTTGGGCGCGCCGTCGGAGTAGGTGTAGGTGATGCCCGCGACCGACAACACGCCGGGCTTGCTCACATTGTCCCATTGCTGCTCCAGCAGATTCAGGATCTGCTGTCCGGTCAGCTCCACCGCCACCACCTGATTGCCGAAGGGCTGCACGGTGTAGGCCTGCTCGTAGGTGATGTTGCCGCCGGTCAGCCCCGCACGCACACCACCTGGATTCATGAAGGCCGCCACGGCCTGCACGGTGGTCATGGCGTCGAGCATGGCGTCGGCGATGACATCGCCGAGCGGGGAATCCCCGGCCGGAGCGGGCTCGGCGGGCACCGGCGCGGTGGCCTGGCCGATCACCCGATCGGCCAGCGGTTTCGCTTGTCCGGCAAAGTAATCCACCAGCTGGGCGGCGCCGGGCGCGGGCGTGACATCGCGGGTGACGACCCGGTTGACAGCCTTCGCCTCGACCTTGCCGTCGTGGAAGCGCAGGGTAACGTCGGCGACGAGGCGGCCGAAGGAGGCGGCCTGGGTGACCACCTTGCCGTCCAGTGTGCAGTTGTAGGCCTGGTGGCTGTGCGCGGTGAGCAGCACCGACACCGCGGCATCGGTGTGGTGGGCCAGCGCCTGGACGTCGGGTGAGATGCCGGCGCAGCCGTTGTAATCGACCGGGCCGCCGTGGGTTTGCTGGGCGCCGCCGTCGTGCAGCAGCGCCACCACGGTTTCCGCACCCGCGGATTTCATCTCGGGCACGTACTTGCCGATGGCGTCGGCCTCGTCGCCGAAGCGGTAGCCACGAATGCCCTCGGGCGTGACGATGTGCTCGGTGTCGGTGGTGACGACGCCGATGACGCCGATCTTGTGGCCGCCCAATTCGAGCATGGTCCACGCCTTCAGCCCGGGCGGCAGCTGGCCGTTGCCGTCGGTGACATTGCCGGCCAGGTACGGGAACTTCGCCCCGGTGAACGGCTCGCCCGGCGTGCAGCCGTCGGCAGCGCATCCGCCCTGCTGGAGTCGGCGCAATTCGGCGACGCCGTGGTCGAATTCGTGATTGCCGACCGCCGAGGCCGCGACACCCACCGAGTTCAGGAAGTCGATGGTCGGCTCGTCGTGGAACAGGGAGGAGACGAGCGGGCTGGCCCCGATATTGTCCCCGGCCGACAGGATGGCGCTGTCCGGGTAGGCCGCCTTCAGCCGCGCCAGATGCGCGGCCAGGTACGCCGCTCCCCCGGCGGTGTACGTCCCCACTTTGCCGTTGGCGCCGTCCGGCGGTTGCAGATTCCCGTGCAGGTCGTTGATCCCGAACAGGTGTACTTCACCCGGTTGCGCCTTGGGCAGGTCGCCGGTCGACACCAGCGGCACCGCGGTCGAGGTAGCGGAGGTCGGGTTGTCCGCACCGCCGCAGCCCGCCACCAGAGCCAAACTCAGTACCGCCGCGCACAGTCCCAGAACACGCCGCCGACCGTTCATACCTGTCGACTGTGTCAGACGCGGTCGACGGTCGCACTACGACAGGGTGAATTCCGGCGTCTCCGAGCCCTGTTCATCGAGGCCGCAGTCCAGCCTGTGCGCCCGGGCCACGGGCGGCGTTATACACCCAGGTCACGATCTGCGCGCGATTGGTGAAGCCGAGTTTGGTGAGAATGTGCTGCGCGTGGTTCTGCGCGGTGCGCTCGGACAGCACCAGGGCGGTGGCGATCTCGCGATTGCTCAGCCCCGCGGCGACCAGCTGGGCCACCTCCCGCTCACGTGGGGACAGCACCGCCCGCGCGGACGCCTCGGCGGCAAGGCTCCGCAGTCGGTCAGTCCACGGCGGCATGCCGATCGACTCGGCCTGCGGCAGCGCGGCTTTCGCCAGTGCCAGCGCCTCCTCGGTCGCCCCGCGCGCCAGCAGCACCGCGGTCAGATCAGTGCTCGCCTCGACCACGAAACCCTGGGCGCCGGTGTCCCGGCAGATCTCCAGCGCGGTGCGCAGCTCGCGTTCCGCGGCGGCCGA
This sequence comes from Nocardia sp. NPDC059229, assembly GCF_042754165.1. Taxonomy (NCBI): domain Bacteria; kingdom Bacillati; phylum Actinomycetota; class Actinomycetes; order Mycobacteriales; family Nocardiaceae; genus Nocardia; species Nocardia sp. NPDC059229. The sequence goes on from NZ_JBHZAK010000004.1 coordinate 413,545, forward strand.
ATCACCCAGTGCGGCGGCGAATTTACCGAGCCAGAGCGGCACCGGGCCGAAGTAGTGCGCATTACCCGCACCGCTGACGACATGCCGATCGCGGTAGGGCCGCAGCTGGTCGGCGAACCACAGGGCGTGCGTGAATCGCACTGTCCCGCCCGGTGATTCGAGGACGAGCAGGCCGGAGGCGACGGCGGCGTCCAGCGCGGGGAGGCATTCCAGCACCGGGCGGCCGATCAGCCGCGCGGCGATCGCGACGGGGAAGGCGTCATCGAGGATGGCGGCCGCCCGCAACAGTTCCTGGGCACGGGGTGGCACGGTGGCGAGGCGGCCGCGCACCACTTCCCGCAGTGTGGCGGGCAGGCGCAGCTCGTCGCCGGCGGCGGCGCCGAGCAGGCTCCGCCCGAGTTCCCGCAGATAGAAGGGGTTTCCACCGCTCATCCGGTAGGCGGCGGCGGTAATGCGGTCGGGCACGGCACGTTCGGCCGCCGCGCTCAAGCAGGCGGCGGAGCTGCCGTGGGACAGCCCGGTCAGGTCCAGGACGTCGGTCACCGGCTCCCGCAGCAGTTCCGGCGCCACGGCCCGCCAGCCCGCCTCGGCGTCGGCGGAGGTGTCACGGGCGTTGGCACACACCAGGATTCGCTGATCGCGCCAGCCGCGCACGATGTGCCGCAGCGCCAGCAGCGACGGCTCATCGGCCCAATGGATGTCGTCGAGCACCAGCAGCACCGGCTCGTCCCCGGTGAGCCGGTCGGCGAACCCGTCGAAAAGTCGCGTCCGGCCGGTCGCGGGATCCTCGATGTCGGGCTCGGATGCGTCGAAGGCCTGCCGCCACAGCCCGAACGGCGGCGCATCCCGGGCTTCCAGCGCCCGTGCCCAGAGCGTGCGGCCACCTCGCGTTCGGACCCAGGTCGTGAGTTCACTGGCCAGGCGGGTCTTGCCGATGCCCGCCTCACCGCGGCAGATGATCAGCCGCGGCGTGCCGTGCGCCGCCTGCTCCCATCGCCGGCGCAGGTCGGCGAGCTCGCGCTCGCGCCCGATGAACTCGGTCGACACGGATACCTCCGGACCGCACGTTGCTCGCACGCCACACCTCTCCGCCCGGAATGCGGAGCACCGACCGCTACCCGCGCCGGTCGGTGATCTCACCCTCGAAGGCCTCGATGGTGGCGTCCGGGCCGGGTGCGATGCCGGTGCGCTCGAAGGCCGGGAAGAGCCGTTCGGCGGCGAATCTGTCGGCCGCGGCGGCGGATTCCCAGACGTCCACGATGTGCAGGGTGCCGTCCAGTTCGCCGACGATGTGCAGCAGGTTGCCCGCCAGGGGCTCGGGTCCGAGCGCCTCGTGCACCTCCCGGTACCGCTGCAATCCGACGCGGGCGTGTGGCTGATGTGGATATAGGACATGGTCTCCTCCTCTCGGAGTCACCCGCGGTGGGTGCTGCCCGAAGCGTAGGAAGACCTGTCCCGCTGCCGCTTCCGCCGAATTACTCACGGCATGTACTCACCGGCCGCCGCGCCCTCGGGTGCGGCGGCCGGGCCCGGCTACTTCGGGTCTAGCTGCTGGACGCGCTGGCGAACGGGGTCGAGACGGGAAGGGACGGGCGGCGGATCGGGTGCTGCCACAGGCCCTTTCGCTCCAGGATCGGCAGCACGCCCTCGCCGAACCAGTAGGCCTCCTCCAGGTGCGGGTAGCCGGAGAGCACGAAGTGGGAGATGCCGGCCTTCGAGTATTCGACGAGGCGCTCGGCCACCTCCGCGTGCGAGCCGACCAGCGCGGTGCCCGCGCCACCGCGCACCAGGCCCACGCCCGCCCACAGGTTCGGGGCGATCTCGAGCCGGTCGGTGCTGCCGTTGTGCAGCTCCGACATCCGGCGCTGCCCCTCGGATTCGCTCTTGGCCAGGGCGTTCTGGACGCGCTCGATATCGGCCGGGTCGATCCCGGCCAGCAGCTTGTCGGCCACCGCCCACGCCTCCTCGGAGGTGTCGCGGGTGATGACGTGGATACGCAGGCCGTAGTCCAGCTTGCGGCCGTGGTCCACGGCCAGCCCGCGGATCCAGTCGAGCTTGCGGCTGACCGCCAGCACCGGTTCACCCCAGGTGAGATAGGTGTCGGCGTACCGGGCCGCGACGGGTCCCGCCGGGGCCGAGGAGCCGCCGAAGAACACCGGCGGCACCGGATCGGGCCGATTGCTCAACAGCGCGTTCTCGACGTGAATGTGCTCGCCGCGGAACGTGACCGGCTCGTGCGAGTTCCACAGTGACCGCACCACATCCAGGAACTCTCCCGTCCGGGCGTACCGGGTCTCCTTGTCGGCGAAGTCGCCGTAGGCCGCCTGCTCCAGCGGTTCGCCGCCGGTCACCACATTGAGGAAGAGCCGTCCCGCGGAATGCCGCTGGAAGGTGCCCGCCATCTGCGCGGCCAGGGTGGGGCTCATCAGGCCCGGGCGCAGGGCCACCAGGAATTTCAGCGTCTCGGTAGTCTCAACCAGCATAGCGGTGGTGAGCCAGGCGTCCTCGCACCAGGAGCCGGTGGGGGTGAGCACGGCCTCGAAGCCGTTGGTCTCGGCGGCCGCGGCGATCTGGTTCAGGTAGTGCAGCGAGGCCGGGCGGTCACCCGACATCGGGGTGCCGTGCCCGCCGGCCACCAGGCCGCGAGAGTCGCCGGAGGTGGGCAGGAACCAGTGGAACGACAAGCTCATGCGGGGACTCCTAGGAGGTGAATCGATCGTTGTAGCGGGTGTCGATGAAGTCGGCGATCCGGACCTTGCCCGGAATCAGCTTGGCGTCGGAGAAACCTTCGGCCACTTGCTGTTCCGCGACGATCGTCGCGTCATCGAGCGGGTGATCCTGGTAGTTGGCGCGGTTCACGGCCAGGAGCGTGACGTCGTAGGGCACCCCGGTGATGGCGGCCGACTGCTTGGCCCAGTCCTCGCGATGGCCGGTGATCCACACATGCGCACGCTGGATGCGCACCAGCAGGTCCCGGACGGCGGCCGCATTCGCCTTGTTCTGCAACGTCTTCGAGCCCGTGACGAAGAAGCTGTCCGGCTTCACGTAGCCGGTGCCGTCCACCAGCACCCGATTGCCGCTCAGTTCGGCCTGGGCCACATAGGGATCCCAGACCGTCCAGGCGTCCACCCGCCCGGTGGACAGCGCGGCGAGCGCGTCGGCGGGTTGCAGGTACTGCGGTTCGATATCGGAGAAGGTGAGCCCGGCCTTGGTCAGCACCGACAACAGGTGGTAGTGCGCGGAGCTGCCCTTGGTGACCGCGATCTTCCTGCCGCGCAGGTCTTTCGGATCCTTGATCGACGAGTCCTTGGGCACCACCAGACCGTTCCCGGCCGCCCCGGAGTCGTAGGACCCGATGATCTTGATCTGGGACTTGGCCGCCGCCGCGAACACCGGCGGAGCGTCGCCGACGCCGCCGAAGTCGATGGATCCGGCATTGATGGCCTCGAGCAGGGGCGGTCCGGCGGTGAAGGTGGACCATTCGACCTTGTACGGGAGTCCCTTGCCCTCGCCGGAGACCTCCAGCAGGGCTTGCAGCGCAAGACCTTTCTGATCACCGATGTGCAGGGTCACCTGTGACAGGTCCACCGATCCGTCCGCGTTCACGCCCTTGGTGTCGTCATTGCGGGACGAGCACGCCGCGCTGACGAGGGCGGTGGCGACCGCCAGGGCGGCGAACAGGCGCTTGGATCTCATTCGGTGGTTCCTTCCGGGGTGACACCCAGCTCGGCGAGCAATGCCGTACGCAGGGCCAGGAATTCGGGATGGTCGCGCCGACGCGGGCGCGGCAGGTCGATGGGAATCTCGCGGGCGATCCGGCCGCCGTCGAGCACCAGGGCACGATCGGCCAGCAGCACCGCCTCGTCCACGTCGTGGGTGACCAGCAGCACGCCGGGCCGATGCCGCGCCCACAGGTCCAGCACCAGGCCGTGAATCGTAATGCGGGTCAGGGCATCCAGGGCGCTGAAGGGTTCGTCGAGCAGCAGCAGATCCGGCTCCCGGACCAGGGCGCGCGCCAGTGAGGCCCGCTGCGCCTCACCGCCGGAGAGGGTCAGCGGCCAGGCCTCGCCGCGCGCCGCCAGGCCCACCTCGGCCAGCGCGGCTGCGGCGGCGGCCCTGGGGTTTTCATGACGCAGTCCGAGAGTCACGTTGTCGCGCACGCGTTTCCACGGCACCAGGCGCGGTTCCTGGAAGGCGACCGCGACCTCTCCGGATACGGTGAGCTCGCCGCCGGTCTCGTCGTCCAGGCCCGCCAGCGCCCGCAGCAGGGTGGATTTACCGGAGCCGCTGCGCCCGAGCAGGGCCACGAATTCGCCGGCGCGGATATCGAGATCCAGTCCGTGCAGGACGCGGCGTTCGCCGAAGTCCTTGACCAGATCCCGAATTCGCACCACCGGGGAATCGGCCGCGGCCGGGGTCGCCGCCGTCTCCTCCAGTTCGGCCAGCGTCGCCGCGATCACCGAATCGGTCAGGGTGCCAGGAAGCCGCGTCGCCATGACAGCGCTCTCCTCTCGATGGAACGAACGAGCGCGTCGGTGAGCAGCCCGAGCACGCTGTAGACGAGCAGGCCGACCACGATCACGTCGGTACGCAGGAACTCGCGGGCGTCGTTGATCATGAAACCCAGACCCGCGTCGGCATTGACCTGCTCGGCGACAATGAGCGCCAGCCAGGCCACGCCCAGCGACTGACGCAGGCCGACCAGTGTCTGCGGCAGCGCGCCCGGCAGCACGATGTGCCGGATCAGGCCCGCCCGGCTCAGCCGCTGCACCCGGGCCAGCTCGGCCAGCTTGCCGTCCACGCCGCGGATACCCGCGAAGGTGTTGAGGTACAGGGGAATCGCCACCCCGAAGGCGACCAGCACGATCTTGGGCAGCTCCCCGATCCCGAACCACAGGATGAACAGCGGGATCAGGCCGTAGAACGGCAGCGTCCGCAGCATCTGCATCAGCGGGTCGACCAGGTACTCCCCGGCCCGGCTCAGCCCGGCCAGCAGGGCCAGCCCGATGCCGGCCACCGCGCCGATGACGAAGCCCAGCGCGGCTCGCTGCAGCGACACCGACACGGCCTTGGTGAGCGTGCCGTCCTTGATCAGGTCGACGGCCGTCTGCACGACGGTCACCGGGGAGGCGAGCAGCCGCTCGGGCAGCACACCGGTCGAGCTGGCGAGCTGCCAGACCACCACCAGCAGCACCGGCGCGACGAAGCGCGCCAGCACGGAGACGCTCGGCAGGCGTGGCCGGCCGGTAATGGGCCTGGCCTGCACGGCAATTGCGGACACGACAGCACCTCGGGCGAACGGGGACGGGGACGGTGGCGGCCGCGAGCCTTCGTCCGCCACACCCCGACCCTGCCGGTCCGGCCCGGCCCGGTCACCGGTTGTAATCCGCGTGATTCTGGGCTTGCTCCCGCCCCAGCTGCGCGCGGGGGCATGGGCGAGGTGTACCAGGCCTACGACACGGTCAAGGACCGGACAGTGGCCATCAAGGTGCTGCCCGAACGCCTGGCCGAGGACACCGTGTACCGGCAGCGGTTCCAGCGCGAATCGCACGCGGCCGCGCGGCTGCGGGAGGCGCACGTCGTCCCGATCCACGACTACGGGGAGATCGACGGCCGGCTCTACAACGACATGCGGCTGGTGGACGGCGACAGCCTGCGCTCACTGCTGCACCGGCACGGGCCGGGCGCGCCGGAGGACGCGGTCGCGGTGGTCGAGCAGGTCGCCGCCGCGCTGGACGCCGCGCATCGGGACGGGCTGCTGCACCGGGACGTGAAGCCGGACAACATCCTGGTCACCCACGAGGGCTTCGTCTACCTGGTGGATTTCGGGATCGCGCAGTCGGCCACCGACGAGTCGCTCACCCAGGACGGCGGGGCGGTCGGCTCCTTCCGCTACATGGCCCCCGAGCGCTTCTCCTCACTCGACCTCGGACCCAGCACCGACGTGTGCTCGTTCTCGTCGCGGCCGCACTGACTTTCGCGGGCTGGGCCTATTCACAGCGGACGAAACCGGGCACGGCGATCGGGGACGCGGCGACCCTGCGCGGTCCCGACATCGACCTGCTCTCGGTGGTCGCCGGGACCGGATATCACCGGGCCAATTGCGCGCACGGGTCCTCCGACCAGGCCGTCCTGTCCTTCATCGTCTGCGACCCGAACCCGGCCACATCCGCACCCGAGGCGCACTTCTTCCGATTCCGGACCGCGAACGCGCTGCACGACTACTACAACACCGCCTTTCTCGGCGTGATGGGCGCGACCAGCTGTCCCTCGGATCCGCCCGGCAAGGACGGCGCCTCGATGGACGACGGCAAGGAGATCGGGCGAAAGGCCTGCTACACCGACCGCACCACGTCGGCGGCGGGCAATCCGGCGCTGGTCATTACCGACGAGTCCGATTTGGCGATGGCCGCATACATCTGGGACGGCGCCGACAAGACGGCGCTGCGCGACTATCACGAGAAAGGGAACCTCGGACAGTTCCGGTCCCAGGAGAACGCCCACGACCCCGACGATTTCACCGAGGGCGACCGCTCCCTGCTCGGTCATCTCAACGCCCCGTACATCGATACCAACTGCCGGCACGGCAACCCGCCCGTCGGCCCGGCCACCGCAATCCTCGACTGCGATACCAAGATCGACGACCCGGGGGTCTCCTTCGTCGGATTCCCGAACAGCGGTACCACCAAGACCGTGTATCAGGCCGACCTGGGTCAGTTTCCCGGCCATGCCTGCGGCGGCGGTGGCGCCGATGATGTCTGGCGACAACAGAGCACCCCCATCGGGCGGTTCTTCTGCTACACCGACAAGACCGATGATCCGGCCCGCGACGTCCTGGTCGCGGTGTACGAGGACCTGCACCTGTTCGTGGTGGTCACCGGATCGACAGCCGAGTATCCCGGCAACTCGCCCAAGAACAACGCGGCCCTGTTCGCCTGGTTCCAGCAGCATTTCACGACATAGAAAGGCATAGAAATGGGTGGTGCCGGGTTCCCTCCGCAGCTGGGAACCCGGCACCGGGTCGGCACCGGTGTGGGCGGTGGCCGACGTCTAGTGGCCGTCGCGGACGATCTCCACGGCGCGGGTGAGAATGCCCAGGCCGTGGGTGATCTCGTCATCGCTGACGGTCAGAGGTGGGAGCAGCTTCACGACTTCGTCGTTGGCGCCGGAGGTTTCGACCAGCAGGCCGTGCTCGAAGGCGACCTGGCAGACCTTCTCGGCCTGCGAGGCGTCCTCGAAGACCAGGCCGTGCACCAGCCCGCGGCCGCGGGTGGAGATGCCGGTGAAGGATTCGGTCAGCGCGACCAGGTGCTCGTGCACGCGCGCGCCCTTGGCCAGGGTGGCGAGCTGCAGGCGGTCGTCGGACCAGTAGTGGCGCAGCGCGACCTCGGCGGTGACGAAGGCCGCGTTGTTGCCGCGGAAGGTGCCGTTGTGCTCACCGGGCGCCCACTGGTCCAGGTCCCGGCGCATGAGCACCAGCGCCATGGGCAGGCCGTAGCCGCCGATCGACTTCGAGAGCGCGACGATATCGGGGGTGATGCCCGCGACCTCGAAGGAGAAGAACGGGCCGGTGCGGCCGCAGCCCATCTGCACGTCGTCGACGATGAGCAGAATGCCACGGGCCGAGCACAATTCGGACAGCTGCCGCAGCCATTCGGCGCGGGCCACATTGATCCCGCCCTCGCCCTGCACGGTCTCGACGATGACCGCGGCGGGCTTGTCCAGCCCGGACGAGCTGTCGTCGAGGGCGCGGCGCATCCACGAGAAGTCCTCGGGCTCATCCAGATAGCCGTCGTAGGGCATCGGGGTGGTGTGCACCAGCGGAACGCCCGCGCCGGCGCGCTTGGCGGCATTGCCGGTGACCGACAGCGCGCCCAGCGTCATCCCGTGGAAGGCGTTGGTGAAGTTCAGGACGGTGGTGCGGCCGGTGACCTTACGCGCCAGCTTGAGTGCGGCCTCGACGGCATTGGCTCCGGTCGGGCCGGGGAACTGAACCTTGTAGTCCAGCCCGCGCGGCACGAGCACCAGGTCGCGCATGGCCTCGAGCAGCCGGCGCTTGGCGACGGTGGACATGTCCAGGGCGTGGGTGATGCCGTCGCCGAGCAGGTAGTCGATCAGCGCCTGCTTGAGCAGCGGGTTGTTGTGGCCGTAGTTGAGCGCGCCTGCGCCGGCGAAGAAGTCGAGGTACTCCTTGCCGCTCTCGTCGGTGAGCCAGGCGCCGCTGGCGGTGTCGAACACCGTCGGCCAGGAACGGCAGTAACCACGCACATTGGATTCGAGAGCCTCGAAAACGTTCGTGTCGGCAATGGTCATCAGCGGTCCTAGCGTCGCAACTAAGTGAAACGCTGATGTTTCTATCACAGGAACCGAGCCGTGAACCCGTTTTCCCGCGAATCGGACGCGGATGCTCCGTGCGTGACGCGCACCGCAACAAACCGGCATCGAGCATAACTCGGTCCCGCACGAGGGGGCCACGCAACTCCATTGCAGGACAACGACCGCACCCGTAGTGTCAACCTCTTGTGCGCAGCGACGTGGGGGTCAACTGGCAGCTGGTCAAGGCAGGGTTTCGCAGGCAATCGCACTACCGGCTCGCCATGCTGGCGGGCCTGTTCACCAATCTCGTGTTCGGCTTCGTGCGGGCGGCCGTGCTCATGACGGCCGTGCGCGTGAACAGCGGATTCGGCGGCTACGACCGCGGGACCATCGGCGCCTACATCTGGCTGTCGCAGGGACTGCTGGGCGCCATCGCCTTCTGGACGCTGCCCGACATCGTCGAGCGCATCCGCACCGGGGACGTCGCCATCGACCTCCTGCGGCCCATCGACATCCAATTCGCGCACCTGGCCGAATATCTCGGCCGGGCGGCGTTCTCTCTGCTACCGCGCGGCATACCCAGCATTCTCGTCGGCGTGCTCACCTTCGGGCTCGCGTTCCCGGATACGCCGGGACCGTACGTGCTGGGCGCCCTCAGCCTGCTGCTGGCCATGACGCTGTCGTTCCTGTCCATGTTCGCGGTCAGCCTGGCCGGGTTCTGGCTCATCGAGACCCGCGGGCTGCGCGCCCTGCACATGATCCTGGGCACCTTCCTGGCCGGGCTGTTCGCGCCGGTGCACCTGTTTCCGAGCTGGCTGCGCGACATTGCCTACGCCACGCCATTCCCGTCCATGCTGCAGTGGCCCATCGATGTGCTGTCCGGTCGCACGGCCGGCAGGGATGCGGTGGAAATCGTTGTCGTGCAATGCTTCTGGTTGGCCGTGCTGGTGGGCGCCGGGCAGCTGCTACTGCGGGCCGGGCGCCGCAAACTGGAGGTGCAGGGTGGGTGAGGCACGTCCCTCCCGGCTGACGCCCTACCGTGCGGTGCTGGGTTCGCGGGTGCGCGCGCAACGCGCCTATCCGCTGTCCTTCGCCGCGGATGTGGTGAGCGCCTTCCTGATCGGGCTGGTGGAGTTCGCCGAGATGTGGGTGATCTTCCACAATGTGCCCCGACTGGGCGGGCTGGACCTGAACGCCATGCTGCTGCTGTTCGGCATGAGCAACACCTGTTTCGCCATCGCCGACATGGTGGTCGGGCACGCCGACACGCTCCCCACTTACATCCGGATGGGCAAGCTGGACGCCTTCTACCTGCGGCCGCAACCCCTGCTGCTGCAGCTCATGACCAGCGATATCCAGCTGCGCCGGGTGGCACGCATCGCGGTGGCCGCCACCGTGCTGTCATTCGGCCTGGCACGCAACGACATCCAGTGGACCCCGGCGCACCTGGTGCTGTTCGCCGTCACGGTGCTGTCCGGAATCGCCATCTTCGCCGGGCTCTTCGTGTGCGCGGCCGGGGCGCAGTTCTTCCTCATCGACGGCGCGGAGCTGACCAACGCCTTCACCTACGGCGGGTCGTACGCGTCCATGCAACCCACCTCGGTGTTCCCGGCACCGATGAAACTCGTGTTCGGATTTCTGGTTCCGGTCGCCTTCACCTCGTATCTGCCCGCCATCGCGCTGCTCGGGCTGTCCGGGCCCGCCCTGCTGCCGAGCTGGCTGGCCTGGGCGGCGCCGGTGGCGGCGGCGTGGGTGTGGGCGGCCGCGCTGTTCCTGTGGCGACTCGGGACCAGGCACTATCAAGGAGGCGGCGGGTGAACGGTGCCATCATCGACATCGAGGGCCTGACAAGGACTTTCGTGCTGAGCAAGAAGGACGGCCGCTGGCGGCGCCGGCGCGAGGTGCTCACCGCGGTGGACGATATGAGCTTCCGGGTCGAACCGGGCGCGGCGGTCGGATACATCGGTGCGAACGGGGCGGGCAAGTCCACCACCATCAAGATGATCACCGGCATCCTGGTGCCCTCGGCCGGTCGGCTGCGCACCTGCGGGCTGGACCCGGTGCGGCAGCGCCGCGAACTGGCCGGGCGGATCGGTGTGGTGTTCGGGCAGCGTTCGCAGCTGTGGTGGGATCTGCCACTGCGCGAATCGTTCTCGATCCTGGCCGCCATCCACCGGCTCACCCCGGCGGCGGCGCGCACCCGCACCGCCGAGCTCGTCGAGCAGCTGGAGATGGGCGGCACCCTCGACACCCCGGTCCGGCAGCTGTCGCTGGGCCAGCGCATGCGCGCGGAAGTCGCGGCGGCCCTGCTGCATTCACCCGAACTGGTCATTCTCGACGAACCGACCATCGGCCTGGATGTGCTGTCCAAGCAGCGATTACGCGAATTCCTGCGCTACGAGCGCACCCAGCGCGGCACCACCTTGCTGCTCACCACCCACGACATGGGCGATATCGAGCGGCTGTGCGAGCGGGTGCTGGTGGTGGACCACGGCCGGCTGGTCTACGACGGCTCGCTGACCGGCCTCGGCGCGACCGTCGGTGCGCAACGCGTGCTCACCGTCGATCTCGTCGAGCCCACCCCCGACCTGGCCGACCTGCCCGGCGCCAAACTGCTCGACAGTCAGGGCGCGGGCATGCGGCAGCGGCTGGCCTTCGACACCGAGATCACCACTGCCGCACAGCTGCTCACGGCAGTCTCGGCGCGCGCCGAGGTCCGCGACCTCTCCATCGAGGAACCCGATATCGAGGACGTGGTGCGGCGCCTCTACGAGGCCGCGGCGTCGGGCTCCCTCGCGCCCTGATCGAGCCGGAACGGCGGGTAGGCGTCGGTCATCAGGGACGCGTAGGCGCGCACCCGCAACGTCCAGCGGTTGACGCCCATGGCGAAGTCGTACAGGCCCCGCGGATACGCGCCGGTGAACAGCAGGCCGATGACGGCGACTATCAGCAGGATCGGCAGCAGTGACAGCTGATTGCGGCCGCCGCCCATGAACGCGGCGACGATCAGATACTGCGGAATCGCCAGCAGCCACCACTTGATCAAGACCATCCAGCGATTCAGTTGCTCGGGATAGTCGACTTCCAGATCAGCCGGGTAGTCCGGATCGGGTTGCAGGCTGAACGGCGGGTAGCGGTCGGTTCCCAGTTGCGAGAGCGCGTAGAAACGCACTCGCCAGCTCCAACGCAGCACGCCGACATTGAAATCGAAGAGCCCTCTCGGATACGAGCCGGTTATGAGGATCGCGAAGAAAGCGATGATGCTCACCACCAGATACGCGATGCTCAGGAAGATCAGCACAACATAGTGTGGAATGGCGAGTATCCACTTGACTATCCACATCCAGCGGGACAACCCCGGGTCGAGGTCTCCCCGCACACGCACCGGATAAGCGGGACTGGGCTGCATGTCCGTCACTCCTCTCGAGCGCGGCGGCCTCCATCCGACAGCCGCCGGAACAGCGGTGAGCCGTTGTTCACCGCAATGTTTCCCCGGCGACGCGAAGATCACATCTGCTTCTCACACATTGTGACCAGATTTGTAATAGCGCGCGCGACGGCGAGTTCCGCACACCACATCGACTTGTTTCGAATTGCGGCCCGGGGTCGGGTGTGCGACGTTGCTGACTATTCTCCATGTGCCCGGCCCGGGTCGGCACGACAGCTGATTTACGGGAGACCGAGTGAGAGTGCGTCCGGCGAAACTGTTGCCATCGGGTAACGTAAAGCTCACGCCGCCAATGGAATTGATCCGGCCACGCACTATCCGGGCTCGTCTGCGACGCATTCTGATCGTGTCGGTGGCGCTGGTGCTGGCGCTGCTGACGATCGTCATCACCCGCGAGGTGAACGACTACCGCGACACCGGGGACACCGCCCAGTCGGTCCATCTCGCGCTGGCGGTACAGGACCTGGTCCACGAGGTACAGCGCGAGCGCGGTCTCACCAATGGACTGCTCGGCGGCGACGCCGCGTCCCGCACGGCGCTCGGCAATCAGCGCCTGGCCACCGACAGCGCATTGCAGGAGCTCAACTCCACGCTGAACCAGCAGCCGCCGGGGGCCGATCTGGTGCGCACCGCGCTCCAGCAGTTCTCCGGGGTGACCGCCACGCGCGCCGATGTGGACGCCGGTCGCGCCGACCGGTCGGCCTCGTTCACCTTCTATACCAATGCGATCGGCACGCTGAACCAGGCGCGGCCCGGCCTCGATCACGCTCTCGACGGCCGGCTGTGGCGGGGGCTGCAGAGCCTCTACGCGCTCGGCGACGTCAAGGAGTTTACCGGTCAGGAACGCGGCTTCCTCAACGGTGTCTTCGCCGCGGGCGCGTTCGCACCGGGCGAGTACGTGAAGTTCCTCGATATCCGAGCCGCCAGACAGGCCGCCGTGACGGCCTTCGAACGCGATGCCACACCCGCGCAGCGTTCGCAGCTCTACACCGCGATGCGAACCGACGAGTCGGCGCGGGCGGGCGACGCGGAGACCATCGCCCTCGCCTCCGAGCGCGGTCCGATCACCGAATCGGTCAACCCCTCCGACTGGTGGCGCCAGATGAGCTCCATCATCGACGGCGAACGCACCGTCCAGCGCAATATCGGCGGCGAGATCACCTCCCGGGCAAGCGAACTGCGCCGCGACGCCGCCCTGCGCCTGTCCCTCTACGTGCTGGCCGCGCTGCTGGCCATCGCCGCCGAGGTGGCGCTGGTGGTCGCCACCGTGCGGGCGATCGTGCGGCCGCTGGCCGAGCTGGCCGAGGAGGCCGACCGGGTGGCCGGTAAACGACTGCCGCAGCTCATCGAAGCCTGGCAGACCTCCGAGGGCGCGGACCCGGACCCGCCCGAACCGGTGCACGCCGACGAGAGCGCGGGCGCCGAGATCGTGTCCGTGGCACGGGCTTTGGACCGGGTGCAGACCACCGCCTACGAACTCGCCTCCGCGCAGGCGCGGCTGCGCCGCAACAGCACCGAATCCATGGCCAACCTGGCGCGGCGCAATCAGAACCTGGTGCGCCGCCAGCTCGGGCTGATCAGCGAGTTCGAGCGGGAGGAGCTCGACCCCAGCACGCTGGCCAACCTCTTCGAGCTCGACCACCTGGCCACCCGCATGCGGCGCAATGCCGAGAGCCTGCTGGTGCTGGTCGGCGAGTCCAGCCCGCGCCGCTGGTCGAAACCCATTCCGCTGACCGACGTCATCCGCGCCGGTCTGTCCGAGGTCGACGACTACCGGCGGGTGGTGCTGCGCCGGGTGGACGAGATCTCCATCGCGGGCGCGCATGTCAGCGAGGTCGCGCACATGCTGGCCGAACTCATCGAGAACGGGCTGTCCTTCTCCCCGCCCGATCTGGAGGTGGAGATCTACGGCCGCCGGCTCGGCTCGCGCTACATGCTCGCCATCGTCGACCACGGCGTCGGCATGCCGCCCGACCAGCTCAGTACCGCCAATGCCCGCCTGCGTGGCGAAGCCGACTTCCTCGTCGCGCCCACCCGCTTCCTGGGCCACTACGTGGTCGGCCGGCTGGCCCGGCGCCTGGGCATCGAGGTCGAGCTCACCGTGTCCCCGACCAGTGGCGTGGTGGCCCGGCTGCTGCTGCCGGACGACCTGCTCGGCGACCCCGGCGCGGAGCTTCCCGCCCCGCCCGAGGATTCGAAACACGCTGCGGGCGCGCAGCTTCCGACGGTCGCCGACACCATGCCGGACCCGAAACCGGGCCGCCACAGCTCGGGGCACACCCCCGGCTCCGGCGACACGGAACGCCCGCAGCGTGCGACACCCCGCCACGACGACGTCGCCAATGGCGCATCCGCGAGCCCGAACTCGATCAAGCTCGTTCCGCTGCCCACCCCCACCCCGACCGTTGCGCCGCATACCCCGGCGGCCCCACCGCATGCCACCGCCGCCGAGCGTCTCTTCGGCGGGCCGACCACGGGTTCGTTCGCCATTCAGCCACCGGCGGCGGGGCCCCCGGCGGGCCTGGCTCCGGCGAGCTCACCGGGAGCGGCGACCGAGGTTTCGGGAGCTGTCCCGGAGGTGCAACGTACGCGAAACGGTCTCGTCAAGCGGAACCGGAAGACTCGCGAGAATCCGGGCGTCACACCGGGCGGCGCCCAACCGGCGGCCGCACGGCCGGCCGCCCCGCCGGTCGCGGACCGCTCACCCGACGAGATACGCAGCATGCTCGCCGGATTCCGGTCCGGCCATCAGCGCGGGCAGACCGGCGAACCGCCGCGGCCCGGATCGACAGCATAGGAGGACACCGGGTGACGACCCACTACACCGACACCGATCCGCACACTTTCAACTGGCTGCTGGCCGACTTCGTGCGTACCACCGACGGGGTGCGCGACGCCGTGGCGGTGTCCTCCGACGGACTACTCATGGCCATGTCCCAGGGCCTGGACCGGACCGCGGGCGACCGGCTCGCCGCCATCGTCTCCGGGCTCACCAGCCTGGGCCGAAGTGCCTCGCGCAGTTACGATTTCGACGGCCTGCGGCTGATCATGATCGAGATGGGGCGCGGATTCCTGCTGGTCTCGGCCATGAGCAATGGCAGCTGCATCGGCGTGATCGCCGACAACGGCGCCGATGTGGGCCTGGTCGGCTATCAGATGGCCGTGCTGGCCGACCGTGCCGGCGCGCTGCTGACCCCGGCCCTGATCACCGAATTGCGGGAGTCCTTGAGCCGATGAATGATTCGCATCGGCTGCCGGACGCACGCATGATCGCGCCCGGCCGCCCGCGCGGCTGGTCCGGTGCCGCCGCGTCCGAAAAACCCACGCGAGATACGAGATTGGCCGACGATGAGGAACAGGTGGTGCGACCGTTCATGATGACCTCGGGGCGCACCACGCCGGTAGTCGACGGCCTGCGCATCGAAACCCTGGTGCGCGCCACCCCCGCGGCCCTGTCCGCGCCGCTGCGGTTCGAGCTGGAACGGGTGGTGCGATTGTGCCAGCGCCCGCACTCCATCGCCGAAATCGGTGCGGCCCTGCGGGTTCCGATCGGGGTGGCGCGGGTGCTGGTGAGCGATCTGGTATCCGAAGGACACGTCTCGGTCGGCCGGACCGATGAACTCTCCACCGCTGCTCTGGAAAGGATCCGGGACCTTGTTCGGAACCTCTGACCCCGCCGACGTACCGCTGGCCTCCTCGGTGAAAATCGTGACCAGCGGTGGATTCGGCGTCGGCAAGACCACTTTCATCGGAGCGATCTCGGAGATCGAGCCGCTCGCCACCGAAGCCGCCATGACCGAAGTGTCGGTGGGACTGGACGATCCGGGCCTGGCCACCGGCAAGACCACCACCACCGTGGCCCTCGACTTCGGCCGCATCACCCTCGACCCCAGCCTGGTGCTCTACCTGTTCGGCACCCCCGGCCAGGAGCGATTCGAATTCCTCTGGGACGACCTGCTCGACGGCGCGCTCGGCGGCGTCATCCTGGTCGACACCGGCCGCGTCGAGGACTGCTACCCCGTGCTGGACTTCTTCGAGCAGCGCGGCACCCCGTTCGTGGTGGCGGTCAACCGCTTCGAGGCCGGACCGCGTTTCGCGCTCGACGAGGTCCGCGAGGCGCTGGACCTCTCGCCCACCATCCACCTCATGGATTGCGATGCCCGCGACCGGGAATCGGTGAAACTCGTCCTGGTGGCCCTGCTCGAGCAGATCCTCCAGGCCCGCCGGGCTCCCGCCCTGGCCGTCTGACAAAAAGATCGCCCCGGATGCGAACGCACCCGGGGCGATTGCCCGAAAACCCTTCGCTCTATTGCGAATTAACGGCCGAAGGATCCCGTCCACAGGGTGTTGAGCAGACCACCCAGGGCCGCACTACCGGTGTTCAGCACGCCGTTCAGCGCAGCGGAACCAGTCTGGATGATAACCGGGATCATGTTTCAACCTCTCTCTAGTGGACGCCGCCGTCCGGGATTTCCGTTCGGCGACCGGACCCACACTGCCGAGGGACACTGAGGCGAACCTTGTCGGTAGCTGAGAGGTCGCTAAGACGGGCTGTGCGGCCCGTCACAGGGAGAGGACCGTCCAGTTCCTACTGCGGCGGCGCCGCGCCCGCCGAATACAGGCTCACCTCGCCGTCCTCCCCCAGAAACGCGTTGACCAGCATCGTTCCGCTGGAACGTAATTCGTCGGGGTCCGGCGCGGCGATCGTGACGGAGACCTGCGGCAGCGCACCCCAGTTCACGACAAACCGATCGGGCGGTCCGTTGTCGCTGGACAGATGCGCGAGACGGAATACCGACACCGTCCGGCGAACAATCAGATTACGGACGACTTCGGCAATTCGCTCGGGGTCTTCCAGCGCGAACATGAAACCGAATCGCAGTTCCGGCGACGACGCATAGGCGGGCACGAATATCGAGGCTAACGGACTACGGCGCGTCGCGCCCTCGGCACGCCGCACAGGTAGCTATTCATAAGCCTCGGTAACCGTACCCGCCGGCGGGAAGCCTCGCCCCGGTCGAGCCCAGCACTCGAACCTGTCTCACACACCGCCCGCAGAGGTGTCGATCGGCCTTCAACCGCCGCGGCCATGTGACCGTCTTGTAATGCTGTATAACGATTTTCAGGCAGCTTCGCCGATCACGCGCCGGATGGTTGCGCCCCTCCGACTATCGCGCTTTCCTGAATATGTCCCGCATTATCGGACAGTCTTCTCATCGCATCGTCGCGGATTTCCCGGTTACTTCACCGTGTCGCTGGTGGTGGGCTGTTGCGTTCCGGGTGCGGGGCTGCGCCGGAGCCGAGGGGAGCCCCTCCCCGAAACCCCCTCGGCCCTGGCGCATCCACGCATGCGACGCCGAGGGTGGGAATCATGGCAATCGACTACACCGGAGCGGGTTTCGGGGCCGAGCTCCCATCGCCATCAACGCTGTTGCGCGCCTTCCGGGAACCGGTCAGCTCCGATCGTCGCGATCGCGACGTCCTCGAATCAGCCCACGAACTGGTGCGATGCCACGAGCGTCGATATCGCGCCCTGGACACCGCGCATGCCGCCGACGCCACCCCAGACGATGTCGCCGACAGCACCCACCGTGTCGACCGGATCGACGAGCGCCGGGCCGAACTGGTGGCCCGCATCGACGACTGGGTGGCGGTGAACATTCCGCACCGCGCCGGGGCCTCGTTGCACACCGAGACCCTCGGCGCGGTCATCGACCGGATGGCCGCGAAATGGGTTGCCGCACAACGGGCTCTGGGCAATACCGAGTCCGAGCCGACGCGGGCTCCGAAAGCAGGCGACGGGCGAGCGCGGCCCCACCATGGGGTGGAGAAGGAGACACACCGCGCGGTGGCGCATCGCATCAGCGAGGACCGGCCCCGCCGCGGGGTGGACACGGAGGCCCACCTGCAGTGGTACCGGCTCGCCGAGCTCGCCGACGGCTATCGGGATCTGATCACGGAGGTCGCCCAGCATCGCCGGCGACTGCCGACCTGGTGAGGAGCCCGACTCCGGGGGCTCTCGGGGGCTTCGCCCCCGCACCCCCGAGAGCTAACGCGGGTCGATGACCTCTGCGTCGATGACGTCGGAATCGGTCACGCGCTCGCTACGGACCGGCTTCGTCGCCGAATCATCCTGTGCGGGTGCGGATTCCGGGGCTTCGCCGACCTCGTCGTCGAGGTCGTCGGTCAGGTTCGCGGCGCGCTGGGCGGCCGCATCCTGCGCGGCAGCGGCGGCGGCCTCACGCATCTCGATGGCGTCGGTGATCCAGTCACCGATCTCGCGGGTCACCTCGGCGACGGTGCCGGTGATGATCGAGGCGATATTGCCGACGTGTCGTGCTCCCGACGACGTCAATTCCTGGATCAGATCCTTGTTGCTCTCGAATTTGGAAATCATTTACACGCCCACTTCGCTCGCCTGCCCCCGGCGCATCACGATAACACCGGCCTGTGCTGAATTCTTGACCAGGAACGGCGGCAGCGCCAGCTTGACCAGCTTCAACCACACGGAACCGATCTGCCGGGAGAAGCGTCCGGTGTTGTAGGGCAGGCCGTGCTTTTCGCACAGCGCCTTCACCTCGGGGGCGATTTCCGGGTACCGGTTGGCCGGCAGATCCGGGAACAGGTGGTGCTCGATCTGGTGCGACAGGTTGCCGGACATGATGTGGAAGAGCTTGCTGCCCTTGATATTGGCCGAGCCCAGCATCTGGCGCACGTACCACTCGCCCTGGGTCTCCTCGGCGCACTCCTCCTGGGTGAACGTCTGTACGCCGGTTGGGAAGTGGCCGCAGAAGATGATCGAGAACGTCCACAGGTTGCGCACGATATTGGCGGTGAAGTTGGCCGCCAGCGTGGACAGGAACAGCGGTCCGGTCAGCGCCGGAAAGACCACGTAGTCCTTGAGCACCTGCCGGCTGGCCTTGCGCCACTGGCCCTTGACCAGCGTCTTGACCTCCTGCCAGGACTTCTTGCCCCGGACGATGTTCTCGATCTCGAGGTCGTGGCCCATAACGCCCCACTCGAACGCGACCATCAGCGCGAAGGCGTAGAGCGGGTTGCCCAGCCGCAGCACGTTCCAGCTCTGCGCCTCGTCCACGCGCAGGATGCCGTAACCGATGTCGCGGTCCATGTCGAGGATGTTGGTATAGGTGTGGTGCATGTAGTTGTGCGAGTGCCGCCACTGGTCGCCAGGGCAGACCGTATCCCATTCGAAGACACGGGAATTCAGGGTCGGCTCACGCATCCAGTCCCACTGGCCGTGCATGACGTTGTGGCCGATCTCCATATTGTCGAGAATCTTCGACGCGCTCAGCGCGGCCACGCCGGCCAGCCAGAACGGCGGCAGGAAGCCCAGGTAGAGCAGGCCGCGGCCGGCGATCTCCAGGCCGCGCTGAACCTTGATGACCTGGTAGATGTACTCGCGGTCCCGGTCGCCCAGGTCCGCGGTGATGCGGGCGCGCAGCGCGTCGAGCTCGCGGCCGATCTCCTCGACCTGATCGACGCTGAGCACCAGCGGGCCCTCGGTGGTTTCGGTGAGGATCGCCATGATCCCTCCTGTTCAGATGGCAGAAATGAGTCAGAGAGCGAGGTCGACGTCCCCGACGGGGGCGTTGATGCAGATCTGGATGGGCTGGTCCGGGTCGCTGTCGAGCTCCCCGGTGCGCAGGTTGCGGGTGCAGCCGCTGCGCTTGACGGCCGTGCAGGAGAAGCAGATGCCCATGCGGCAGCCGTACGCCGGGCTCAGGCCCGCGGATTCGGCCTGCTCGAGCAGGCTCGCACCGGTGTTCTCGGCGACCACGCCGCTGCCGGAGAAGGTCACCTTGCCCTCGGCGTCGGCCGGGTCCACGACCGCGGTGGTGAGGGTGAACTCCTCGCTGTGCAGCCGATCGCCGAGCTGTTCGGCCTCGTAGACGGTGCGCACCGCGGCCATCAGGCCGGGCGGTCCGCACAGGTAGGTCGGCGCGGACGGGAACCAGGGCGCGAGGGACTCCAGCTCGTCGTAGCCGAAGTGGGCGTCGCGCTGGGTCTCCGGGTAGCGGAATTCGATGCGGACATTGCCGTGCTGCATGGCGATCGCCTCGAGTTCCTGGCGATGCGGCACCCATTCCGGAGAACGGTTGTAATGCAGGAACAGGATGCGGCCGCGGTAGCCCTCGTTGGCGAGGGTGCGCAGCATGGACAGCACCGGCGTGATGCCGCTGCCGCCGCTGATCAGCACGATCTGCTCGGGCCGCGGCTCGGGCAGGTGGAACACGCCGGCGGCGGGCTCCAGGTCCACCACCATGCCGGGAATCGCGTTCTCGTGCAGGTGGTTCGAGACCAGGCCGTGCGGGTGGGCCTTGACGGTGAGTTCGATGTGCCGGTCACGGCGCCCCTCGGCATTGACCGGCGAATAGCAGCGGGTGTGGCGGACGCCGTCGATCACGACGCCGATCTGCACGTATTGGCCCGCCACGTGCCCGGACCACTGCCGGGCGGGCTTGAGGGTGAGGGTGACCGAGCCGACCGCGCTGCGCCGCACGTGGGTGATCTCCGCGCGCATCGAGCGCCGGGTCAGGGTCGGGCGCACCAGCTCGAGGTAGCGATCCAGCGGGTGCGGGGTGGTCATTGTCTTCTGCACCAGGTCGAGTAGTCCGACCATGTGAGCCTCCTGTCGCGTCGCCGGGCTGAGCGACGCCTCTTCGCAGTCGATGCGCCTCCGGCGTGACCTCGATGTCATACCGGACCCCGATGGATTTCGGTGCACATCTGTACACTGAAATAGTGTGCCGGGCGAAGCCACTCCAGTTCAACCGGCAGTTCGTGTGACCCACACGACATCTTGCGAATGGAACGAATGTGAACGCATGTATGGTGATCGAGATGAGCGAGCAGGCAGCTACCCGAGTAGAGCGCAAGGAGCGCACCCGCGCGGCGCTACTCGACGGCACCCTCGCCCTGGCCGCGGACCGCGGCTTCGCCGCCCTGTCCCTGCGTGAGATCGCACGCTCGGCCGGCATCGTGCCCACCGCGTTCTACCGGCACTTCACCTCACTCGACGAACTCGGCACCACGCTGGTCGAAGAAGGCGTGCGTCAATTGCGCTTGGCGCTACGGGAAATGCGGCGCACCCCGAACCCGACGCTGGCGCAGACCGTGCGCTTCGTCTTCGACCAGGTCGAGGGCAAACGCGATCTGTGGGGCTTCCTGATTCGCGAACGCCACGGCGGCTCGGCCGCGCTGCGCGGGGCCATCGCGGTCGAAATGCAGCTCATCGAACGGGAATTGGTGGTCGACCTGTCCCGGGTGCGGGCGCTGGACGCATGGTCGCCCGATGATCTGGAGCTGGCCGCGGATCTCATCGTGTCCACGGTCGCCGACCGGATCGCCGACTACCTGATGGCCGAATCCCGGGAGAGCGTGCGGACCGTGGAGCGTGCGGTGCTGCAGGTGCGGCTCATCGCGCTCGGCATGGGTGCGTGGCGGCCCTCATAGGTGTGCTTCGTCCCTGAAATCAGCGGCCGCGCACATCATCTCCGCGCACCGGCAACAATAGCATCAGGCCGACGATCAAGACGAGTAGCAGGCCAACGATTCCCGCCCGCTCGGCGTCGAACGCCCAGACGAAGAAGCCGAAAAGGGTTGGGGCCAGGAAGGATACGGCGCGACCCGTGGTGGCGTAGAGCCCGAACATCTGACCCTCGCGGCCGGGCGGGGACACCCGGGCCAGGAACGAGCGTGCGGAAGCCTGTGCGGGGCCGACGAATACGGTCAGCGCCAGGCCGAAGATCCAGAACATGAGCGGACCGGACAGCACCAGCAGGAACGCTCCACACACGATCATGCCCGCCAGCGAGGTGACGATCACCGCCTTCGGGCCGGTGCGGTCGTCGAACCGGCCGCCGACCAGCGCGCCCAGGGCCGCAACCACATTCGCGGCAATGCCGAACAGCAGCACATCCGAGTCCGCGATGCCGTACACCCGCACCGCCAGGATCGCGCCGAAGGTGAACACCCCGGCCAAGCCGTCCCGGAACACCGCGCTGGCCAGCAGGAACGCCACGGTGCGCCGATCGACGCGCCACAGTTCCCGGATGTCGCGCAAGAGCACCCCGTACGAGCGCAGGAACGACCGGCCCCGCACCGCCGCACCGGGGTCGGCCATGGTGCGCGGCACCTCGGGAACGAACAGGAACAGCGGCACCGCGAATCCGGCGAACCAGACCGCCGCCAGCACCGCGACCAGGCGGATGTTCAGCCCGTCCTCGATCGGCACGCCGAGCAGTCCGCGATAGTCGCCCTTGCCCGCGATGAAGCCGGCATAGCTGATCAGCAACAGGATGATCCCGCCGAAATAGCCCATGGCCCAGCCGAACCCGGACACCCGCCCGACATTGGCGGGCGTGGACACCTGCCGCAGCATGGCGAAGTACGGCACATGCGAGAGCTCGAACGTCGCCGAACCCACGCCCAGCAGGGCCAATCCCAGCCACAGGTAGTGGTAGTCGGCATGCACGAAGAACATGGCCGCCATCACCAGCACCGTCAGCGAGGTCAGCAGTCCCAGCGCCAGCTTGCGTCTGGCGGTGGCGTCGAACCACTGCCCGGCCACCGGCGCGGTCACCGCCACCACCAGCCCCGCCGCTCCCAGCGCCCACCCGAGCCAGGCACTGGGCGAGATCCCGCCCGGCAGATCCTTGCCCACCTTGTCGGTCAGATACACCGAGAACACGAAGGTCAGGATCACCGCGTTGAACGCCGCGCCCGCCCAGTCCCAGAACCCCCACGCCAGCACCGTCGCCCGCCCGGTCGCCTGACCCACGGTGACGTCTCCCGAGCGCTCGCTCATGCAGCGCAGACTAGGCGACCCCACTGCCCTCCCGCGCGACATCCGCGCACCCCGCGCGTCACGCACATGCGAGAACCGCTCAGGCCCAGGCGCGGTCGTCGATCGTGAGGGTTCGGCCGTGGGCCTGCTCGACGTGTTCGGACCAGGGGCGATGGCGCTCTTCGGTCGTCATGGACAGCAGGGCGTGGAGTTTGTCCCAGGCTTCGGGGTCGGACGGCGTCCAGACCTGCATCCACGCGCCGGCGATGGAGGGCAGGGACATGCTGGTCATGTACATCTCGAGTTCGCCGACGGCGAGGTTGCGGATGATGCGGGTGCGGCCCAGCGGGAGGGCGACGTCGTTACGTGCCCAGAGTTCCGCGAAATGCGGGCTCGCCGAGACCATGTCGTCGATGAATTCCACCCATTCGGGGTCGCCGAGGTTGCGGGCGTACGCGGCGCGCAGGTAGCCGACCATGCGGGCCAGGTGGTCCGGCTCCGAGTGGGGCGGGTAGGGCGTGCAGCACTCGTCGGCCAGGAAGACCTTGCGCAGCACGTTCCGGGAGCCGCTCATGAACATCGGATACATCGTCGAGTAGGCGGTATTGCAGGCCAGCACATCGTATTTGGCGCTGAACAGGGCGGCGGGCAGCGGATGCATGTGGTCGAGGATTATCTGCACCTCCTCGGGCACCAACTCCTCGGTGATCGGCGTCGGCGCGGTCGGAACGTCGGCGAGCCGGTACAGGTGCGCGTGCTCCGCGCCGTCCAGGCACAGCGCCCGGGCGATCGCATCCAGCACCTGGACACTGCAATTGATGTCGCGCCCCTGCTCGAGCCAGGTGTACCAGGTGATCCCCACCCCCGCCAGCTGCGCCACCTCCTCACGCCGCAGCCCCGGAGTGCGCCGGCGCGCGCCCGCGGGCAGGCCGACGTCCTCCGGGCGGATGCGCGCCCGCCGCGACTTCAGGAAGGTCGACATCTCCTCGCGCCGGGTCTTGCGCACCGACCGCGAATTGCCATTGCGCACGGCCGCTTCCGTGATTGTCTCGACGCCGTTGAAACCCGAGGCTGACACCATCACTCCATGGTGACGGTATTCGCTAGGGGTATCCAGGTGGTGCCAGTACCCGTATAGACAGACTCCTGTCCGCCGCTTCGGCCGCCGCGCACGCTGATTCCCATGACACAGAGCCTGACCCAGTCTCCACCCGCGGCGGCTCCCGCCCCGGTAGCCGTCCGACGTCCCCTCGCAGTCCTGACCGTCATCCTGCTCGGCCAGTTCATGGCGGTACTCGACGCCTCCATCGTGAACGTCGCCATCCCCTCCATCCGAACCTCCCTGCACGCCACCGGTTCCGGGCTGCAGCTCATCGTCTCCGGATACGTGATCGCGTACGCGGTGCTCCTGGTCACCGGCGCGCGGCTGGGTGACCGGTTCGGGCAGCGCACCCTGTTCGTCACCGGGCTGGCGCTGTTCACCCTCGCCTCGCTGGCATGCGGGCTGGCCTGGAGCTCCGGGGCGCTCATCGTCTTCCGGTTCCTGCAGGGCGTCGGATCGGCGGCCATGGTGCCGCAGGTGATGACCATCCTGCAGCGCTCCTTCACCGGACCCGCCCGGGCACGGGCGCTGTCGGCCTACGCGACCGTCATCTCCGGCGGCATGGTCGTCGGCCAGATCCTCGGCGGCCTCATCGTGAGCAGCGATATCGCCGGAACCGGCTGGCGCGGTGTGTTTCTGGTGAACGTGCCGATCGGCCTGGCACTGCTCGCCGCCACCCCGCGCATCCTGCCGGCCGTCACGACCGGCGTGGACCGCAAGCTCGACCTGGCCGGTCTGGCCGTCCTGACCGGCTCGGTCCTGGCGCTGGTCGTGCCGCTGGTGCTCGGGCACGAACAGGATTGGCCGCTGTGGACCCGAATCACCCTGGGCGCGTCCGCTTTCGGCTTCGCCGCCTTCGCCCTGGTCGAGCGCTGGGTGCACCTCCGCGGCGGGGAACCGCTCTTCGCCGACCGCGTGCTACGGGCCCCCGGCCTGGTGCTCACCGCGGCCACCCTGTTCCTGGTCATGTGCACCTTCGGCGGCTGGGTCTTCGTCCTCACCATCCATCTCCAGTCCACCCTCGGCTACAGCGCTCTGCACGCCGGACTCCTGTTCCTCCCCAATGGCGTGACGTTCGGCCTGGTGAGCCTGAATTGGACCCGCATCCCCGCCCGCCTCCACCGCGCGATGATCCCCACCGGCCTGCTGGTCGCCGCCCTGACCACCATCGTCATGGGCCTGCAGATGCGCGGCGGCCGCGACATCGGCCCGCTCGAACTGACCGTCTTCGGCGTGATGGGCATCGGCTACGGCCTCGCCTTCAGCCCCCTCATGGCCCGCGCCACCAGCAAGATCCCCCTGGCCCTCGCCGCCGACGCCAGCGGCATCCTCGTCACCTGCGTCCAATTGGGCGTCGTGATCGGCGTGGCTGCCTTCGGCACCGCATTCCTCACCCTCGCCGGTTCCACCGCCCTCTCCGCTGCCCACGCCGTCGGCGCCACCGCCACGGCCGAGGGCATCACCCTCCTGGTCGCCGCGGCCCTCGCGGTCAGGGCCGCCCGCTGACCGCTCAGGATTCGAATCAGCGGTCGACGAAGCCGGATTCGTAGGCCAGGATCACGGCCTGGGTGCGATCCCGGGCGTCGAGTTTGGTGAGGATGCCACTGACGTGGGTCTTGACGGTCTCGGCTCCGATGTGGAGTTGGTCGGCGATTTCCCGGTTCGACAGTCCGCGGGTCATCAGCAGGAGGACGGTTTCCTCACGGTCGGTGAGGCCGGCGCGAACGAGTTGCTCACGGGCGCGGGGATTCCCGCGCCCGTGAGCGAGCGCGCGGACGGCGGCGGGGTACAGCAGCGAATCCCCGGTTGCGACAGTCCGTACCGCGTTGGCGATTTCGGCGGGACGGGCTCGTTTGAGAAGGAATCCGTCGGCGCCGGCGCGCAGGGCGGCGTAGACGTAATCGTCGTTCTCGTACGTGGTGATCACCAGGATCTTCGGTGGCCGCGCGGTGGAACGCAGGATGGCACGGGTGGTCTCGATGCCGTCCATCAACGGCATTCGCACATCCAAGGCGATCACATCGGGATTCAGCTGTCTGCACAGCGAAACGACGGCTACGCCGTCGGCGGCCTCGCCGATCACCTCGATGTCGGGCTGGGCATCGAGGATCGCGCGCAGGCCCGCGCGAGCGAGTGGTTCATCGTCGACGAGCAGGACTGTCACAGGCATTCGATCACCTCCGGACCTGGATCGGTAGCTCGACTCGTACCTGCCACCTGCCGTCCTCGGCACCGAGCCGCACCGATCCGCCCAGCAGTTCGGCACGCTCGCGAATGCCGTGGAGCCCGGTTCCGACGCCGGCGGAGATCGGGCCGATCAGCTCGTTGGCGATATCGAGGTCGAGCCGGTCCGGCCCGGACAAGACCCGAACCTCGATCGGCACCCGTCCAGCGTGACGCATGGCATTGGTAATGGCCTCCTGCAGAATTCGGTAGCCCTCCCGCGAGACCGGACCCGGAATCCGGTGCAGCGGACCGATTACGACTGCGTCGACCGTCGCACCGGCGGACCGGGCTGCTTCGAACAGCCGTTCGGCGTCCGCGAGGGTCGGTCTTTCATGGATCGGACGGTGTGGCTCGCGCAGCACGAGCAGGACCCGATCCAGATCCTCGAGTGCGGCCCGCCCGGTGTCCTCGATGGCGGTCAGGGCGCGCTCGGTGAACTCGGGGTCACCGGTCGCGCGCGCGGCACCAGCCTGCAGGACCGCGGCGGTCAGGGCGTGGCCGATCGAATCGTGCAGTTCGCGTGCGATCCGATTGTGTTGCAGCAGTTGCTCGGTGCTCTCCTCCAGGGCTCGCAGCCGCTGCGCCGCGGACGGCGCCAGCAGCGTGCGTGCCGCGGCGGTGACCAGGTCGCCCAGGCCGATGACAACGATGCCGAGCAGGGCGATGGTCAGCGGTATCAGCAGCCCGAACCACCAGTGCGGGTGCATGATTCGGATGATGGCGTCGTGGGCGGGCGGGCTCCCGGTCGCCGCGCGCACCAGGTCCCGGGTGAGCAGTACGACCGGCACACATGTCTCCAGCAGGATCGCGCTCAGTCCGAGCCGGACTTCCAGCCACAGCACGGTCCGCCATCGATCCGACCGGTCCACCGAACGGGCGGCCGTGATCGAACGTTGGGGCCCACCGTGTTCGCGGTGGATCAAAAACAGCTGTGCCTGCAGACCCTCCGCCAAGCGTGTCGCGGGAATCAGCCCGACCGGTACGGCGAGCGCCGCAGGCAGGTACCAGTGGGTGCGATCGATGTACAGCCACACTGCCACCAGGGCGAGCGGCAGCGCCAGATGCAGCCCGCGCGAGTACGTCACCGGATCGGAAAGGCGTGACGCGACCGAACTGATCATGGCTTCATCGTGCCAGCCGCCTTCCGGGGCTCGGCTCCCCCGAATTGGGGAGACGATTCACCCGGCAGCGGGAGGACACAGCCGCGACGCGGAACCAGGCTGAGGTCCATGACCACCATCGACCTTCACGAGCTGACCAAGGACTACGGCCCGAAGCGGGTGCTGGACCGGGTCACCTGCGCGGTGCAGCCGGGCCGGGTCACAGGTTTCCTCGGTCCCAATGGCGCGGGCAAGTCCACCACGATGCGGCTCGTGCTCGGCCTGGATCGGCCGACCTCGGGCCGTGCGACAGTGGCCGGTCGCCCGTTCACCGCCGCGCACCGTCCGCAGCGTCTCATCGGCGCACTCCTCGACCCGTTCGCGATGCATTCGGGCCGGACCGCGTTCGCGCACCTGTCGGCACTCGCCGCCGCGGGCGGGATTCCCCGGCGGCGCGTGGACGACGTGCTGGGGGCGGTCGGTCTCGAGACAGTGGCCGGCAAACGGATCAAGATGTTCTCGCTGGGCATGCGTCAGCGGCTCGGGATCGCCGCCGCACTGCTGGGCGACCCGCCGGTCCTGATGCTCGACGAGCCGTCCAACGGGCTCGACCCGGAGGGCATCATCTGGCTCCGCAGCACGCTGCGCGGCCTTGCCGACGAGGGCCGGACGGTGTTCGTCTCCAGCCATCTGATGACCGAAACCGCCTCCTTCGCAGACCATCTCGTGGTGCTGGGTCGTGGCAGGGTCCTCGCCGACTCCGGACTCGACGACTTCATCGATCGCCATGCCCGGCCGCGGGTCCGGATTCGCACCGACTCCCCCGAACCGTTGCGCACCGTGCTGACCGATGCCGGCTTCGATCCGGTCGCCGAGGATTCGGGGCGCTGGTATGTCAACGGTGCGCGGGTCGGCACGGTCGGTCCGCTGCTCGTCCGAGCCGGGGTTCCCGTCCTCGAACTTGCCGACGAGTCGGGAACTTTGGAGCAGGCGTACCTCGCTCTGACGGCGGACTCCGCCGAGTTCGCCTCTGCCAGTTCGGCCCTCGCGACGCCGGAAAAGGTGATGTGACAATGTCTTTCACAGCTGTCCTGCGCTCCGAATTGATCAAGGCCCGATCGCTGCCGGTGCTCAGCGGCCTGGTCGCACTGATGTTCGCAGCCACCGTGGGGTTTTCGCTGACCGGGACCGCCAGTCTCGGCAGGCACGACGCGGGCAAACCGGGTTTCGATGCGCTGCTGATCTCGTTCTACGGCGTCAATTTCGGTCAACTCGCCGCCATCTGCGGCGGAGCCGTCTGCGCGGCAGCACAGTTCAGGAACAACGGAGCGCGCATCTGGTTCGCGGCGGTGCCGCGGCGGGGCCTGGTCTATTCGGCGAACCTTTTGGTGATCGGCGTGAGCACACTACTGGCGGGTCTGCCGACCGCGGCGCTGTGTTTCTTCGTCGGGCAACCCCTGCTGGGGGCACACCGGGTGCGGGTCGATGATCCGGCGGCGTGGCGCGCAATCATCGGCTGCGCACTCTATCTCGCACTGATCGCCCTGTTCGCCGCCGGCCTGGCGACCATGTTCCGAAACGCCATGGCCGCCATGGGAATTCTCGTACCCGTGGTCCTGCTGCTGTCGTTCACCCTCGGCGACGTCACCCACGACGGCGGGCTCGTCCAATTCCTCCCCGACCGGGCGGGCAGGCAGGCACTCGTCCACACCCCCTCGGGAACTCTCGGCCCCTGGACCGGCCTCGCCGTCACCGGCGTCTGGGCGGCCGCCGCGATGTGGGCCGGATGGGAAACCCTGCGCCGCAGAGATTTCTGACTTCGGCAGCGCAACGCCTCGAAAAAGCACGAAACCCGCGCCGATCGGCGCGGGTTAGGTGTTGCGTCGGCTCCTAGATGGCGCGGACGTTCTGCGCCTGCGGACCCTTCTGGCCCTGGCCGATCTCGAACTCGACCCGCTGGCCCTCGTCGAGGGACTTGAAACCGGAGCCGGCAATCTCGGAGTAGTGGACGAAAACGTCGGGACCGCCGCCGTCCTGCGCAATGAACCCGAAGCCCTTTTCGCCGTTAAACCACTTCACACTGCCTTGCGACATTCTTTTTAAATCTCCCTGTTGCGAGCCGAGCGATCACATCAACAACCCGTGCTCGCTACCAGCATGTCACACTCCCGCAAGCCGGTCGGCAACGCCCCGATCAGCGGCGTCCGGCATGTCGTCTGCGACGGCCTCCGCACCCGGCCCGGCAAGCAACATGACAGTGCACTCGACCTGCGGTCTGCGGCGAATTGACATCCCAAAATATATGAAATGCCATAGTTTCAAAGTGATCGACGGAACCATGACCACCAGAATTGGCCGTCGCCACACCGACACCGGCCCGAGCGTGCGAGTCCTATGACGGCCGACACACCGCTTCGGTGTCACGGTCGAGACTCGGCTGGTGTCTCCGAGCATGTCCGATCGATGCGGGTAGCGAAGGAGCGTTGTGATGAAGGCCCTGATCGTGTGCGTTTCGGTGTCGCATGGCAATACGCGGCGAGTGGCGGAGGCCATGGGCGAGGTGCTGAAGGCCACGGTCCTGGAGCCCGCGCAGGTCGAGGTGAGCTCGCTCGGGGAGTACGACCTGGTGGGGTTCGGGTCGGGGATCTTCAACCAGATGTTCCACCCCCGGCTGCGCGGGTTCGTGCGGTCGCTGCCGAAAGCGGAGCGCGGCAGGGCATTCGTGTTCGCCACCAGTGGGTTTCCGCCGCAACTGTGGCCGATGGCACGGCTGGTCCGGCGCGCGGGATTCGACGTGGTCGACACCTTCTCGGTTCGCGCGTTCGACGCCTGGGCACCGCTGCGAGTGGTCGGCGGCGTCAACAAGGGACGGCCGCATGCCGGTGATCTCGAGGCGGCGCGGGTCTTCGCCGCCGGACTGTGAGCACGATAACACTGAAAAAGCGCGCCCGAGTGGCTGCTGGATCCGGAAAGACCCGGGCGCGCAGTGCTTTTCAGCTCACCGCGAAGGAGAAGGTGGGGGCAGCGCTCGCCCCCTTGGTCGCGTCGTAGCTGACCACATAGGAGCCGGTCGCCGGCGCCGGGACCACGAACACGACGACATTGTCCGCCTTGTCGATGGTTTGGTTGCGGCTGAGCAGTTCGTCGATGGGGCCGCGGATATCGGCCACCACGTTCTGGCCGTCCGGCGTCTTGATGCTGAAGTACTCGTAGAAGACGTTCAGTCCGCCCGCGGCGATGCCGGAGCCGCCGACCAGCTTGATGTGCAGGGCGAGATCCATCTTGTTGCGCTCACCCTTGGTGTAGCTGGGTGTCAGTGTGCCGCCGGTGATGTCGACGGTGGTCTGGTCCTGCACCAGTTTGCCCGAGACGTTCAGTGTCCTGGGAGCGACGCTGTCGGCCTTCGCGTCGGTCTTCAGCGGGATCAGGGTCTGATTGTCCGCGGAGGTGCCGTAGACGATCGTGATGGTGTCGAGCAGGTGCTCGGCATTGTCCAGCTTCTTCACCGAGGTGGTGACATCGCCTGCGGCCGAGCCCTTTCCGGGCACGTCCGGATTGTCGAATCCGGCCCCGGGATCGAGTGCGCTGTCGATCTGCACGCCGGGGACGATGCTCAGCGTCTGGTCCTTCGTGGCGGTGTTCTTGTAGGTGATGTCCACCCGCACCGTCGCGCCGCCGAATTCGTCCGGCGTGACGGTGGCCTTGTCGACGGTGATCTCGAAGCCCTCGTACCAACCGATCTTGCCGATAGTGCGCACGGTCGCCTGCGAGTTCGTGCCACCGGGCTTGACGGTGCCACCCGGAGTGGCAGTGTCACCCGGCTGCCCGGCGCCCTGCGCCGCGGCGCTCACCGAGGTCGGCGTGGCCCCGGTGGTGTCCCTGTCATTGCAGGCCGTCATCAGCACCGCGGATGTCGCGATGAGCACCGCGGCCCCCACCGTCGTGAATGCCGAACGCATGTTTCCTCCCCTGAGTCCATCCCCGCCCAGCACCCCGGGCGGGTGATTCGCTCTGAAATCAGGTTCGCGACCGGCCGCGTTAACCGACACACCGACGAGTCCGCACCACGCCGAAAGTTATGCACTGAATTGCATAGTACGTCTCGTCTCAGTTACCCTGGCGGCATGGCCCTCGAACACGCGCTGCTGGTATCGCTGACCGAACGTGCCAGCTCGGGATACGACCTCGCGCGCCGTTTCGACAAATCCATCGGATTCTTCTGGAACGCTACCCACCAGCAGATCTATCGCGTGCTCAAGCGCATGGACGAGCAGGGCTGGGTCATCGCGGAGACCGTGCCCCAGGAGGGCCGCCCGGACAAGAAGGTCTACACCGTCTCCGACGCCGGCCGGGCCGAACTGATCCGCTGGATCGCCGAACCCGCCGATCTGGAACCCATGCGCAACGAACTCGGCGTGAAGCTGCGAGCCGCCTCCCTCGGCGATGTCGGCGCGCTCACCGCCGAGGTGCAGCGCCACCGCGACCAGCACGCGCACCGGCTCGACCTGTACCGCATCTTCGAGAAGAAGGACTACCCCGCGCCGGATCAGCTCACCGGCCCCAAGCTGCACCAGTACCTCGTCCTGCGCGGCGGCATCCGCGTCGAGGAGGGAATCGTCGACTGGTGCGAGGAAGTACTCGACGCCCTGAAGCGCGACTCGGCCCGGTCGCAGGCGTCCGAACCGAAAGGCACTCAGCGATGAGCGCGTACCCGCACCTGTTCGAACCCCTGGACCTGGGATTCACCACGCTGCGCAATCGCGTGGTCATGGGTTCCATGCACACCGGCCTCGAGGATCGGGCCTGGCACACCAACCGGCTGGCCGCCTACTTCGCCGAGCGGGCCAAAGGCGGTGTCGGACTGATCATCACGGGCGGCTACGCCCCCAACCGCACCGGCTGGCTGCTGCCCTTCGGCGCCAAGCTGACCAACAAGACCGAGGCCTACCGGCACCGCGCCATCACCAAGGCGGTGCACGCCGAGGGCGGCAAGATCGCGCTGCAGATCCTGCACGCGGGCCGCTACTCCTACATGCCGACCAGCGTGTCCGCCTCCGCCATCAAGGCCCCCATCAATCCGTTCAAGCCCCGCGCGCTCTCGTCCAAGGGCGTCGAGGAGACCATCGACGATTACGCGCGCTGCGCCTACCTGGCCAAGTTCGCCGGGTACGACGGCGTCGAAATCATGGGTGGTGAAGGCTATTTCATCAACCAGTTCCTGGCCGAGCGCACCAACAAGCGCAAGGACAAGTGGGGCGGCTCGCCGGAGAACCGCCGCCGCATCGCGGGCGAGATCGTGCGCCGGGTGCGCAAGGCGGTCGGACCGGACTTCATCATCGTCTTCCGGCTGTCCATGGCCGACTTCGTGGAGAAGGGCCAGACCTGGGACGAAATCGCCGCCGTCGCACAGGATGTGGAGGCCGCCGGCGCCACCATCATCAATACCGACATCGGCTGGCACGAGGCCCGGGTGCCCACCATCGTCACCTCGGTGCCGCGTGCGGCGTTCGTGGAGTGGACCGCGAAGGTCAAGGACCTCGTCAGCATTCCGGTGTGCGCGTCCAACCGCATCAATATGCCGGAGACCGCCGAGGAGATCCTCACCCGTGGCGACTCCGACCTGGTGTCGCTGGCCCGCCCGCTGCTCGCCGACCCGGACTGGGCGCGCAAGGCCCAGGACGCGCGGGGGGACGAGATCAATACCTGCATCGCCTGCAATCAGGCCTGCCTGGACCACGCCTTCCAGGCCAAAACCGTGTCCTGCCTGCTGAATCCGCGCGCCGGGCACGAGACCGAGCTGAAGCTGCTGCCCACCCGCCGGACCCGGAAGTTCGCCGTCGTGGGCGCGGGCCCGGCCGGACTCTCGGCCGCGGTCAGCCTGGCCCAGCGCGGGCACCACGTGGACCTGTTCGAATCCGACGACAAGATCGGCGGGCAGTTCGACATCGCCCGCCGGATCCCGGGCAAGGAAGAGTTCAACGAGACCCTGCGCTACTACACCAGGCAGCTCGAAATCACCGGTGTGCGCGTGTATCTCGAGACCCGGGCCACCGCCGAGCAGCTCGTCGCGGGCGGTTACGACCAGGTCATCCTGGCCACCGGCGTGAAGCCGCGCATCCCCAATATCCCCGGCATCGACCACCCGAAGGTGCTCACCTATGCCGAGCTGGTGCGCGAGGGCAAGCCGGTGGGCAGGAAGGTGGCGGTCATCGGCGCCGGCGGCATCGGCTTCGACGTGAGTGAATTCCTCACCGTCGAAGGACATCCCAGCCTCAAGCTCGACGAGTGGAAGGAAGAGTGGGGCGTCTCCGACGATCCCACCGTCCCCGGCTTCGTCACCACCCCCAGGCCCTCTCCCGCCGCCCGGGAAGTCGTACTGCTGCAGCGCAAGTCGTCCTCCTTCGGCAAGGGACTGGGCAAGACCACCGGCTGGGTGCACCGGGCCGCGGTCAAGGCCAAGGGCGTCGAGCAGATCGGCGGCGTCAACTACGAGCGCATCGACGACCGCGGCCTGCACATCAGCTTCGGCGAGAAGCGCCAGCGCCCGCAGATCA
The DNA here is from genome assembly GCF_042754165.1 of Nocardia sp. NPDC059229. NCBI lineage: Bacteria > Bacillati > Actinomycetota > Actinomycetes > Mycobacteriales > Nocardiaceae > Nocardia > Nocardia sp. NPDC059229. The sequence goes on from NZ_JBHZAK010000004.1 coordinate 447,098, forward strand.
TCGAGTGCGACAACGTGATCCTGTGCGCGGGCCAGGAATCCGTGCGCGACCTGCACGAGCCGCTGCAGAACGCGGGCGTGAAGGTGCACCTCATCGGCGGCGCCGACCTGGCCGCCGAACTCGACGCCAAGCGTGCCATCAACCAGGGCACCCGGCTGGCGGCGGCCCTGTAATGCCGAATCTCACCCGCCTGGGACTGCCCGGAGACGAGCAGTCCTGGGCGGCACTGGGTTTCACCGTCAGCGGCGGCCGAGTGCAGATCGGCCGCGTCGCCTGCACCCTGGGCGAGCCCGCCTGGGGTTTCGACGAAACCCATGCCGCCCCCGAATCACTCGGCATCCCGTACCTGGAATCGACGACGCCCGAAGCTGATTCCATGCCGGTGCATCCGAACGGCGTGACCACCGTCGATCACGTCGTCTACTGGGTGCCCGATCTGGACGACGCCGTCGCCGATCTGACCGCCGTCCTCGGCGTCCCGCCGCGCCGGCGCTTCTTCCCGCGCGGCCCGGAAGGACCTGAAATGGCCTTCTACCGGGTCGGCGAACCGTTCATCGAGGCCGTGTCCTCCGGCCGCGCACCTGCCCTGACCGGCGTCGCCTTCCTGGCCCCCGACCTGGACGCCACCGTCGCCGCCGTCCGCGCCGCGGGCGGCCCGATCGGCGACCCCAAACCCGCCGTCCAGGGCGGCCGCATAGCCAGCGTCTGGCACGGTCACCTGAACTGGGGCATCGCCTTCATGGAGCCCAAACCCCGGAATTGACCGGTCACGGGACAGCATTTCCGGCCGAAATCGAAATGACCTATACACCAACCGATTCAGATGGTCGGGAATGTCGTACCACCCTGCCATGATCGCGGAGCACCTGCTTCAACGATCCCGGGGGAGAAATTCTCTATGCATCTGTCTCGTAAGGCCGCCGCCGGTGCGGTGGCCTCCGCCGCCGCCGCGCTGATGAGCACCGGCATGGGCACGGCGCACGCCGGCTACGACTACTACGGCTCCTTCGCCGTCGCCGACCGAGGCGACCAGTGGGCGATCGGCTACGCCTACAACGCGCCCGACCAGGGCCGCGCCGACGCCGACGCCATGGACCAGTGCGGCTTCTCCAACTGTGCGGTGGCGCTGCGCTGGAACAACGGCTGCGCCGCTCTCGTGGACCGCGACGGCCGGCTGTACACCGGCCTGGGCAACAACCTGGCCGCCGCCGAGCGCAATGCCCTCGCGGCCAGCGGCCCGGACCCGAACCCCCTGATGGTGAGCCTGGGCAGCGCGGATCCCTCCCAGGCCAGCGTCCTCATCTCGAAGTGCACCGCCTGATCTCGAAGTGCACCGCCTGATCCGGGCAGGCACTTCCTGATCCGCCCGCCGGACACGCGCTGAACGGCGTGAACGCGGGCGTGCGGGTGGAGTGGTTCCCCTTTCGTCCACCCCACCCGCACGCCGAGCGCCCCATCCGCGCGAACATCGGTAGGCTCGGGTCCCGTGAGCCTGCCTGTACCCACCGCCGACAATCGTGCCATCGTCACCGGAGCCTCCTCCGGGATCGGCACCGCCCTCGCCGAAGAGCTTGCCTCGCGGGGCTACTCGCTGATCCTCGTCGCCCGCCGCGGCGACCTGCTGGCCGAGCTGGCACAGCGGCTGACCGAGCGGTACGGCATCACCGCCGAGGTGCGCGCGGTGGACCTGTCCGACCGCGATCAGCGCGCGCCGCTGGCCAAGGAGCTGGCCGCGCGGGACATCGCCATCCTCTGCAACAACGCCGGTGTCTCCACGTTCGGCCCGCTGGCCAAGCTGGACCTGGACTACGAGCGCGACATCATGGAACTGAATGCCGTTGCCGTGCACGATCTCACGCTGGCCGTGCTGCCGGGCATGCTGGAGCGCCGGGCGGGCGGCATCCTCGTCACCGGCTCGGCGGCGGGCAATATGCCGATTCCGAACAACACCACCTACTCCGCGAGCAAGGCGTTCGTGAACACCTTCTCCGAGTCGCTACGCGGTGAGCTCAAGGGCACCGGCATCAATGTCACCCTGCTGGCTCCCGGCCCGGTCCGTACCGACAACCCGGACCAGGAGGAGATGGGCAACAAGATCCCGGAGTTCATCTGGGTCACCGCCGCCCACACCGCCAAGATCACCATCGACGCGCTCGCCCGCAACAAGATGCGCGTGGTCCCGGGCCTGATCAGCAAGGGTATGAGCCTGGCCGGGCAGTTCGGCCCGCGCTCGATCACCTCGGTGGTGGCCGGCGCCGCCTACAAGAAGCTCGGCAGCTGATCAGCAAACCGTCAAGATCGGCGGGGCGCTCGTAAAGGGGACGTTGCCGGACATTCCGGACAGCGGAATCGGGCGTAGTCCTGGTGTCGGCCCCGCATGAGAGAAAGCGGGGAGCTCTCACCAGGAGACGTCTTGACGCTGCTCGAGATCTTCCCGTCGCTGCGTGACGGGGGCATGGTCCCCCGGCTCGATCCGGCGGTCTGGCCACGCGAAACCCACTACGACGCCGACGGGCGCATCACCGTCGGCGGCGTGGCGCTGGCCGACATCGCCGATCAATACGGCACGCCGACGTATGTGCTCGACGAGGGCGAGGTGCGCACCCGCTGTCAGGCCTACCGCACTCGGTTCCCCGACGCCGAGATCATCTATGCGGGCAAGGCACTGCTCACCCGCGCGGTGGCCGAATGGATCACCGACGAGGGGCTGTCGCTGGACGTGTGCTCGGCCGGGGAACTGGCGGTGGCACTGTCCAGCTGGGCCGATCCGGAGCGGATCGTGCTGCACGGCAACGGGAAACCCTTCGCCGAGCTGGAGACGGCCGTGAACTGCCGGGTCGGGCGCATCGTGATCGACTCGCTCACCGAGATCACGCTGCTCTCGGCGCTGGCCGAGCGGCCGCAGCGGGTGCTGCTGCGCGTCACCCCCGATATCGACATCGACGGACATCCGGCGGTCCGCACCGGCGTCACCGATCAGAAGTTCGGTTTCCCGATCGGCGGGCGGGCGGTGATGGAGGCGGTGGATCGCATTGTGCGGCAACCGAATCTGACCCTGGCCGGGCTGCACTGCCATATCGGGTCGCAGATCTACAACACCTTCCCCTACGGCGAGGCGGTGCGGCGCATGATCGCCGAAATGGCCCGCATCCGCGACGAATTCGGCGTCACCCTGACCGACCTGGACCTCGGCGGCGGGCACGCGGTGGCCTACCGCAGCGGCGACGCCGAGATGAACCTGGCCGAACTGGCCGACATCATCGAGGATTCGCTGGACGCGGCCTGCGCCCGGCACGGCTTCCCGCGGCCCCGCATCGCCCTCGAACCCGGCCGCGCCATCGTGGCACGGGCGGGCATCACGCTGTACCGCGTGCTGTCGGTGAAACACGTCGAGCACGGCCACACCTATGTGACCGTGGACGGCGGCATGAGCGACAACCCGCGGGTCGCCCTCTACGGCGCGCGCTACGACGCCGTGGTCGCCAACCGGCATCCCACCGGCCCGCACATGACCGCCACCATCGCCGGACGCTACTGCGAGGCGGGCGACATCCTGGCCCGCGACGTCCGGCTGCCGGCCGACCTGCGGCCCGGCGAGGTGCTGGCCATGCCCTGCACCGGGGCGTACCACCACAGCCTGGCCTCGTCCTACAACGGCGTCGGCCGCCCGCCGATCGTCGCGGTCCGCGACGGCGGGTGCCGGGAGCTGGTCCGGCGCGAAACCATCGACGATCTGCTCAGCCGCGATATCGGGCGCTGAGCCGAGCTACCGCTTCCGGGTGCCGAAGATGCTGCGGCTGATCTCGCGCCCGGCGACGGTGGCCGCCGATCGCAGGAAGTTCTTGAAGGCGGGATTCTTGACGATCTTCTCGGCCATCGAATCCTCCTGCGGGGCGGGCCTGGCCGAGCGCGGGCCCTTGGCCGCCGCCTCGTCGGCCTGCCGCTGCGCGGTCGCCTGAATCTTCGCGGTCAGGATCTCGTAGGCCGATTCCGCGTCGATGGTGGTCCCGTACTTGCCGTACAGCGTGGACTGCTGTGCGCGGGAACGGATTCCGTCGTCTCCGATGGTGTCCATGAGCGAGCGTGGCGGCTGCATGCGCGCCCAGGCGACCGGGGTGGGCGCGCCCTTCTCCGAGAGCACCGTCACCACGGCCTCACCGATACCCAGTGAGGTGAGCGCCTTTTCGAGATCGTAGGTGGCGGTCTTGGGATAGGTGCGCACCGTCTTCGACAGCGCCGCTTGATCTTCCGGCGTGAACGCGCGCAGCGCGTGCTGGATGCGCGCACCCAGCTGGGAGAGCACCGGATTCGGGATGTCGGTGGGCAGCTGGGTGCAGAAGAAGACGCCGACGCCCTTGGAGCGGATCAGCTTCACCGTCTGCTCCACCTGGTTCAGGAACGCCTTGGAGGCGTCGTTGAACAGCAGGTGCGCCTCGTCGAAGATGAACACCAGCTTGGGCTTGTCCATATCGCCGACCTCGGGCAGCGTCTGGAACAGGTTGGCCAGCACCCACATCAGGAAGGTCGAGAACATCTGCGGCCGCGCGGCCTGCGCGCCCAGCTCGAACAGGGTGATGACGCCCTGCCCGCCCGCGGTGCGCATGAGATCGGCGGGCTCGAGCTCGGGCTCGCCGAAGAAGGTGTCGCCGCCGTCGGCCTCCAGATTCACCAGTGCGCGCAGGATCACACCCGCGGTCTGCGCGGAGACGCCGCCGATGCCCTTGAGATCTTCCTTACCCTCCGGGCTGGTGAGGTATTGGATGACCGCGCGCAGATCCTTCAGATCCAGCAGCGCCAAGCCGTTCTGGTCCGACCAGTGGAAGATCAGGCCGAGGGTGGATTCCTGGGTTTCGTTGAGCCCCAGCGCCTTACTGAGCAGGATCGGGCCGAACGAGGTGATGGTGGCGCGGATCGGCACGCCGATCCCCCCGGTGCCGAGGGAGACGAACTCACACGGGAAGCCCTGCGGCCTCCAGTCCGGATCGCCGGTCTCCCGGGCGCGGGCCAGCAGCTTGTCGTTCGCCTGCCCCGGCTGCGCCAGACCCGACAGGTCGCCCTTGATATCGGCCAGCACCACCGGCACGCCCGCCGCCGAGAGCTGCTCGGCGATGCCCTGCAAGGTCTTGGTCTTACCGGTACCGGTGGCGCCCGCGACCAGGCCGTGGCGGTTCATGGTCTTCATCGGAATCCGCACCCGCGCATCGGGATGCACGGTGTCGCCGACGATCACGGTGCCCAGCTCCAGCGCCAGGCCCTCCATGGCGTATCCCGCCGCGATCTCCTGTGCGGCGGCCTCGTCCTCGGCGGCCTGATCAGATTCCGCAGCAGCGGTTTTCGTCATGCCGTTGCCCCCCGGAGCCGTCTGCGCGGCCTTGGCCGCCGCCTCTTGATCGGCGGCTTCCTTTTCCGCGGCCTCGGCGGCGGCTGCCGCCTCCGCCGCGATCCGCGCCGCCTCCTCCGCCGCCTTCCGTGCCGCCGCTGCCTTCTCCTGCGGGGTGGTCATCGCGCATCCTCCGTCTGCTCTGCCAACTGCGACTGCCCTGTGAACTACTGCCCTGGGAACTGCCCAACCAACATGCCGACCGCTCGTTATGCGGGACTGGTGTGAACGATACTGCCCGGTCGGGCGGCCGAGCGGGCTCGACGCGGCCGGGCATCCGGGTCGCGGAACGCCGAAGCGTTAGTGTTTGGCGGGTGGACAAGTACGTGGTGTGGATGGACTGCGAGATGACCGGCCTACAGCTCGACAGCGACAAGCTGATCGAGGTGGCCGCACTCGTGACCGACAGTGACCTCAATATCCTCGGCGAGGGCGTGGACATCGTGATCCACGCCGACGACGACGCGCTGGCCGCCATGCCGCCGGTGGTGGCCGAGATGCACGCCCGCTCCGGGCTCACCGAGGAGGTCCGCCGCTCCACCGTCTCTGTCGCCGAGGCCGAGCAGCAGATCCTCGCCTACATCAAGCAGTACGTCCCCACCGCGCGCACGGTCCCGCTGGCCGGCAACTCCATCGCCACCGACCGCGGCTTCATCGCCCGCGACATGCCGGCCCTCGACACCCACCTGCACTACCGCATGATCGACGTCAGCTCCATCAAGGAACTGGCCCGCCGCTGGTACCCGCGCATCTACTTCGGCCAGCCCGAGAAGGGCCTCGCCCACCGCGCCCTCGCCGACATCAAGGAATCCATCCGCGAGCTCGAGTACTACCGCCGCACCGCCTTCGTCGCCCCGCCCGGCCCCTCCACCGCTGAGATCGCCGCCGTCGCCGCCGAACTCTCCACCCCCGGAGCAACCGCTCCCGAGGCTGACTAAACCCCATCTGAACAGCCGATTAGGTACTCGTCGCGGCGACACGTTAATATCTACCGCGCCGGAAGTTACGGCAATGGTGGCTGTAGTTCAGCTGGTAGAGCACCAGGTTGTGATCCTGGGTGTCGCGGGTTCGAGTCCCGTCAGCCACCCCTAAAGGCCCAGGCCGGAGATCTTTCTCCCGCCTGGGCCTGCTGCTTACTTGACGTCTTTCCAACTTGTCACCAACTTCTGAGCGCATTTCTTCCAACTCCTCACGCGACGTAGGCGTTGAGCACGTCACGGTTGTCGGGGACATCACGCGGCTTCTCCACGTAATGCTCGGCGGTCACTCGCGACCCCAGCACATGGTTGAGCTGAAGCCCCGCGGCGTCGATGCCCTTCTCCTCGGCCGTCGCGGTCGCTACCCGCTTTCGGTAGGAGCGCAGAGTGATGTGCGCGTACTCAGTTTCGCGTGCGGCCCGGAACGTCCGGTTGAAGTTGTTCGGGTTCTTGACCTTTCCGTTCCGGTTCACGAAGATCAGGCCATCGCTCGGGTGCCCGGCCTCGTCCCAGCGGCGGCGCAGGATCAGCACCATGTACCAGGGCACGCGCACCCGGTAGGGCTTCTTGCCCACCTTCAGCCGCTCCTGGCGAAAACAGCCCTGCCCCTTCACCGTGACTACCGTCCCTGAGATCGTGAGCCAGACCTCCGGGCAGCTGTCCGGCCCGATGGTCGGCCACTTCGTCGCGTCGAAGTCGATGCCTTCGACCTCGTCCCATTCGAACGCGAACACCTCGTGCGGACGGACACCGCCGGCACCGGCCGTGCAGTCGCACACGTCCAGGATCTCCTGGGAGTCCCGGCGCGGACCGTGCTTGTAGGCGGGCGTGCCGGGGATCTCCTCGCCGCGGCCCCACTTCTCCACCGTCTCGCGCATGGCCTGCAACGTGGTCCACGCCTCGGCCTTGACGGACTTCTTCCTACTGCGCATCGTGCGCTTGGAGACTCCGCTCATGGGATTCGCGCCTGTGAGCGCGCCGTGACGGATGCACAGATCCAGCGTTTCGCGCAGAATCGTGGCCTGCCACCGCGCCTTTCGCTTGTACCCCAGCTTGCTGATCGACTTCAGGTAGTTGTCCACGACGGCCGTGTCGATCTCGCGAATCCGGTAGTTCCCCAGCATGGGCCGGATCTTGATCGCGTCGGGATCCGCGCGCTTGTCGTCGGACTTGTTGATCTGTCGCTCGTATCCGTCGATGGTCTGCGGCACCATGGTCTCGTCGAGCTTCAGTTCCTCCAGCCACATATCCAGCGCGGTGCTGAAGCGCGTATTCGGCGTCAGCAGGCCCTCTTTCGCGGCCTTGGCAGGCGCCTGCCGGACTTCCAGGATGTCCTTGAGCTTCGCCCGCGCCTTGGGTTCGGTTGTGTCCCAGCAGTCCACAGGACGACTGACACCGTCGGTATCCCGATACTTGGTCCAGGCCCGGCACTTCTTCGGCCCGGCCCTGTCCGGATACTTCTTGCTGCTGATCGTGCCCCACTGGCCGATCTTGAGCTCAACGCTCGGCACCGGCTATCTCCTTCACTGTTGCAGTAGCGCCCGCTCCCACTCGTCGTAATCGGCAACCGGGTAGCGAGCGCATCCACCGATATGGATGCATCGCGGCCCCTTCTGCGGCTTCTGCGCCGCCCAGTTCCGAAGGGCCTTCTCCGACAGCTGAAGTCGCTTCGCAACTTGCAGCCGGGTCAGGTGCGCGATTTCGATGGACATGACGAATCTCCTTGTGCGAACGGGCTGAGACAAGAACTTGATAGTTAGCCGGTCAATAACTGGAGTGTTAGCCGGTTTGCGTCCGCTCCCACGCGAAGTAGTCCTCACTGGGATACCGGACTCGCCCGCCCACAAGGCGAATACACTTGGGCCCCTTGCCAACTGATGCCCAGTTGGCAAGCGTCTTCGGAGTCAGCTTCAGCCGGTGCGCCACCTGCGCCCGAGTCAGATATGCCTCCGTAGTGGACATGGTCGAATCTCCTTGCCGACGCCCGAGAGTTCAAGATCACCAGCGTTGCCCAGCGAGAGCCGAGTTGAGCTGGGATCAGATTCGTCTCGCATGCTCGCGCTGGCACAGATCTTCTGGAATACGCGATAGTTCGCGTCATCAGGGCTGCCAACACAGACCCTGGCTATCAGTTCGATGACTGTCCGGTTAATCGGATCGCATCGAGTAGAACCCAGGTTATTCCGCCACTCGAATTCGGGCAATAGCCCAGGCTGATCAGCAACGAATGTTGTAATCGCCTATAGCTATTCGCGAACGGGAAATTGACGACCTACCTGCTGCGGACACGCGGCAATGCGGAGAAAGCCTGAGAGGCCCCCGGGCTCAGACCGAGGGCCTCAAATCAGGCTGAGCCGCAGCCGGGCAGAGGGTGTGCGGTGCGTCCTCCCTGCTGTGTGCCGCACTCGACGTCAACGACCGACAGCGGTTCGACATCGATGATTTCGGTGATGAATCCGGCCGCCTCGAGTTCGTCGAGATCCTGCTGAGCGACCGCGCGGAGATCGTCGGCGGTGATCGACGGCCCGACCCATCCGTCCTTGGCGACCGGCGCCCACGAGCCGTCCTCGTATTGCAGCCAGGCGCGGGGCTGCTCGCCATTCAGGCCGGCCAATACTCCTCGAATGGACATCGCGTGCCCCTAGCTCGGCCGCGGCGTCCGAGCCGTCGTGCTGCCGGGCGACACCGTGATCACCGTCGCCACTGCGAGCAGATCGGTCGGTATGTCATGGCCGTCGAAATGCGAAGTGCTGGGCACGATTACGGCGTCGACACCCAATCGGTCGATCGCGACGCGCAGACGATGTGCCCGGTTCTCGGTCTGCTCACTGAACACGATCGTTTTGCGCAGGTCGTAGCCAGTCAGGTTGGCGGCGCGGCGAATCTGAAGTTCGTCGTGCGGCTGGTTCAGTCCGGAGATGTCGCTGCGCAGGAATCCGATGGCGGAGGGCAGCAGGCCCATCGTCACCACCCCGACTGAGTGGGACGTAGGTCCGCGGCGGCTCGGCGGCGAGTCTTGTCTGGATGTCGGCGACCGTGAGCCGAGGAACCGTGTGCCAATGCGCGTCGGCGATTCGACCGATGAGGATCGCGACGAACAGCAGTAGCGAAGCGAGGGTTATCGCGAGGATGATGTCCATGTCGGGTGTTCTCCTGGTCCCTGGAACGGTTCTGGAGTGCACCCGACGCCAGGGGGCCGACCTGGAATCGGGTGCGATTTCACCCTCCCGCCGCCTTCGCTCCGAATGAAGTGGACGGCGGTGCACGCCGGTATACGCTCGGTACACGCATCTCCCGCCGGGGTGAGGAAATGGGTATGCAAGAGGCATGGACGGGTGCCGACGCGACAGCGCTGCGAAAGGCGCTGAGGCTGTCTCAGCGCGAGTTCGCGGAGAAGACCGACATCTCCCTCAGCGTGGTCAAGAAGTGGGCAAGCCGCGGCGAAACAGTCACGCTGCCACCCGAGTTCGCCGAGATGATGAACACGCATCTCGAATGGCTCCGGACCATCGAAGGTGAGCGTTTCGACACGGGCCTTTCGGAACGAACTGGGTTGCGGCGGGCGGCCGTCGTCAGGGTGCTCGGCTACGAGTCGAACACGTTTCCCGACCACGAGCTATTCATGACGATCGCTCAAGATCTCGTTGATGAGCCCTATCTCGCTGCATGGTCAGCGATCTGGCAAACGGCTCACGATTCACCTAATCGAGATATTCACCCTCCGGTTTGACCGGAGATAGCAGCAACCAGTCGCTGCTAGGCAGCGTTCTATACCTACCATCGAACCCAGGGTGTCCGGCACATGTTCGGTGCCTTGGACCTGCGGACCGGGCAGTTGTACTACCGGATCCGAGACCGGAAACGATGGACCGAATTCTTGGCCTTCCTGAAATCCCTACGGGCCCGATGGCCCGGCCAGAAAGTGTATCTGGTCTGCGACAACTACTCGGTCCACAAACGCGCCGAAGTCCGCGCGTGGTGCGCGGGCAACGCCGTCGAGCTGGTATTCCTGCCCACGTATTCGTCATGGCTCAACCGGATCGAGTGCGAGTTCGCCGCACTGCGCTACTTCGCTCTCAACGGCACCGACCACCGCAGCCGCGGTGAGCAAGACGACGCGATCGGCACCTACGTCCGCTGGCGCAACCAACACGCCGGACCCGTCCGCGACTTCGCCGTCGGATCCAAGATCCGGCACCCGGATTACCTACCCAACGTTGCTTGACGGGGCACTAGCTTCATCCTGCATCGATCCCCGTGTCCCGGGGATAAACCGCGTCGGTCAGCGGTGCTATCGTGCGGGAGCAGTCAGACCCGACACACAAAGCCACACAAGGGACCGGACCAAGCATGGCTTGCTACTCAGTCGTCATCATCCCTGTACCGGCGCATGGCGAGGCCGAACCTCCGGACCTGGCTCGACTGACGGTCCATGTTGACGACTCTCCACCAGCACCTCGAGTCACCCAGGTCTCCCTCAATGCCCCGTTCGCATCCGGCCTCACTCCGCAGAGCGTCCCAAGCATTGACATCCCAGCAATCGTCTCCGCGCTAGCCGCTAGGTTCCTGCCGCAGCTTGCAGATTCCACCAAGCCCGCTGAGTTTGAACGAAGTCCAACTCAACTGGCGCTAGACGGACCGACGTCGGCAAGTTCCGACACCACCCTCGCACCGGCACCGCACTCCGAGAACAACACCGGGAGCGCCACCGCAACAGGTAGAGCGTACCGCCGAATGCCCCCGAGCAGCGAGTTACGCGACCTGCACCAGCAGTTGGGAACGGTAACCGCAGTCGCAAGTCACTACGGTGTGCCACGCCATACCGCACAGGGATGGATCGGCCGCCTGCGGAAACTAGATGAATCTCCAGAGCTACCCCCCTCTGATGCTAGCTAGCCCGCCCGCGATTGGACCAGTCGAGATGGCAGACACCTACACAATCACTATCGCAAACAAATTCACAAACTCGCCCCGCATCGTGGCAACAGTCGAGATCGATCAGGGCGACGCTCGCCTGATCGAAGTTCGAACAGACGCCAGCGACGGAGCACGCATCCCTAGCGCGATTGCATCTATTGACTTTTCCCTCTTGATTGAAACTGCAACCATGCTATCTGGCCTTCAATCGCTACCCGAACCATCGGCTGAACCCCGGATCGACAACACAGTTACGAAGCCTGAGCCTGAGCCTGAGAAGAAAGAGTCCCCCCAAGAAAACGGTCGGTACGTTAAGACAACTCAACAATCGAGAAAATCGTACTCCGCACAAGAATCGCTGCCACCGCATGCCCAAACACCAAAGGCCAGTGCTCCCGATGATTTTGGAGTGACATACTGGAGACTCGGCAGCATCGCGAAGGTGGCGCGACATTACGGCGTCCCCCACCATATCGCCCAGGACTGGATCAGATCTCTGCAACAGCAAGGGAAGCTCGCTAATCCGTGGCCTTCAAAGAATTCACGCCCACTAAGACCGCGATAATGTATTTCATCGAGTCAAACATGAAATAACCTATATCGACAACATTACGATTATTTGCCTAAGTATCGAGTTGGATGTTCGGCTCCACACTCACGCCCGGCCGGCCGCGGCAAGTTGCACTCCGAACGAAGCTCGGGAAGCGGCCGCGGCCAGCCGACTACAGAACAACACAAGCGTCAGCTATACACAACACTACTTACTCCGTGCGCGACACCGGTCGATTCCTTTAGGTCACGCCGAAAGATTAATTGAAAATGAGCAATGTGCCGCATTGCGCAGCACATCTAGCAGCAGTTCAGTTTCGATCATCGATTCCACTCCCAAATCCTGTCAAGAACGTCACTATTTCAGAAACTTCCCCGGCTATAATTAAGCTGATGCTGCAGCCACTGAGTGAGCCCTGCCAGGAAGAGCGAACGCGGGGATGACGGCTAGTACAGTAAAAGCAAGACACCACCAGAATGCATTTTGGAATGCGGCCTGCTGCCCAATCGAGCCGCTACCGTGATGCGCGACGAGTTGCGTTTGCAGGATCACTGCCAGCGCCGCGGTCCCAAATGAACCACCGAGTTGCTGCATGATCCGCGTAGCGCTACTGGCATGCGGTATCTCAGTGCGAGTCAGTCCCCCATAGGCACTCGACATAATAGGAATCGCCAAGGCGCCGAGCCCGGCCCCGCGGATAACGAGAGACAGACTGAGCAAATATTCGTTGGTATTCACACCAGCCTGCGTATAGATAAACGTGCCTATTGTAGCCAGTACAAATCCTCCCAGAACTACCGGCCTTGCGCCGAGACGATCCGATAGCTTTCCGGTCCTGCCCCTAACCAGCAAGCTCCCAACACCCTGTGGGGCAAGAAGAAGGCCAGCGGCGAGTGCACTTTGGCCACGCTCTTGCTGATAGTAGAGAGGCAAGAGCAGCATAGTTCCTTGCAGGACGAACCCATATAAGAACAACATGCTGGTCGAAGCCGAGAAGGGCCGAGACCGGAAAAGACGCAGATCAATCAAAGCGGCATTATTAGTCTTTAGAGCATGAAAGACAAACGCGGCCAGAAGGACGAGGCCAGCTCCTACAGGTATCAGTACGGACTTCGCACCAAACCCTCCATGCACGCCGACTTGCGACAGACCAAAGATTATCGCGGCTAGTGCGGGCGGCAACAATACAAGACCTTTGACGTCAAGTCTCCGAAGATCTTTCTGCTCGCCACTAGTATCGAGAACACGTGCAGCCAACACCAAGCCGGCTACACAGAATGGGATATTCACCCAGAAGATCCAGCGCCACACTAAAAAGTTTGTTATCAGCCCGCCGACGACGGGGCCAAAGATCGGACCAGCAACTGCGACAATGCTAGTCAATGCCATTACTTGCCCCATTGGGCGCCCGCCGGCGTTCCTGACCAAGATGGTCTGCATGGTAGGCAACATTAAGCCTCCGCCACAGCCCTGCAAGATGCGGAAAGCGATCAAGCATCCAATATTCGGAGCTACACCCGCCAGAATTGAAGCAAGCAGGAAGACGCCCAGCGCAAAGATCCACGTTCGTTTGTCACCGAAACGGTCAATCGCCCAACCACTTATTGGCATGATCATGGCCATCGCCAGTACATAGCCCGTCAGAGTCCATTGGGTCGCCAGAATCGTTGTATGCAGACTACTGGAGATGGTGTGCAAAGCAACGTTCACGATTGTAGTGTCGAAAGTCACCGGCACAACCCCGACCAGCAACACCGTCGCAAGTCTTCTGAATGCCGGGTCTAGTCGTTCGGCCGATTTTGCAGTTGTCAAGTCATCCCTTCCAGGAAGGTGCTTATTTTCTCTAACCTTGACGATACGTGCCACCAGCATGCAAAGACAATGCCTGAATGACTCTATCGGCGCATCAGTCTGACCAGCTAGCCGTGGTCATGGGTTCTACACCTACAGGCGTAGAACCCATGACAGCTATGAGCCTCGGAGTAATCGCTGATACACGAGCGGATTCTGGCCAAAACCCCGCTGTCTTGGCCAGAATCCAGCTGCGGTTAGATAGTGATAGCGCGTATCCAGCTCTCGACCAGCATTGCCGTACTGTCGACTTCCTCCTCAAGCAGCGAGAAGTGCCCGGTCTCCGTTTGCTCGACCTGCTGCGTCGGGAACCACGGTTCTGCGAGCCAAGGGATTTTGGACTCGCCATCGTTATTGAAGAAGTACGGCTCGTTGCATTTGACGAATAGCTCAGGAATACCGGTTTGCGGGCGCTCGATATCATGCAGCATAGAGCACCAATGAACCATCGCAGTAAGCTTCGTGGTATCGAATCTTCCGAGGATTCCCTCCCGATCAATCAAGGCCAACATTAGCTGATCCATTGGAACTCCCCAACCGATTGTAGCCGGCCGGAAACTATCCAGCATGATCAGCCCGTTAGCCGTTCTCCCCACTGTCTGATTCAGATAATGCGTGGCAGCGTGTGCATAGTTGCCTCCAGATGAGTGTCCGAGAATAACGAACGGACCGTCGCCAGCAGCCTTCAAGATGCTGTCTGCGACCATTTCTACTGCGATTTCTGGAGTCGCGGGCAAACTTTCGCCCACGCGAAACCCTGGCAATGAGACCGCAGAAACAGATCGTTTACCGCGAAATCTGGCCGCGAGGCGCGCATACTGATGCGCACCGCCAGTCGCGGTCGGCGCAACTACGCATACAATTCTCGCAATCCCGTCCCGGTCGCCATCAGCAAGCCGGACCGGCCCGGGCAGGCGCGAGCCATCCAACGTATCAAATTTCGGCCGCAATGCAGTTGCGGCATCTAGCAGTTTCAACCCTTCTTCGATGCGACCATTCTTCACCGCTTGATGGAATATTTCACTGAAGGTATCGGATGCAGCATTTCCATTGGTGCGATTAGGTTCAGATTGTTCAATTTTAGCCAGCTCGGAAAGGAGATGCGTAGCCAGATCCGCCGGGCTTTCGCTGTCCAAGATGACCATCGGGGTTATCCGCAGGCCGAGGGACGCATGAAGTTTGTTCGCCAACTCGAGCACACTAAGCGATTCAAATCCTTGCTCGAGGAATTGACGATCCGGTTGAATCGCTTCGGCAGTCGCATGCCCCAGTACCGCCGCAGCATTTCGACGCACAATTTCCAACAGCGCGTCAAACTTCTCATCATCGCCGAGTGCGGCAATGCGTTCCCGTAGCTGCGAAGTCGATTCTGGGCTACCGGTAGCTGGGCGGTTCGGGGCTAGGTTGCGGAGAGCTGGTGGGGTCACGCTGAGGGCTGAGATACCTTGTAGCGCCGTCCTATCGATCCGAATTGGCACTGAGCAAGAAATTCCCAGTGCGACCGAAGCGTCGAAGAGTGCAAGAGCCTGCTCGGTAGACATCGCCCGTAGTCCCAGTTTGGCCATGCGGGCGATGTCGGTGTCGTGCAGGTGCCCGGTCATGCCGCTGGATTGGGCCCACAGACCCCAGGCCAGTGACAATGCCGGCAGTCCGAGA